>VMTF01000057.1 GCA_013791705.1 Sphingomonadales bacterium | reverse complement strand
TGGTCACGGCCCACAGCTTGCGCGAACTGGGTGCGGCACGGCGCGCCCGGGCCGACGCGGTGCTGCTGTCGCCCGCCTTTCCCACCCGTTCGCACCCCGGCGGGCGCGCCCTGGGTCCGCTCCGGTTCCTGCTCCTCGCCTGCCGCGCGCCGGCCCCGGTGATCGCGCTGGGCGGCATGAATGCCGCGTCCGCGCGCCGCTTGCCGGGCCTGGCATGGGCCGCAATCGACGGCCGGGCGCCAAAAAAGCACCGGATTCCCAAGGATTCTTGACGGCGAGTCATCGGAAGGCGCATTATAAGGGCCAGTCGGAGGGAAAGGGCGTAACGCCGATGGCAACGCAGGTAATTGGCAGCGCAGGTTCTGCGCGGCGCACCGCAGCGGGCGCAAGCTGGCGCGCGGTCTTTCGCCGTTCGGTTCGGCGTTTCGCGGAAATGGGCAGCGCGCTGGTGCTGTTCGGTGCGGCGCTGTTCCTTGCGCTCGCGCTGGCGTCCTATCATCAGACCGATCCTTCGGCCTCCACTGCCGCGGCCGATGGCGCGGTGCTCAACTGGATGGGCGCGACCGGCGCGTGGGCGGCGGATCAGGCGTTGTTCCTGTTCGGCGTGGTCGCGGTGCTGCTGGTGCCGCTGCTGTTCGTGTCAGGACGCAAGCTGTGGCGCCTCGCGGACGCAGAGGACACGGATACCGACGACGACGCAGCCGGAGCGGAAGGCGGCCCTGGACGGCGCGCATGGTGGCGCGGACCCCTGACGCTGCTGGTGGCGATGAGTCTGCTCGGGACCGTGTTCAGCCTCGCCTTCACCGCGCCCGGCGGCACGCTGCCCGCCTCGATGGGCGGGCTCACCGGCCTGCTCGGCGCGAAGGCGATCCGGGCGGGCGCCGAATTTCTGCCCGAAGCCATGCAGAGCTGGGCGATCCTGGCCGCCGCGCTCGCCTGCCTGGGCGCCGGAAGCGTACTTGCCGGACGCCTGATGATGCTCGACTGGGCCAGCCTGTTGACCGTACCGCGCCTGCTGCGCCGCCGCGCGGTGCTGCCCACTCCGGCGCAGTTCCAGGGCCTGGTCGCGCCCAAGGCCAGAAAAGTGCGCGAGGAAAAGCAGGCGGCCGACCCCGCCACCTCCGATGCCCCCGCACCGCGCCGCGCGCCGGAAATCTCCGATCCTTCCCGCCCGGCCCGGCCTGCGCAATTGTCCGGCGGGGCCCGTCAGGGCGATCTGTTCGACACCTTCGAACTGCCGCCGATCGACCTGCTGGAAGATCCGCTGCCCAATTCGCAGCGCAAGATCGACAAGCTCGCTCTCGAACGCAACGCGCGCCTGCTCGAAACCGTGCTCGACGATTTCAACGTCAAGGGCGAGATCACCGCGGTGCGCACCGGTCCGGTCGTCACGATGTACGAACTCGAACCCGCGCCGGGCATCAAGGCCAGCCGGGTGATTGGCCTGGCCGACGACATCGCCCGCAACATGAGCGCGATCTCCGCGCGCGTTTCGGCGATCCCCGGCCGCACGGTGATGGGCATCGAACTGCCCAATGCCGATCGCCAGATGGTCTCGTTCAAGGAAATCGTCGCCTGCGAAACATTCGCCGGGTCGCGGGCGCTGCTGCCGATCATCCTCGGCAAGGACATCGCTGGTGAACCGATCGTCGCCGATCTTGCCGCGATGCCCCACCTGCTGGTCGCGGGCACGACCGGCTCGGGCAAGTCGGTGGGCCTCAACTGCATCCTGCTTTCGCTGCTTTATCGGCTCACCCCGGCGCAGTGCCGGCTGATCCTGGTTGATCCCAAAGTCCTCGAACTCAAGACTTACGACGACATCCCGCACCTGCTCTCGCCAGTGGTGACCGAACCGGCCAAGGCGGTGCGCGCGCTCAAATGGGCGGTCGAGGAAATGGAGCGGCGCTATCGCATGATGAGCGAGATCAGCGTCCGCAACATCTCCGGCTTCAACGACAAGGTCCGCGCGGCCATCGCCCAGGGCAAGCCGCTCGGCCGCAAGATCGCGATCGGGTTCGATCCCGATACCGGCGAGGAGCTGTTCGAGGAACACCAGTTCGACTATACGGTCCTGCCGCAGATCGTGATCATCGTCGACGAACTGGCCGACCTCATGGTCACGGTCGGCAAGGAGATCGAAGTCCTGATCCAGCGCCTCTCGCAAAAGAGCCGCGCGGCCGGCATCCACCTGATCATGGCGACGCAGCGCCCTTCGGTCGACGTGGTCACCGGCGTGATCAAGGCCAACCTGCCGACCCGCATCAGCTTCGCGGTGACCAGCCGGATCGACAGCCGTACGATCCTGGGCGAACAGGGGGCCGAGCAGCTTCTCGGCAAGGGCGACATGCTCTACAAGCCCAATACCGACCCGATCAAGCGCGTCCACGGGCCGTTCGTTTCGGACGAGGAGGTCGAGAAGATCGCCGATTTCTGGCGCGGCCAGGGCAAGCCCGAATATGTCGATTCGGTCACCAACGAGCCGGAAGATTCGCCGTTCGGCTTCGACGACCTCGACGCGACCGCATCGGACGCGCCGGAAGAACGCAAGTACCGGCAGGTCTGCCAGCTCGTGTTCGAAAGCCAGAAGGCCTCGGCAAGCTGGATTCAGCGCCAGATGGGCGTGGGCTACAACACCGCCTCGAAATGGATCGAACGGATGGAGGCGGACGGACTGGTCGGCCCGGCCAACCACGTCGGCCGCCGCGAGATCTATCGCGACAGCGACGGCAACCCGCTCTGACCGGGCGCCGCTCAACCCGGCCCAACGGCGCGGGTCAGCGGCCAACTGCAATCAATTGAATGTCAGCGAAATATCGCCGTTCAGGGGATCGAACCCGAAACGGTTGGTGCCGGCGGTGCCGCGTGAGCAAAGCCACACCAGCAGCACGATCGCGCCGATCAGCGGCACCAGAATGATCCAGTACCACCAGCCCGAACGATCCGTATCGTGCAACCGGCGCACCATCGCGGAAAGGCCCGGCAGGAACAGGCCCAGCGCCACCAGAATATAGGCAAAGCCATAGCCGATGCTCCGTTCGATGCCCGTTTCCGGATCGATGAAATCGAACGTGGTGCCCAGGATCTGGTCGATCACCATCGCACCAAGATAGCAGAGAATGCTGAACAGCCAGAAATACCAGAACTCCGAACGCGAGGCCCGGCCCTGCCAGGTGACGAATTTGGTCAGGCATGTGGTGATGGATTCGCCGAAGGTCATTTCCCGTTCCCCCTCTTCGTTGGTTCCGGAACGGAGGTAATCACAGTAATTCCGCCCGGCCCAACAAAAAAGCGTACAGCTTGCCGGAGCGCGCGGTTATTGTGCAGGTGCGTTGGCGTTCCTAACTAGCTGCGCAAGGAGCATCGCCCATGCGCGTCGGCACCGTTTGCGAGATCAAGAACCACGAGTACCGGGTCGGATTGACCCCGGAAAGTGTCGGCGAACTGCGCGCTCGCGGCCACGAGGTGCTGGTCGAAACCGGCGCCGGACAGGGCATCGGCGCCGCAGACAGCGATTATGAAGCGGCCGGGGCGATCATCGCGCCCGATCCCGCGACGGTCTTTGCCCGCTGCGAGATGGTGGTGAAGGTCAAGGAGCCGCAAGTCTCGGAACGGGCGCTGCTGCGCGAGGGCCAGATCCTCTACACCTATCTCCACCTCGCCCCCGATCCCGAGCAGACCGCCGACCTCGTCCGCTCGGGCGTCACCGCGATCGCCTATGAGACCGTCACCGGCCCCAGCCACCACCACGGCCACAGCCTCCCGCTGCTCAAGCCGATGAGCCAGGTCGCGGGGCGCATGTCGATTCAGGCCGGGGCGACCGCGCTGGAAAAGGCCAACGGTGGACGCGGCGTGCTGCTGGGCGGGGTACCGGGCGTGATGCCGGGCAAGGTCGTGGTGCTGGGCGGCGGCGTGGTCGGGTTCAACGCGGCGCAGATGGCGGTCGGCCTCGGCGCCGATGTCACGATCCTCGATCGCGATCCCGAAGTGCTGGAACGGCTCGGCATCCACTTCGAAAGCCGCGCCAAGACGCGCTTTTCCAATCAGGCCAACATCCGGCAGATGATCTGCGAGGCAGACCTCGTGATCGGCGCGGTGTTGCTGCCCGGCGCCGCCGCGCCCAAGCTGGTCACCCGCGAGATGCTGGGCGGCATGAAGCCCGGCGCGGTGCTGGTCGATGTCGCGATCGATCAGGGCGGCTGCTTCGAACCCAGTCACGCAACCACTCACCACGCGCCGACTTTCGTGGTCGACGGGATCGTCCACTATTGCGTGGCCAACATGCCCGGCGCGGTCGCGCGGACCAGCACTTATGCGCTCAACAACGTCACCCTGCCCCATGCCCTGCGCATCGCCGATCTCGGCTGGAAGGAAGCGCTGCGGATCGATCCGCATCTGGCGCGCGGCCTCAACGTCCATGCCGGCCAGGTAACGTGCGAGGCCGTCGCGCGCGAACTGGGCTATCACTTCGTCCCGGCCGCCGAAGTCCTCGACTGACGGTTCAGGCCATGAACGGCGCGGCGACTTCGGGCGGAACCCGCAGCAATCGCCCCGAAGCCTTGTCGAGCAGCGCCCAGGTCGTCTTGGCCGAGACGATTTCCTTGCCCGCGCCGGTGCGGAAGGAAAAGTGGCGCGTGAACCGCGCTCCGCTCGGCCCGGCCGGAACGAACGTCTCGCCGCTCACGCTCTCGCCCAGCTTGATATTGCCGCGATAATCGACCTCGTGACGGACGACGACCCAGATATATTTCGCCTTGTGCTCCGGGGGCGAAACCGCGTCCCAGTGCGCGGTGGCGAGCGTTTCCATCCACTGCACCCACACCACGTTGTTCACATGGCCAAGCACGTCGATGTGCCCGGGGCCGGCGATGAAGGTCATGGCGTGGCGATTGCTCATTCCGGAACGCCGAGCTGCCACAGGATGAAGGCGAACTCCTCGGCGGTTTCGCGCAAGGACTCGAACCGGCCGGACTTGCCGCCGTGGCCCGCGCCCATGTTGGTCTTGAGCAGAAGCTCGTTGTCATCGGTCTTCAGCTCGCGCAGCCGGGCGACCCACTTGGCCGGCTCCCAATAGGTCACGCGCGGATCGTTTAGCCCGGCGGTGACCAGCAGCGGCGGAAAAGCGCCGGGTTTGACCTGATCGTAGGGGCTGTAGCTGTGGATCAGCGCGAAGGCCGCCTTGTCCTCGATCGGATTGCCCCATTCCGGCCATTCGCCGGGGGTGAGCGGCAGGGTCTCGTCGAGCATTGTGTTGAGCACGTCGACGAACGGCACATGGGCGACGACCGCGCCCCACAGGTGTGGATCGGAATTGAGCACCGCGCCCATCAGTTCCCCGCCGGCCGACCCGCCCGAGATCGAAATCCGGCCGGGCACAGTATATCCGCGCTGCGCCAGTGCTTCGGCCACATCGACGAAATCGGTGAACGTGTTGGGCCGCCGCTCCAGCTTGCCCGCCTTGTACCACGCGCGGCCCATGTCGTCGCCGCCGCGGATATGCGCGATCGCATAGGCAAACCCGCGATCGACCAGACTGAGGCGGGTGGTCGAAAAGCCCGGCGGGATCGCGATGCCGTAGGCGCCGTAGCCATATAGATGCAGCGGGCCGCCCGGCGCCCGGTCCTTGCGCATCACCACGCTCACCGGGATCGGCGTGCCGTCGCGCGCCGGCACTTCCAATCGCTCGGTGACGTAGAGCGAAGCATCGTAGCCCGAGGGGATTTCCTGGACCTTGAGCACTTCGAGCCGCCGCTCGCCCACGTGATAGTCATAGACCGTCGCCGGGCTGACCATCGATTCGTAGCCGAGCCGCAGCACCTGCGTGTCCCACTCGGGATTGTCGCCCAGCCCCGCGTCATAGCTCGCTTCGGGAAACACGATCGGCTCGATCCGCGCCGGATCGTCGTAATGGCGGATTTCGATCTGATCGAGCCCGGCCCGCCGCCCTTCGACCACGTAAAAGTCCTTGAACAGCTCGAATCCGGTCAGGTAAAACGCGTCGGAACCTTCGATCAGCGTGGTCCAGTCCCCCGGCCTCGCCAGCGGCGCGGTGGCGAGGCGAAAGTTCTCGTGCGTATCGTTGGCGTGGACGAACAGCGTGTCGCCCCGCACATCGACATCGTATTCCACCCCCGCCTCGCGCGGCTTGACCAGAAGCGGCGCGGCCAGCGGATCGCCGACCGGCACCAGCCGGACTTCGCTGGTCTCGTGGTCGCTGGAGCCGATCACCAGCCACTGCTCGTCGGCCGAGAGCCCGGACCCGACGCGGAAGCCTTCATCGTCCTCATGATAGAGTTCAACGTCGCCGGAAACGGGCTGGCCCAGCCAGTGCAGCCGCGCGTTGTCGGTCCGCCAGTTCTCGTTGGCGAGCGAATAGACCAGCGCCTTGTCGCCGGAGACCCACACCAGGGCGGAAAGCGTGCCCGGAATTTCGTCGGGCAGCAGCTCGCCGGTAGCCAGATCCTTGATCCGGGCAGTGAACCGCTCCGAGCCGTTGTCGTCGATCGCATAGGCAAGCAGCCGCCCGTCCTTCGAGACCGACAGCGCACCAAGCCGGAAATAGTCCTTGCCCGCCGCCAGCGCGACTTCATCGAGGATCAGTTCGTCAGCGCTCGCATCGTCCCCGGCCGCGACTGGCCTGCGCCACCACTTCTTGTATTCGGCCCCTTCCTCGAACTCGATCCAGTAAAGGTAATCGCCGTCCTTCTGCGGCACCGACTTGTCGGCTTCCTTGATCCGCGCCCGCATCTCGGTGAACAGATGCTCGACGCGCTCCTTGTGCGGCGCCATGCGCGCCTCGAACCAGGCGTTTTCGGCTTCCAGATGGGCGAGCACCGCCGGGTCGGTCACCTCCGGATAACCCGGATCACGCAGCCAGGCATAATCGTCGGTCACGGTGATTCCGTGGTGCGTAACGCTGTGCGGTTTCTTCGCGGCGATCGGGGGGGTGTTAAGAGCCATCCCCCGCCTCTATGTTGGGTGCCTACCCTCCGCAAGCCGGACAGCCCAAGAGGCCCACATCGCCATGCTCATGAACACCGCCGAAGCCCGCCTCGATGCCCTGCGCAAGGAACTGGTCCGCCAGAACCTCGATGGCTTCGTCATCCCGATCTCGGACGAACACATGAGCGAATATGTCGGCGGCTATGCCCAGCGCCTCGCCTGGCTGACCGGGTTTGGCGGTTCGGCCGGAACGGTGGCCGTGCTCAAGGACAAGGCCGCGATCTTCGTCGACGGGCGCTATACCCTGCAAGTGCGCGATCAGGTCGATGGGCGGCTCTACGCCTACGAATCCGTGCCGCAGACAACCGTGGCCAGGTGGCTGGGCGAACAGGCGCCCGAAGGCGCGCGGATCGGCTACGATGCCTGGCTCCACGGCAAGCGCTGGGCCGAAACCGCAGCCAAGGCGCTGGCCGCGCGCGGCGCGAGCCTGGTGGCGGTAGCGGCGAACCCGGTCGACGCGATCTGGAGCGACCGCCCGGCGCCATCCGATGCCCCGGCGCTGGTTCACCCGGATGCGTTCACCGGCCAGCCGGGCGCGGCCAAGCGCGCCGCCGTGTCCGCATGGCTCGCCGAACAGAAATTGGGCGCAGTGGTGATCTCGGCACTCGATTCGATTGCCTGGCTGCTCAACATCCGCGGCAGCGATATCGAACGCACCCCGGTCGCACTCTCGTTCGTAATCGTCCATGCGGGCGGCACGGCGGAACTGTTCATCGCGCCTGAAAAGGTCACGCCCGGGCTTCGCGCGCATCTTGGCGGCGAGGTGACGATCCGCCCGCGCGAAGAATTCGTTGCCGCGCTGCAGGCGCTCTCCGGCATGCGGGTCGCCGCCGATCCCGAACGCGCGGTCGCGGCGATCTTCGAAACACTGGAGCAGGGCGGGGCCGAAGTGGTCGCCCTGCCGGACCCCACGGTGCTGCCCAAGGCGCTCAAGAACGCGGTCGAACAGGCCGGCCAGCGTGCCGCGCAGGCCCGCGACGGCGCGGCGATGGTCCGCTTCCTCCACTGGCTCGCGGTCACCGCGCCCACCGGCACGGTCAGCGAAATCGCCGCGGCCGAGCAGGTCCACCAGTTCCGCCGCGAGGCCGGCGACTTGCGCGATCTGTCGTTCGATACGATTTCCGGCGCCGGCCCCAACGGCGCGATCGTCCACTACCGGGTCAGCGAGGAAACCTGTCGCACGCTCGAACCGGGCAGCGTCTATCTGGTCGATTCGGGCGGGCAATATCCCGATGGCACCACCGACATCACCCGCACAGTGTGGATCGGGCCGGACGAACCCCCGGCCGAAGTGTCCGATCGGTTCACCCGCGTGCTCAAGGGCCATATCGCGCTCGACCGGGCGATTTTCCCCAAGGGCGCGTTCGGCAGCCAGCTCGATACGCTCGCCCGCCAGTTCCTGTGGCACGCCGGGATCGACTATGCCCACGGCACCGGCCACGGCGTCGGCAGCTTCCTCTCGGTTCACGAAGGGCCGCAGCGGATTTCGCGCAATACCGGCAGCGCCGAGCAGGAATTGCTGCCCGGAATGATCCTGTCCAACGAGCCGGGCTATTACAAGACCGGCGCATTCGGCATCCGCATCGAAAACCTGCTGCTGGTCGAAGAACGGCAGATCGTCGGCGCGGAGGGCGAATTTTTCGGCTTCGAAACGCTCACCCACGTGCCGATCGAGCGGCGCCTGCTCAATACCGCGATCCTTGAGCCCGGCGAAATCGCCTGGTGGAACGCCTATCACGCGCAGGTGCTGGAAATCGTCGGGCCGCAAGTGACGGGCGATGCCCGCGCGTGGCTTGAGGAACAGTGCGCGCCGCTTTTCTTGCCCACCGCTGAATAGCCCCGCCGGAGGGCGACAATTCGCGACAAAACTCCAGTGATCCGGCATAATCGCGCGACACGCCTCGCCTAGACAGCAATCAGGAAGTCGCCGGTGCCGATGGGTTCCCTCCCTCCCCTGCCCCGGTACCGGCGATTTCCATCGCAATTGGAGAGAAATCAGATGAAGCGTTTTACCCTCGCACTCAGTGCCGCAGCCTTGGCCCTCGGCGGCGTGGCGGCAGGAGCCGCCTATGCGCAACAGCACCGGATGATGGCCGATCCGATGGGTGACGCCACCGTGACCCGCGCTGAAGCCCAGGCCAAGGCCGCCGCGATGTTCGACCAGCACGACGTCAACCAGGACGGCAAGCTCGATCAGGCCGACCGCACGGCGAAGATCGGCCAGCACTTCGACCAGATGGACAGCAACAATGACGGCACGATCTCCAGGGACGAGTTCACCGCTGCCCACATGAAGCCCAGGGCCGAACGTGGCGGACCCGGCAAGATGGGCCGCCATGGTCAAGGTTGGGGCGACGGCAAGATGGGCCACCGCGGCGAACGCATGCTTGGTGCCATGGACGCGAACTCTGACGGCACGGTTACCCGCGACGAGTTCATCGCCGGCGCGCTCAAGCGCTTCGACGCAGCCGATGCCAACCGAGACGGCAAGGTGACCAAGGACGAACGGCGCGCCGCCTACCGGGCCCACATGCAGGAATGGCGCGGCAAGCGGGGCAACATGCCGGCAACTCCGGCCCCGGCCAACTGATCCCGGCCGGGAATTGCCATGAATGGCGCCATGACCGAAACAGCCCCGATCAGACTGCTCGTCGTCGATGACGAAGCAGCGCTGCGCGAGCCCCTGGCCGAGTACCTCTCGCGCCAGGGGTTCACCGTTGCGCAGGCCGCCAGCGCCGCCGAGGCGCGCAGCCACTTGCGCGACGAAACGCCGGACCTTGTGCTGCTCGACATCATGATGCCGGGTGAAGACGGCCTGTCGCTGTGCCGCCACCTCGTCGAAGCGCGCCAGTTGCCCACGATCTTCCTCACCGCGCGCGGCGAGGCGACCGATCGCATCGTCGGGCTCGAAATCGGCGCCGACGACTATGTGGTCAAACCGTTCGAACCGCGCGAACTCGTCGCCCGGATCCGCTCGGTGCTGCGCCGCGCATCGCGCGTGCCGACCGAGCCGGGCGAGGATGAGGCCTTTGCCTTCGAAGGCTGGACGCTCGATCCGCTCAAGCGCCGCCTGATCGACCCGGAAGGCGCGGTCGTCGCGATTTCCTCGGCCGAATTCCGCCTGCTCGTGGCCTTTCTCGAACATCCCCGCCAGGTGCTCGATCGTGATCGCCTGCTCGAAATGGTCCAGGGGCGAGAGGCGCACCTGTTCGACCGCGCGGTCGATAACCAGGTCAGCCGTCTGCGCCGCAAGATCGAGGTCGACAGCAAAAATCCCCAGTTGATCCAGACCGTGTGGGGCGGCGGCTATACGCTCGCCGCCGATGTCCGCCGCCGTCCGCTGCCGCCCCAGTCCGGCCCTTCGTGACTCTGCCGCCGATGCTTGCCTTCTTCTGGCCCAAAAGCCTGAGGGGCCAGGTTCTGCTGGCAATCGCGCTGGCGCTGTTCCTCGCCCAGGGGGTCGGCGCGCTGCTGCTCTATCGCGCGCAACACGAACGGATCGAGGGCGCGCTGGTCCACACCGCCGCCTTCCGCCTCGCCGTCGCCACGCGCGCGGGGCCCGGCGATGAGCGCCCCCCACGCCCGCGCGGCGAAATGCCGTCCGGCCACCACATGCACGGTCCGCCGCCGCTGCGCGAAGGCGCGCGGATCGAACGGGCGTCCGCCTCGCCCTGGCGCCCGGGCGACCGGCGCGAAGTGGCCGAGGAAGCCGAGCTCAAGCAGACCCTGGCCGAGCAGGACATTCCCGTTGCCGAAGCAGCGGTCTTTCGCCGGTCGGTGAAGGACGATCCGGCCGCGCAAGCCCGGCTGGCGCGCCGCCTCGCCCGCGATCCGGACCGCGCGCCGCCGGGAGAAGTGCTGATCGCCGCCGTCCGGCTGCAGAACGCGGAATCGTGGATGGTCGCGCGCGTGTTCGTGCCGCCGGCCGAAAGGCTCATGCTGCGCACGCTGTTTGTCCAGACGCTGCTGATCTACGGCGTGCTGGTCGGCGCGATGTGGTTGCTGCTGCGCCGGATCACCCGCCCGCTCGCCGCGCTCACCACCCGGTTCGAACGGTTCGCCGATACGCGCGATCCGGACGGCCGGCTCGAACCTGAAGGCCCCGAGGATGTCGCCCGCCTGATCGCCGCGCACAATGCGATGGAGGCGCGCATCGTCGCCCTGCTCGATGAGAAGGACGTGATGCTCGGCGCGATCGGGCATGATCTCAAGACGCCGCTGGCGGCGCTGCGGGTCCGCATCGAATCGGTCGAGAACGAGACCGAACGCGCCCGCATGGCCGCGACGATCGAGGACATCACCCGCTCGCTCGACGATATCCTCTCGCTCGCCCGGGTCGGCCGCCCGAGCGACCCGCACGAACTGACCGAGCTTTCGGCGCTGGTCGCCTCCGTGGTCGAGGAATACGAGGACATGGGCGAGCCGGTCGAACTGGGCGATACGGTCCGCGCCGTCCTGCCGCTGCGGCCCACCTGGGTCCGCCGGGGCTTGCGCAACCTGATCGACAACGCGCTGCGCTATGGCGGCACTGCCCACGTTTCGCTCACGCGCGAGGAGCCCACGGCCGTGATCCGCCTCACCGACGACGGCCCCGGCATTCCGGACGACCAGATCGCCCGCATGCTCGAACCGTTCACGCGCGGCGA
>VMTF01000022.1 GCA_013791705.1 Sphingomonadales bacterium | reverse complement strand
GCGTTGCGAGCCCGAAAACTTCCTCTGGGCGGCCCACGGAAAACTCGCACGCGCCGGGCAAACATGCTCCGGCCCCGCCCCGGGCGCCAGCGCGCCGGGGCCGGTTTGCATTATTGGGCCGCTTCGGCCGCGCGCCGGCCCGACCAGACGCAATCGGCGAGCGACAGGCCGCTGATATATTCGTTCGAACACATCCCCGTCGCGTTGCGCCCGGCAGCATAGAGCCCGGCAATCACCGCGCCGTCCTCGCCCACCACGCCGCCCGTCGCCTCGTCGACCGACAGGCCGCCCATCGTCAGCGCGGCGACCGGCGCAACCAGCTTGTTCGAAATGTCGAGCGCATGGAACGGCGCCTTCACCAGCGCCGCGCGCATCGCGTCAGACTTGCCTTGCGGGTCGGTTTCACCCGCAGCAATCGCATCGTTATAGGCGCGCACTTCGCCCTGCAGCGAACCGGCCGGAACGCCGATTGCCTGTTCCAGTCCGGCAATCGAATCCGCCTTCTTGGCCGCGCGCAACCAGGCCTTGGCGGTCATCGTCTGGTAATCCTGCAATTCGCCGGTCGCAACGTCGGCCAGGCCGCTATCGACCATCGCCTGATCGAGCACGAGCCAGGCCTTGCCGCCAGCCTTCTCGTACATGCCCCGGCTGACCCGCGCGCCATATTGCTCCTCGTTGGTGAAGCGGCGGCCCTCGGGCGAAATCATGATGCCCTTGGGCCAGTCATACGGCGGGCTGACGAAGCGCCAGGCCGATATGGTATCCATCTGGGTGGTAACCGCGCCCGCCGAAACGCCGAGCCGGATGCCCGAGCCGTCGTCGCCCTGCGTGCCCTGGTGGAACACGTCCTCGTAAAGCGGTGCGTGGCGATCCATCATCGCCTTGTTGTGAATGAACCCCCCGGCGCTCAGCACCACGCCCTTGCAGGCCCGCACCAGCTTCGGCCGGGCATATTTGCGCTCCAGCCGGGCGACCATCTGCCACAGCGGCCCGTTGATGCCCAAAGCCTCAAGCGTCAGCGGCCGTCCCATCAGATAGGCCCGGCGGTGCAGCCGCGCCGCCAGCGAGCCCGGGCGCATTTGCCACACTTCCGCCCCGATCACCTGCCCGCGCGCATCGATGACCAGCCGCCGGACCGAAGACTGATACATCGTCCGGATATTGCGGGCCGCCGCGATCGCGGCCTTCAACCGGGTCATGATGAACACGCCCGAAAAACGCTCCTTGGTCTTGAACGTGGGCAGCGCACGATGTCCGCGCGGCGCGGGCGTGGCCCGGGCCTTGCCGTCGGGCGTGGTTTCGTTGCCCGAATAATAGAGATAATGGCCTTTGGGCGGATAGGAACACTTGCGCAGCGCGACCGGTCCGCCGAACGGCACGCCATAGGACTCAAGCCAGGTGATCAGGCCGGGACTGTCCTGGCAGAACTTGCGCAAGGTCGGCTCCGAAATCAGCGAGCCGGTTTCATAGCCGAGATAATTGTACAGGTTCTCGGTCGAATCCTCGATGCCAAGCTCGGCCTGAACATGCGTGCCACCGGCATAGACCACGCCCCCGCTCAGTTCGCTGGCGCCGCCGCCGCAGAACCGGTCGACCGCGATCGTATCGAGGCCCAGTTCGTCACCGCGCAGGCAGGCGCTGGCTCCGGCCAGGCCGACCCCCACCACCAGCAGATCGCAACTGTCGTCCCATTGCACCGCGTCGCTGCCCGTCACCCGCAAGGCTTCGCCCACCGGTGTGCCGGTCGCGGCCGAATCGCTGATTTTCACGGCTGTCATGTCCGAATTCTCCCCCTGCCGTCGCGATTTGCGCGATCGGTCATGCTTGGTGTGACAGCTATGGCACATTAATCGGCCGGTCGGCAACGCGCTCGCGGCCGGTCCGAAACGGCTTCAGACGGCCGAATTTCCTTTGCGAATTGATTTCCCGCAAGGCTATCGCGCAGGCACGACGATCAAACGAGGGTCATGCACGACACTTAACCGGGGGTTTCAACCAGTAAGACGATGGGAAAATTCGATCACCTTGTGGGCAAAGTGCTGGAAACCGGCACTTTCAGTTGGGATGCAGACCGGGCGCTGCTTTACGCGATCGGCGTCGGCGCCGGGCTCAGCGCACCGCTTGAAGAACTCCAGTTCACTACCGAGAACACGCAAGGGCTGACGCAGCAGGTCATCCCCTCGTTCATGACGCAGATGTTTCTCAAGGGTGACTGGATCAAGGAACTGGGGTTTCCCCCGCGCGACTGGGACGGATATCCGATCGGTCTGGTCCATGGCGAGCAGACCATTTCGCTGGCCCGGCCGATCCCGACGAGCGGCACGGTCGATCTCAGCCAGGTGATGATCGGCATCTTCGACAAGGGTTCGGGCGCGCTCTGCGTCACCGAAACGCGCGTGACGATGGCCGATACCGGCGAATTGCTCGGCACCTCGCGCACGGGCCTGTTCGTGCGCGGCCAGGGCGGCTTCGGCGGTCCACGCAGCCCCGCCGACGAACAGCCGTGGACCCGGCCCGCGCGGGAGCCGGACCGCATCGTGTCGCTGCCGATCCCGCCGGGCCAGTCGCTGATCTTCCGGCTGCTCGGCGATCGCAACCCGCATGGCACCGATCCGGTCATCGCCAGAGCCGATGGCTTCGATCGCCCGGTGTTCTTCGGCCTTGGGACATACAGGTTTGCGTGCCGCGCGCTGCTCAAGGGTCTGTGCGACGGAGACGTCGCCCGCTTCGGCAGCATGCACGGACGCTTCTCCCGGCCGGTCCACCCCGGCGAAAAACTCGATACTCACATCTGGCATACCGAAGGCGGCGCACTGTTCCAGACCGTTGCGAACAGTGAACGGCTGGCAATCGATCACGGGCGGTTCCGGTTTGCCGGATAAGGATTCCGGCGCACCGCCGCTCGGCAAGAGGAGCCGGTCCCTAGGTCACCACCCCGGCCAGTTCCGCCGGCGGTCCGGCCTCGCGCGCCTTGCGATCGAGCTTCACGTCATAGACCGCCGTCGCGCCATAGCGGTTCGGCGCGTGGGGATCGTGCCGCCGCTTGTCGAACGCCAGCACCCGGGTGCCCAGCTTGAACGCCTCGTTGATGTCGTGCGTGACCATCACGATGGTAAGGCCGTGCTCCTGCCACAGCCCGCCGACCAGTTCGTGCATGTCGAGCCGGATGCCCGGATCGAGCGCGCCGAACGGTTCGTCGAGCAGCAACACGCGCGGATGCTTGACCAGCGCCTGCGCCAGCGCGAGCCGCTGCTGCATCCCGCCCGACATCTGCGCCGGATAGACATCGAGATTGTGCCCGAGCCCCACCGCTTCGAGCATCCGCACCGCCTCCTCGCGCGCCGCACGGCGGCGGGCGCCGCCCAGCAGCTTGCCCAGCAGGGGCGAGGCCGCGCACTCCAGTCCGAACATCACGTTGCCCAGTGCGGTCAGGTGCGGAAACACCGAATAGCGCTGGAACACCACGCCCCGGTCGGGCGAGCATTCCGGCGTCAGCTCGGTTCCGTCGAGCAGGATCTGCCCGCGCGTCGGGCCTTCCTGTCCCAGCACCAGCCGCAGAAACGTACTCTTGCCCGCGCCCGAAGGCCCGACCACCGAGACGAATTCGCCCTGGGCAATATCGAGGGCGACGCGTTCGAGCACGACCTTGTCGCCATATTCAACCCACACGTCGCGGAACGAGAGGATCACGCCGCCCGGCGGGCCGCCAGTCGCAGTGTCGCCTGTCATGTCAGTGCCCCCCGCCATGCGCCCAGGGGAACGCCTTGCGGCTGAGCGTCTGCAGCGCCAGGTCGGTCAGGATCGCGAGCAGCGAGATCCACGCCACATATGGCAGGATGATATCCATCGAGAGATAGCGCCGGACCAGGAATATCCGGTAGCCCAGCCCCACGTCCGAAGCGATCGCCTCGGCCGAAATCAGGAACACCCACGCCGGTCCCATCGAGAGGCGCAGGCTTTCGATCAGCCGTGGCAGCGCTTGCGGCAGGGCGACGCGCAAGGTCAGTTGCCAGGTGCTCGCTCCCAGCGTCTGCGCCTTGACGAATTGTTCGGCCGGCAGCCCCGCGACATGGCCGGCCAGGTCGCGCACCATGTAGGGGGCGATGCCCAGCGCGATCAGCGCGATCTTGGAGGCCTCGCCCAGCCCCAGGGCGATGAACAGGATCGGCAGAACCGCGATCGGCGGGATCACGGCGATGATCGTTATGATCGGCCCCAGCGCGGCGCGCACCAGCGGCACGACGCCCAGCGCGATGCCGAGCAGGAGCGTGGAAAGCGTGGCGATGCCGACTCCCATTGCCAGCCGCCACAGGCTCGCCGAGGTATCGGCCAGCGCGGTGATCTCGCCGGTGCGCGGATCGGTTTCGGTGAACAGGCGCACGGCAGCCTGACCCATCGCGACGAAAGTGGGCAGCACCTTGTCGTTGGGATTGGCCTCGGCGCGGGCGGTGGAGAAGACCGCATAGACGATGAGGACCGCGAGGATCGGGATCGCGGCGATCAGGAGCCGCACGCCGCGAGCGGGCTTGATGTTGACGAGCCGCATGAGTGCTTGTGCGACCTTTCGCGGCTGGAGCAGGCATTCAGGTAAGCAGGGCAGCCCCGCCGCCGCTTCGCCAGGGCAAAGCGGCGGCGGGTCCCCCCGTCATCAGAAGGCGGCGGTGAGCGAAGCCACGACGCGACCCTTGGTGATGTCATGGCCGGAGGCAGCGCCGCCGCCCCAGAAGGCATTGCCGCGAGCCGTGCCGATGTCCGTCCCGACGAACGAGACGTTGAGCGTCAGGGCCTTCCAGGCGATGTCGGCGCCAAAGCTGTAGTCGAACACGTCGCCGCCCCGGGTGTAGCCGGTGGTGCCGTCCGAATAGCCAACGTGGCCCTTCAGCGTGATCGGCGTGTTCGGGATGGCAATGCCCAGGTCCGAATAGACCCAGATATTGTGCCCGCCGAGCGAGTCCTGCTTCGGCGTCCAGTATGTGCCCAGCTTGAGATTGGCGGGGCCCAAATCGCCCGAGACCGAACCGTAGAGTTCCCAGAAGTCGGCGCCGCTGACGCCGGGATTGGCATAGTAGACGAAGCCGCCGTCAAGCGAGACGCCGCCGATATCCTTGGAATAGCCGGCGATCAGGTCCAGTTCCATGTGCGAACCGCCGAAGTCGCCATAGCCGGCCAGGTTCGAAGCCCACGTGCTGACATAGAGGCCGGACTCATGTCCGATCGTGATTCCACCCTGGATCGCAGCGTCGTTGTCGGTCTGCGAAATGCCGCGCAGGCTGTATTGGGTCGCAATGGTCGCGCTGCCCGAAACCGTGATCGGACCGGCATCGTCTTCCGCATATGCGGGAGCGGCGATGGCGAAAGCGGAAGCGAGAACGGTGGTGGCAAGAGCGGCCTTGATGATTTTTTTCATGAATTCCCCCTCAGGAATTGGCTGTGCCGTGTTGGCACAAATTTTCCAGCAAAGTTCGTGCCATTCTCCTGGCACGCCGGAATCCCGGGTGTTATCGAGTTGACGCATCGTAATACTGCCTAAAAAACAGGCATTCTCGCGCTCGCTGCCTGATTTTCAAGCGCTGCACTGCGGTAAACTTATTACTCTTTACCTGAATCGTAATATTATGTAGGAGTTTCCGCCATGGCCAGCCCCGCTCATCAAGGCCCCGCGCCGTCCCTTGTCCGGCTCAGCATCAGCCTCCCGGCGGAGCTGTTTTCAGAGCTCGACGCGATGGTTTCAGAGCGAGAAGTGGCCAACCGTTCACAAATGATCGCCGAGCTGATCCGCCAGGAACTGGCCGTGCACAATGCCCGTGAACGGCCGGAAACCGTGCTTGCCGGCACGATCACGCTAGTCTACCGGGCCGAATCCGGCCGCATCCGCCAGGCCCTCGCGCAAGTCGAGATGGGCTTCATCCCCGAAACCATTTCCAGCCAGCATATCTTCCTTGAAGATGACCAGTCGCTCGAAGTCCTGCTGGTTCAGGGCACCGCACAGCGCCTGCACAATCTTTGTGACGCACTGCGGAAAGTTCGCGGCGTCCAGCAGTGCCAATTGGTCACCACCGCAGCCCTGCTTCCGCCCCTTTCGTCGAAGGAGACACGATGAGCCAGCCCAGCCAGACCGGCGACCCTTATGCCGCGCAGGCCCACGCCCGCGCGATGGCAGGCACGCAGGTCGAGGCGATGCCGGTCGTCCCGGCCACCGCCGCTGACGCTCCGGGCGCGGTCGTATGGGAAGAAACCGTCGCCCCCGGCGGCTATGCCTCACACCGGATCGCGCGTGGCACGCGGCTGCGGCTGATCGACCTGCACGGCGATGCCTGCGCCTCGCTGCTCGTGTTCAACGCCGAAAACCCGCTCGAACGGCTCAATGTCGCCGATACGGTGAAGGTCCAGTGGAACGGCTATCTCGGCGCGGGCAAACTGCTGCTGTCCGACATGGGCCGCGTCCTGATGTCGATCCTCGAAGACACCGCCGGCACCCACGATGCCTTCTGCGGCGCATCGAACGAAGCCTCGAACGCCCGGAAATACGGCGATGGCAAGAACTACGGGCCTCATCCCAACGCGCGCGACCGCTTCATGCTCGGTGTCGCCAAGCACGGGCTCGGCCGCAAGGACGTTCACCCTTGCGTCAACCTGTTCAAGAGCGTGGCCATCGCCGCCAATGGCGCGACCGTGCCACAGATTGGCCCGTTCGAACCGGGTCGCCACGTACTGCTGCGGGCCGAGATGGACCTGATCGTGGTGCTGGCGAATTGTCCGCACGCGATCGATCCGCGCGCGCAATGGAGCGTCACCCCGCTGCGCGTCACCGCATGGCAGGGCGCGGTCACGCCGCCCGACGATCCGGTGCGCGGCGCCACGCCCGAGGCGACCCGCGCCTTTCTCAACACCGAAGATTATCACGCAAGGTAAGGAGCGCAATTCAGATGGCTGATCCGGCACTTGCAGGGCTCCCCGGAGCCATAGTCCACGATGAAATCGTCCCCGCCCGCGCGCCGTGGCTGCACCGCGTGATGCAGGGCCAGACGCTCCGGATCGTCGACGTCGAGGGCAACCAGGCGGTCGATTTCCTCGTCTATTGCGCCGCCGACGATGGCGAGCGTTATTGCGCGCAGGCCACCATCGCCGCGCAGGGCAATATCTTCCTGAAGGAAGGCGCGGTCCTGCGCTCCAACGAGGGCCGGCCGATGATGACGCTCACCGCCACGAACGTCGCGTATCACGACACCATCGGCGGCGCCTGCTCTTGCGAGAGCAACACGCTGCGCTATGGCCACCACACCAAGAGCCAGCACGCCTGCGTCGACAATTTTCTCGATGCCAACGTCCGGGTCGGGCGCGGCAAGCGCGACATGGTCTCGAACATCAACTTCTTCATGAATGTGCCCGTGGAAGCCGATGGCGCGCTCGGCATCGTCGACGGCATCTCCGCCCCGGGCCTGATGGTCGATGTGCGGGCCGAGATGGATGTCGACGTGGTCGTCTCGAACTGCCCGCAGATCAACAATCCCTGCAACGGTTTCAACCCCACCCCCGTGCGCATGATCGTGGCCGGGTGAAACCGGGACCGCCCATGTTCACCAAGGTTCTCATCGCCAATCGCGGCGCGATCGCCTGCCGGATCATCCGCACCTTGCGGGCGATGGGCGTGGGCTCGGTCGCGGTCTTTTCAGATGCCGACGCCAGCTCGCTCCACGTCGCCCAGGCGGACGAAGCGGTGCGGATCGGGCCTGCTCCCGCCGCCGAGAGCTACCTGAACATCCCGGCGATCCTTGCCGCCGCCCGGGCGACCGGCGCCGAAGCGATCCACCCCGGCTACGGCTTCCTGTCGGAGAGCACCGAATTCGCCGCCGCCTGCGCCGATGCGGGGATCGTGTTCATCGGGCCGACCGCCGACAACATCACCGCCTTCGGGCTCAAGCACTCGGCCCGCGAACTGGCCGAGGCGCACGGCGTGGCGCTCGCGCCGGGGACCGGTCTGCTGACCGACTCGGCGGCGGCTGTCGCGGCGGCCGAAGGCATCGGCTACCCGGTGATCCTCAAGGCCACCGCCGGTGGCGGCGGGATCGGCATGAAGATCTGCCGATCGTCCGCCGAACTCGCCGAAGCCTTTGCCAGCGTGGTGCGGCTTGGCGCGGGCAATTTCGGCAATGGCGGCGTTTTCCTCGAAGCCTATGTCGAAACCGCCCGCCACATCGAGGTGCAGGTGTTCGGCGACGGACAGGGGCACGTTGTGGCGCTGGGCGAACGCGATTGCTCGCTCCAGCGGCGCAACCAGAAGGTCGTCGAGGAAACCCCCGCCCCGCTGCTCCCGGCCGCCACCCGCGCGGCAATGATCGAAGCAGCCGTCCGGTTGACCGCGGGCGCGCATTACCTCTCGGCCGGCACGGTCGAGTTCCTCTACGATCCCGCGCGCGACGATTTCTACTTCCTCGAAGTCAACACCCGCCTGCAGGTCGAACACGGCGTCACCGAACAGGTCACCGGGGTCGATCTGGTCGAATGGATGGTGCGCGGCGCGGCCGGTGACTTCGCGTTCCTCGATGCCTTCGCGGCAAACCCGCAGGGCGCGTCGATCCAGGTCCGGCTCTATGCCGAAGACCCGGGGCAGGATTTCCGCCCCAGTTCCGGCCTGCTCACCGAAGTCGAATTTCCCGCAGGCCCTCGCGTCGATGGCTGGGTCACCGCCGGCAGCCAGGTTTCGGCGTTCTACGATCCGATGCTGGCCAAGCTGATCGTCACCGCCCCCACCCGCGCCGCAGCGATCGACGCGCTGCAGGATGCGCTCGACGATACCCGCCTGTCCGGCATCGAGACCAATCTGGACTGGCTGCGCGAAGTCATCGCTTCGGACGTCTTCACCAGCGGCAATGTTTCGACCGGCGCGCTCGCCACCATTCCCTGGCATCCGCAGACGATCCGCGTGCTGGCGGGCGGCCCCGCCACCACCGTGCAGGACTATCCGGGCCGGATCGGCTTCTGGGATGTCGGCGTGCCCCCGTCAGGACCGATGGACGCGCTGTCGTTCCGGCTCGGCAACCGCCTGCTCGGCAATGCCGATGGCGCGGCCGGGCTCGAATTCACCGCCGCCGGGCCGACCCTCCAGTTCGATACACCGGCGCGCGTCTGCCTGGCGGGCGCCGAGTTCGGCGCGAAGCTCGACGGCGCGCCGGTCCCCTGCTGGCAGCCGTTCGATGTGGTCGCCGGACAAGTCCTCCAGATCGGCCGCGTCACGGGCGCCGGGATGCGCGGCTATCTGCTGGTTGCGGGCGGCATCGCCGCGCCGAAGTTCCTCGGCAGCCGCGCCGCCTTCACGCTCGGCGGGTTCGGCGGCCACGCCGGGCGCGCGGTGCTGGCCGGCGACGCGCTCCACCTCGCGCACGACCGCACGACCGCTCCGCTCGATCCTGCCGCCCTGCCGCTCCCCGAACCGACGCGGCACTGGACCGTCCGCGTCCTCTATGGCCCCCACGGCGCGCCGGACTTCTTCACCGCGGCCGATGTCGCGATGCTGTGCGAGACGGCGTGGAAGGTCCACTACAACTCCAGCCGCACCGGCGTGCGCCTCACCGGCCCCCAGCCGCAGTGGGCGCGGGCCGACGGCGGCGAGGCGGGGCTCCACCCGTCCAATATCCACGACAATGCCTATGCGATCGGCGCGATCGACTTCACCGGCGACATGCCGATCATCCTCGGGCCGGACGGCCCGTCGCTCGGCGGCTTCGTCTGCCCGTTCGTGACGATCGCGGCGGACTTGTGGAAGCTCGGCCAGCTCGCTCCGGGCGATAGCGTCCACTTGCTCCCGGTCAGCGAAGCCGGCGCCGCCGCCGCCCTGTGCGAACAGGACGATCTGATCGCGGGCATCCTGCACCAGCCATCCGCGCCGCTCCCGGCCGGGCTCGGCAGCCCGATCCTCCACGCGATCCCCGCCTCCGGCGATCGGCCGGCCGCCTGCTACCGCCGCCAGGGCGATCAGCACCTGCTGGTCGAATATGGCCCGATCGTGCTCGATCTCGAACTGCGCCTGCGGGTCCACGCGCTGATGCTGGAACTCGACAAGCTCGGCCTGCCCGGCATCATCGACGTGACCCCCGGCATCCGTTCGGTGCAGATCCACCACGACAGCCGCCTGCTCCCGCAAGCCCGCCTCGTCGCCGCGCTGGCAGAAGCCGAGGAGCGCCTCGGCGGCCTCGACGATTTCGCGATCCCCAGCCGCACCGTCTGGTTGCCGCTGTCGTGGGACGATCCGGCGATCCACGAAACCATCGCCAAATATATCGCCTCGGTCCGCGACGATGCCCCGTGGTGCCCGGACAATATCGAGTTCATCCGCCGCGCCAACGGCCTCGCTTCAGCGGAAGACGTGCAGCGGATCGTGTTCGATGCCGAATACCTCGTGATGGGCCTTGGCGACGTCTATCTCGGCGCGCCGGTCGCCACCCCGGTCGATCCGCGCCACCGCCTCGTCACCACCAAATACAACCCCGCCCGCACCTGGACTCCGCCCAACGTGGTCGGCATCGGCGGCGCCTATATGTGCATCTACGGGATGGAAGGCCCCGGCGGCTACCAACTGTTCGGCCGCACCATCCAGGTGTGGAACTCGTGGCGCCAGACCGATGCCTTCACCGGGGGCAAGCCATGGCTGCTGCGGTTCTTCGATCGCATCCGCTTCTTCCCCGTCAGGCACGAGGAACTGACCGAATGGCGCCGCGATTTCCCGCTCGGCCGCCGCGCGATCCGGATCGAGGAAGGCACGTTCCGCCTCTCTGAATACCGCCAGTTCCTCAGCGACCACGCGGACTCGATCGCCACCTTCCAGCAGACCCGCGAAGCCGCCTTCGCCGCCGAACGCGCCGAGTGGGAAGCGCGCGGCGAATTCAGCCGCATCGCCGCGCTGGAGGGCGAAGCCGCAGCCGCCCCCGCCATCGCCGCAATCGCGGTTCCCGCAGGCTGCGACGTAGTCGAAGCTCCGTTCGGCGGCGTGCTGTGGTCCTGGGCAGTCGCCGAAGGAGCGCAAGTTCAGGCCGGCGACACCATTGCAATAATAGAGGCGATGAAAATGGAAAGTCCGGTTCACGCATCCGTCGCGGGCATCGTTCGCAAGCTCTTCGTCGCCGAACGCCAGCCCGTCACGCCCGGTGCCGCGCTCCTGGCGATCGAACCCGCATGAGCATGATCGCTCCCACCGCCCCCACGCCCGCCCGCGCCATCGCCGAAGCTGTCCGCTCCGGCCAGACTTCCGCCGAGCAGGTCGCGCGCGACACGCTCGCCCGGATCGAAGCCTACGATGCGATCCAGCCACAGGCGTGGATCAGCCGCTTCGCCCCGGCCGATCTCCTCGCCATGGCCCGCGCGGTCGATGCCCGGGTGGCCGCCGGAGAGGATCTTCCGCTGGCCGGCGTGCCCTTCGCGGTGAAGGACAACATCGACGTCGCCGGGCTCGAAACCACCGCCGCCTGCCCGGCCTTCGCCTATCGGCCCGAACGCCATGCGGAAGTGGTCCAGCGCCTGTGCGATGCCGGAGCCATTCCGGTCGGCAAGACCAACCTCGATCAGTTCGCCACCGGCCTCAACGGCACCCGCAGCCCCCATGGCGCCCCGCGCTGCGTGTTCAATCTGGCCTATGTCAGCGGCGGCTCCAGCTCCGGCTCGGCGGTCGCGGTCGGCGCGGGCCTGGTACCTTTCGCGCTCGGCACCGACACCGCCGGCTCGGGCCGCGTCCCGGCCTCGTTCAACGGCCTGGTCGGGCTCAAGCCCACCAAGGGCCGCTGGAGCACGACCGGCCTGGTTCCGGCCTGCCGCTCGCTCGATTGCATCACCGTGTTCACGGCGGACGCCGCCGACGCCGCGCTGGTCGACGATATCGCCGCCGGGTTCGATCCCGCTGACGTCTATGCGCGCCGGATCGCCGATGTCCCGGTCGGCACCACGCTCGGCGTGCCGCTCGCCGCCCAGCGCCCGTGGTTCAGCGATTTCGAAGCCGAAGTGCTCTATGACCGGGCGCTCGCCCGGCTGGCCGGCCTCGGCTACACACTCGTCGAAGTCGATATCGCCCCGCTGCTCGAAGCGGCCAAACTGCTCTACAACGGCCCGTGGGTGGCCGAACGCACCGCCGCGCTGGAAGCCATGCTGCGCGACCGGCCCGGCGAAATTGATCCTACCGTGCGCGAAATCGTCGCCTCGGGCAACGCGGTCAGCGCGGTCGAGGCCTTTCGCGGCCAATACCAGTTGCTCGAATATGCCCGCGCGGCCGAGGCGCTGTGGCAATCGGTCGATGCCCTCGCGGTGCCGACTTCGCCTACCATCTACCGGGTGGCTGAACTGCTCGCGCACCCGGTCATGCTCAACAGCCACTTCGGCACGTACACCAATTTCGTGAATCTGCTCGACATGGCCGCCATCGCCGTGCCCGCAGGCTTCCGTCTGAACGGCACCGGCTTCGGGATCAGTTTCTTCGCGCCCGCCGGAGCCGACCGCGCACTGCTCGACATGGCGGCGCACTGGGGCACTCCCGTTCCCAACCCCGAATTTGACATTGGAGATCACGTGGAAAAGATCCGACTGGCCGTCGTCGGCGCACACCTTGAAGGCATGCCGCTGCACTGGCAGCTCACCACGCGCGATGCGGTCCACATCACCACGACGCAAACCGCGCCGACCTACCGGCTCTACGCGATGACCTACACCCCGCCGTTCAAGCCCGCGCTGGTCCACGATCAGACCGGCGGGCCGATCCAGGTCGAAATCTACGAGTTGGACATGGCCGCCTTCGGCGCGTTCGTCGCCGAAGTTCCGCCGCCGCTGGCGATCGGCACGGTCACGCTGGCCGACGGATCGATGGTCAAGGGCTTCGTCTCCGAACCGCGCGCGATGGTCGGCGCGGAAGACATCACCGCGCTCGGCGGCTGGCGCGCCTACATTGCCCGCCAATGAGGCGCACGCGCGGGCGATCCGGCACATTGACACAATCCGCGACAATCGAACGCGTTGACCGCGCGGGACGGATCGGCGAGAAACGGCGACAGCCCATGCCCGCCCCTCTCGTGCAGGAACCTATGCCCATGCAGTTTTCCAAGCTCGCCGTCTGTGCCGCCCTGCTCCTGCCCGCCACCGCGATGGTTGCCGTCGCCGCCGCGCCTCACCCCGCGTTCAAACTGCGCCACGATAACTTCGAGGCGATGGGCCGGGCGATGAAGAGCACTTTCGACCAGTTCAAGAAGCCCACCCCGAACCTCGCGACCATCCGCAAGAATGCAAACGTGCTCGCGGCTGCGGCAACCAAGGTCAAGGGTCACTTCCCGGTGGGCACCGGCCCGGAAGCCGGCGTCAAGACCGAAGCCCTCGCGGCCATCTGGGCGCGCCCGGCCGATTTTGCCGCCGCCACGGATCGCCTGGTCGACACTACGAAGGGCCTGCAGGCCGCCGCCGCCGGGACCGACCTTGCCAAGATCCAGGCCGCCGCCGGGGCAGTCGGCGGATCGTGCAAGAACTGCCACGACAGCTTCCGCAAGCCGCGCGGCTGATTCGCCCCCATGCGTGAGGCCGCCGTCCCCGTGAAGCTGTGGGATCTGCCGGTACGGCTGATCCACTGGGGCTTCGTCGTCCTGCTCCCGCTGTTGTGGTGGAGCGCGGAGAGCGGCCGGCTCGGCCTGCACAAGACGTTCGGGCTGGTCATGCTCACGCTGGTCGTCACCCGCCTGCTGTGGGGGCTGGTCGGCAGCCCCACCGCGCGTTTTGACGGCTTCCTGCGCGGCCCCCGGGCGATTCTGGACTATCTCAAGGGGCGGGGCGAGACCGCGCGGGCGCCGGTTGTCGGACACAACCCGCTCGGCGGGTGGAGCGTCATGGCGATGCTCACCCTGCTCGGCGCGCAAGTCGCGCTCGGCCTCGTCACCCAGGACGTCGACGGACTCGAATCCGGCCCGCTCAACTCGCTCGTCTCGTGGGACACCGCCGAAGCCGCCCGCGAAGCGCATGAACTGCTGTTCAACCTGATCCTCGCCCTCGTCGTGCTGCACCTCGCGGCGATCGCGTTCTACCGCTTCGTCCGGAAAGACGATCTCGTCCGCCCGATGGTCACCGGCCGCCGCCGCTTTTCCGAAGCAGTCGCGCCGCCGCACCTCGCGCCACTATGGCGTGCGGCGCTCTGCGCGGTGCTGGCCGCAGCACTGGCGGGTTGGGTCTGGCTCGGCGCGCCGCCGTTCGGCGCGCGTTATCCGTGGGACCAGCCGGCCCTCGCCCCGCTCGACGCTGCGGACTACATGTAGGCCGCCGAAACGGCAGTACCGCGCGCGCATCACCCACCTGTTGTTCGCGGCGCGGCGATCATTTTCAGCCACCGCCCCTTCCAATACGCAGCCGTGCCGGGCCATGGTCCCGCCCGACGGGAGAACGACGTGCCAATTGCCAATCGCGCACTGCTGCTGGGGCCGGCGTGGATGCTGGCGAGCATTTTTGCCAACACCACTGAACTGGTCCTGATCCACTGGCTCGGCCCCGGCTGGCCGGCCCCGGTGCAGTTGTTCTGGCGGCAGGCGTCCGCGCTGCTCCTGCTCTCGCCGCTGATCATCCGGGCCGGCTCGGGCGCGTTCCGGACGAAGACCTGGAAGATCGTGCTGTTCCGCTCGGTCTGCGCGATGCTCGGGCTCGGCACCTGGATCTACGCGTCGACCCACCTGCCGCTCGCCACCGCCACCACGCTCTCCTTCACCCGCCCGCTGTGGATCGTGATCCTCGCCCGGCTGCTGCTCGGCGAACAGGTCAGCCTGATCAAGTGGGGCGCGGTCGGCCTCGGGTTCTGCGGAGTGCTGGTGATGGTTCAACCCGGGGCAAGCGGCGGCGCGGCCCTGGCGCAAGGCGCGGCGATCGCCTCGTCGCTGCTCTTCGCGATGAGCTTCGTCAGCATCAAGTCGATGGCGGCCGACAACAACCCGCTGGTTATCATGGTGTGGAGCTGCCTGCTCGGTGTGCTCTTTTCCGCGCCGCCCGCCGCCCTCATGTGGCGCGTCCCGTCACCGGGCGACGCGCTGGTGCTCGGCGGCCTCGGCCTTGCCAGCCTGGCGGCCTTCGCCTGCATGCTCAAGGCGATGAGCTTCTCGGGCGCGGCCGCGCTGATGCCGATGGACTACTTGCGCCTGCCCCTGATCACCGTTGTCGGGATCGTGCTGTTCAATGAGCATCCCGGGGTTGCCGCGCTCGGCGGCGCGGGCCTGATCGTCCTGTCCGCGCTGGCCACCGCGATCGGCGATCGCAAGGCGCGCCAGGCAACCGCCTGATCAAGCACCGGGCACAGCCGCCAACGCTTCCCAAGTAATAATTTTGAAACCGAACGTAATCATAAGCTCGACTCAGTTATTCGCGACTGCGAAATAAATAGCCTCTGCAGACGGCCCTGCGGCGCCTTCCTTCGCAGCAGCAGCAGGAAAATCGGCGGAATTCCGCGACGCAGCGTGTGTTTTTGCCTTGAAGTGGCCAATTTCAGGGCCTATCTAGGCCGTTAAGCGCATCAAGAACGCTGGCAGGCAACAATGGCCCTTGTGGTAACAGTTCAAGCCTGACGCCGAATTGCCAACCTCAACATTACCAAGCAGCAAAACAATAAGAAAATTCGCAGGAGAATTGCCATGAAGACTATCTGCACCGCGCTTGTCGCAGCGGGGCTTCTGTTCGGATCTTCGGCCGCCATGGCCGCAGACCGCGAAAGCGTTTCGTTCAAGGTCAGCACCGCCGGCGTGAACTTCGCCGACCCGGCCGCCGTCGCCAAGTTTCGCAAGGACGTTGCCCGCGAAATCGAACGCGTCTGCAATCCGGCCGAGCGCATCGAAGCCAACCTTTCGCCGGATTTCCAGTGCCGCCGCGAAATGACCGCGAGCCTTGAGCCCACCGTCACCCGGATGGCCGCCACCGCGATGAGCCGTTCGCACGTCGCCACGAACTGATCGGGCCGCCGCCTGAGCGCATCCTCCGCGATCGTTCGGGCGGTGATCGCTCAGCCGGTCGCTCAATCCGAACGCCGATCAATCAGAACGCCGGGAGCCGCGCGCCCGGCGTTCTGCATTTCCGCCGCGACTTTCCGCTCTGCAGGCAGTCCTACCTGAGCGTCTTGAGATAGGCGATCAGGTTCTGCCGGTCAGCGGACGCCTTGATTCCGGCGAACGGCATCCGGTTGCCCGGCATCGAGGTCAGCGGCGCGGCCAGGTAAACGTCGAGCGACTTGTCGGTCCACACCGTGCCGGCCTTGGTCATCGCGGGCGAATATTTGAACCCGGGCAAGGTGCCGGACTTGCGGCCCACCACTTGCCACAAGTTCGGGCCGATCGAACTGCGTCCGCTCGCATCGGCCTTGTGGCACGCGGCGCACTGGGCAAACACCTGCTTGCCCTTGGCCGGATCGGGCGCCGCCAGCGCGGGCGAGGCCGCAACAAGCGCCGCCAGGGCGGCAATCGCGATCGTGATCGATTTCATGGTCGTTTCATATCCACTTCAAGCCTCGTTCGCATCCCCGTTCCGCAAACGCCCCGCTGAAAACCACTCCTCTAGCCGCCCCTCAGGCCGCCAAAGCCCGCTGGTGGAGCCGCTTGATCGCATCGAGCGACGAAAGCAGCGCGCCTTCCATCCAGCAGCCATAATAGGACGCGTGTTCACCGGCGAGGACGATCCGGCCGTCCATCGCGACCAGGTTGTCATAGTGGTCTTCGCGGCTCTGCTCGGTCCAGCTCGCGCAGCACCCCAGGATCCACGGCATCCGGCTCCAGGCGACCGATGCGCCGGTGCGGAACTCCTTGCGATATTCTGCCGGATGAAACACCGAACCCATGTCGAGCGCGGTCTGAATGCGCTGTTCGGGCGTCATCCCGGCAAACTGATACCCTCCCGCGCGGCCCGCGAAAGCGCCCAGCAACACCGCCGGGCCATCCTGGAAGAAGTTGTTGTTGGGATAGGAAACCAGCCCGATCGCCTGGTCGGTGAACGAATGACCGCCATAGATCGAGTAATCTTCCTCCCAGAAACGGCGCTTCATCTCCAGTCCGATCTTCACCGAGTTCGAATAGGGCAGCGCCTTCAATGCCGCCTTCTTGGTGTCGCTGACCTGAATGTCGATCTGGCTGAGGATCGTCGCCGGGATGGTGCAGACCATCCAGTCCGCCTTGCTCTCGCCGCTCTGCCCGGTCACCGTATCGGTCCAGTTCGCGGTCACGCCCTTGTCGTCCTGCGCGATCCGGGTGACCTTGGTGTTGAGCCGCACCATCTTGCCGACCTGCCGGTAGAAACCCTTGCCGATCATGTCCATCCCGCCCTTGGGCTGGAACATCGTGGTCTGCATCACATAGCTGAAGAAGAACCCGATCTGGGACCAGACCTGCGATGACAGCACATCCGACAGCGAATTGATCTTCGAGGGCGTGGGCGCGCCGCCCACGCCGCCACCCGGGGCCTTGTCATAGCCGCGCTGCGCCGAGACGCGCAGATCGCCGGTGAACTTCATGTCGCCATCGAGCACGCCCCACTGGCGCATCGCATCGATCAGCTTTTCCTTGTCCTCCCTGGTCACGCTCGAATCGAGCGCGCCAGCGTTCAGCGACTTGCCGAGCAGCTCCGCAACGTGGCCCTTGAAGTCGACCGACAGCTCCCTGTAGCGCTGCGGCTTGCCCCCGAACGCGTCCTTGCGGTGGACGAGCGTGTTGTGGTTGAGCTGGATGAACGGCTCAAGTTCCACCCCGAAGGCCTTGGTATAGTGCAGCAGCGTGCGGTGGTGATGCGGGATGCGCCACGGGCCGGGGTTGAGATAGTTGCCCGGCGCATAGCCGACGTTCTGCACCGCGCCGCCAACCTCGACGATCTTGTCGCCCCCGCGCACCGAATAGTTCCGCCCGCCCGGACGGTCCTGGAACTCCAGCACCTGCACCTTGTAGCCGGCCTTGGTCAGTTCGTGGGCGGCCAGCATTCCGGCCAGGCCCGCGCCAAGCACCAGCACGGTCGAACCTTTCCTGGCCCCGGTCAATTGCGGCGGCCCGGTGAAGCGGGTTTCGGCGGCGTGGCCGAACACGGTCATCGCCTGATACATGGCGAGGCCGCCGCCGGCCTTGCCGATCATCGACAGCAATTGGCGGCGGCTCCGGGGTGACATGTCGCTCAGCATCGGGAAATTCCCCTGTTGGAAAAGTCGGCGGCTACTTGCCGCATGTGTCGCATTCCCGAACCGGCGGCGGCGCGGTCGAAACGCGCGTGATGTCGGCCACCGTCACCGGATCGGGATAGGCATTGAAGTGGCCGCGCACATACGTGAGCACCGCCGCCATCTGTTCGGGCGTGAGCATGTCGGTGAACCACGGCATCCCGCCGCGGCCCTTGAGCAGCAGCATGATCGGATAGTCCTTTTCGGCCAGCTTCGGATTGTCCGCCAGCGCCGGAATTGCCGCGCCCGCGCCGCCCCCGCCCCTGGCGTCGGCCATGTGGCAGGCCTGGCAGATCTGTTCGTAGACTTCCCGGCCCTCGTCCGAAACCTGCACGGTGGTAACCCCGCCCGGCGCATCCTGGGCGCGCGCCGCTACGGCGGCGACCAGCGCCAGTCCGGCCGTGGCGGCGAACATCTGCGAAACCGTGCGGACACTCATGCGGCAGGTGCTTTCAGATGGCGCCGCCCGGTTCGGGCAGGCTTCGCTTCGCTCACGCGCGGTTACCTTTCAGGCAGTCGCTCCCGGGGTGAAACCAGCCTGGCGTCAGGGCGCCTTGGCGGCGATCGCCTCGATCTCGACCAGCGTGGTCGGCCGGCCCAGCGCGGCGACCTGCACGGTGCTGCGGGTCGGCTTGTTGGGCTGTTCGGGCGTGCCGAAGAAGGTCTTGAACACACCGTTCATCCCTGCCGCATCCATGCGGCCGCCGTTTTCGGGCACGCCGACCAGGAAGACGTTCATCTTGACGATGTCGCCCATCGACCAGCCCATGCCTTCAAGCGTGGTCTTGATCTTGGTCAGAACCGATCTGGTCTGCGCGGCGGTGTCGCCGAATTCGGTGGGCGTGGCCGGATCGACCGGCCCGGCCGTGCTGCCCGACAGGTAAAGGATCTGCGATCCCGGCGGGATCAGCGCGGTGCTGGCGATCACCGACGTCGGACTGGACGAAGTGCGTTCGATCGTGGCGGCCTGAGCCGGCTTGGCCGCGACGGGGCTCGCCAGCGTGGCGGCAAGGATCGCCGCGGCGGTTGCGATGGAGTTCTTCATGGGTTCAGCCCTCTCCGGACATGGGGGAATAAGGCGAGGGGCGCCGGCAAAGCCCGCGCGCCCCTCGCATATGGTCAGAACTTCAGCGTCACGCGGGCGTAGTAATAGCCGCCGTTGGTGCCATAGGCGCCGTGGTTGTAGGGGGCGTTCAGCGCGCCGCTGTTGTTGACGTAGGGCGAGCGACCGGTGGTAGGCCAGGTTGCCGGATCGTAATCGGCCACCAGGTCCGGAATTTCCGGCTTCTTGTCGAACAGGTTGTTCGCGCCCACCGCGAAGTTCAGCCACTTGGTGAAATCGTAGCCCAGTTCGAGATCGACGATCGCCGCCGGCTTCACTTCGCCTTCGTAATAGGTGCCTTCGATCGGGCGCGGGGTCGTCGAAGCGGTGTTCGGCTGCACCAGCGCGACCGTCTTGCTGTAGTAAGTGGCGCGCAGGTTGGTGCTGAAGGCGCCGCTGGTGAACAGCGCCCCGAACACGCCCTTGAAATCGGGGCTCGCCCGCTCGACGACCGCCCGGGCGACCGAGATGAACCGCCCGCCCAGCCGGTCTTCCAGCACCTTGGTCTTGTTGTAGTTCGCGCCCAGCGACAGGTCGATGTTGCCGAACGACACATCGACCGGATAGCGCATCGCAAACTCGATACCCTTGGTCGAGGTGTCGATGCCATTGGTGAAGGTCTGGATCGAAATCTGGCCGGACTGCACGACCGTCGGGTCAAGCGCCTTGCCGCTGGCCGCCAGCGCATTCAGCACCAGTTGGTTGGGCGTCAGGCCGTTGATCAGCGGCGTCAGCACCGGGGTAGCGGCAACCGGGTAGGGGTTCGCCAACTGGCCGTTGATATTGCCCGAGGAAACGATGCGGTCCTTGATGCGGATGTAATAGGCATCAAGCGTCACGACCAGCCGCGGGACCGGCCGCAGCACGATGCCGGCGGAGAGGTTGAACGATTTCTCCGGTTTCAGGGCGCCAAAGCCGGCACTGGCCGATCCGGGCGAACTGGGCGCGAGTTGCAGCGAGGCGCTGGTCGGCCCGACGTTGGTCGCCGAATAGCCCGATTCTGCCAGCGAAGGTGCGCGGAAACCGGAACTGACCGTGCCGCGAATGGCAAATTCGGGGCTGAAATCGTAGCGCGTCGTCAGCTTGCCGATCGTCGTGTCGCCGAAGTCGCTGTAGTGCTCGTAGCGGCCGGCCACGTCGACCGTCCAGCCGGGCAGCGGCTTGGCCATCACGTCGATGTAAACGGCCTTTGCGGTCCGCTTGATCGTGCCGGCATCGCTCAGCGAATAGCCCGGGAACGACTGGCCGCCTTCGACGTAGAGCGAAGCATCGTCGCCCGCGCCGATCGAATAGGTTTCCTTGCGATATTCGGCGCCCAGCGCCAGCGTGAGCGGCGCGGAGAGCCCGATCTCGAATTCCCTGCGCAGATCGAGCGTGCCGGTGAACTGCGTGAATTCGAACTTGCCGTCATAGAAGTCGCGCGGCGTAAAGCCGGTGTTGGCAAACAGCGAGGCATTGGCCGAACCGTTGGTATAGACTTTCGCGCTGTCCTGCGAATAGCTGAAGCCAAGATCCCAGTACCAGTTGGCCAGGTCGCCCTTGAAACCGTTGGTGAACTGGAATTCGTCCTGCTTCACCTCGATGTGCGGGACCAGGCCGGTGTTCACCAGCGGCGCAAAGCAGGTCGTCGGATCGGTGTTGTTCACGCAGACGCGGTTGGGCGGGCGATAGCCCTGCAGCGCGTCGCCGTGGCGGTAGGAAACATCGCCGAAGGAATAGAATTCCACACCGCCGAAATCGTAGCCGAAGTTGTAGAAGCCCAGCGTGAGTTCGGATTTCGGCTGGCCGCCGTTGATATTGGCCGTGGCGTTGGTCGCATTCAGCGCATCGAAGATCGGCTTGAAGGCGGCGGAAACGTTGGTGTTGGTCGAGCCGTCATAGTTGCGCACGGTGAACTGGCCTTCACCGATGGTGGTATAGTCGGTGCGGCGATGGAACAGGTTGACGTCAAGGAAGCCGCTTTCGCCGATCGGCATACCGAACTGGCCGCTGGCGCTGTAGGTCGTGCCCTCGGCATCGTAATATTGCCCGGCCGTGGCCTTGAACGTGCCGCCCGAGGTATCGTTCTTGAGGATGATGTTGATGACGCCGGCGATCGCGTCCGAGCCATATTGCGCCGCGGCGCCATCCTGCAGGATTTCGATGCGCTTCACCATGTCCGGCGGGATCAGGTCGATGCTCGGCGCGGCGGAACCGCCGAACGGGCCGTTGATCACCTGGAGGATCGAGTTGCCGTGGCGGCGCTTGCCGTTGACCATCACCAGCGTGTGGTTCGGGCTGACGCCGCGCAGGCGGGCCGAAAGCGAGAAGCTCGCCATGTCGACGCCCTGGCTCTGCGCCTGGAACGAGGGAACCAACTGGGTCAGCGCCTGGTTGAGGTTGGGCTGGCCCACGTGGGCCAGCGCTTCCTCGCCCAGCACCTGGATCGGCGCGGCCGCCTGTGCGGCCTGAATGCCCGTCGCGCGGGTGCCGGTGACGATGATGTCCTTGCCGGCATCGATGGCGGCGTCAGCCTCCTCGGCGGGAGCAACGGATTGAGCGTAGGCGTTGGCGCTCAGTGCCGTCGAGGCAAGGATCGCAGCGCAATAGATTTTCGAGAAACGCGGCATGATAGGTAAGCCCCCCTATGACTTTCCGCCTTTTCCGGATGGCATCGCCCCTGATGCGCCGGGCTTCAAAACGCTGCGCCGGTTTGTCCGGCAAGCACATCGGCCCGTTCTCGTTATTGTGGGTCGGACTCATCCGCCCCGTTATCCTTGCAATCGACCGCATGGGGGGCGCGCGAGCCATACGCCGATTTGCGTATCAGTTTCGCGGGGGGCAAGAGTAGGCTTCAAGAGCATTCCAGGAAGGCTTGAAACAAGCCATTAACCGCCTGTTTTCGCCATGTTCCAGCCACGGGAATCACCACCATGCGCATCACTTCCAGATTTGTTCTTCCCCTTGCCGGCGCCGTCGCGGCGCTCCTGAGCACCGGTGCCCAGGCCCAGGTCACCAAGCTCAAGTCCAACCCGAAATCGATCATTCTCGATGCGGCCGACGTTAAGGCCGGGACCGACATGATCTTCCTGTCCGGGCAGCTCGCCTCGCCGCTCGATCCGGCCAAGTCGATGTTCGACATCAAGGGCCCGGAAGACCTCGGGGATACCGAGACGCAGACGATCAGCGTCCTGGGCAAGATCAAGAAGATCCTCGAAAGCCGGGGCTATGCGATGAGCGATGTGATCAAGCTCACCTTGTTCGTTGCGGCAGATCCCAAGCTCGGAAAGCTTGATTTCGCCGGCGCCAACGCCGGCTTCAAGAAGTTCTTCGAAACCGAAGAGAATCCGACGACCACCACGCGTTCGACCTTCCAGGTCGCGGCCCTCGTCGCGCCCGCGTTCCTGATCGAGATCGAGGCGATCGCGGCCAAGAAGCGATAGTTTCCAGCTCCCGACGGGTGCGCGGGGCCGGGGCCGGAATTCTCCCTCTTCCGGCCCCGGCAGCACCCGCCCGGGCCGGAGCCGCTATTGCCCGAGCGCGCGGATCGCGATGGCCGCTGCCGCCGAGCGCGTTTCGACCCCGAGCTTTTCGTAAATCCGTTCCAGATGCTTCTGGACCGTGCGCGGGCTGATCCCCAGCACCTCGCTGATGTCGCTGCTGGCCTTGCCATAGCTGACCCACAGCAGCACTTCCGCCTCGCGCTGGGTCAGGTGCAGCCGCTCGCCCAGCCGCGCGACGTCGCGCTCGGGATTAAGCTCGTTGAGCCGGATCAGCACCTCGTTTTCGCGGTATTGCGCAACGACGACAAGTTCGAGCGCGCTCTCGCCGCGCTGGTCGATCCGCACTGTCGCACCCGCCAGATCCTGCCGCGCGAGCAGGTTCGAGACCGAACCGCGCATCGTTCCGGGCAGTTCGGCCGACCCCAGCTTCCATTCGGGACAGAAGCGGGCAATCGCCTGCTCCGCGCCCGGCGTGCACCACAGCAGCTTGCCGCTGCGGTCGGTCGCGACCATCTGCCGGCCGGTCGCGTCAAGGCTGGCCGCGCTGGCGTGCATCGCCCGGCCCTGCGACATAAGCACCCGCACCCGGGCGAGCAGTTCCATGTGGGTCACCGGCTTGCGGACATAGTCGACCCCGCCCACCTCGAACGCCTCGATCACGTGCTCGCTTTCGGTCAGGCCGGTCATGAAGACCACCGGAATGCCGGCCCAGCTCGGGTTGGCCTTGATCCGCACGGTCGTCTCGAAACCGTCGATCCCCGGCATCACCGCGTCCATCAGGATGAGGTCGGGCACGATATGGCCGAGCAGGTCCAGCGCCGCCTTGCCCGACGTTGCGACCAGCACGGCAATCTCGGCCGCCTCGAGCACAGTGGTCAGCACCCGGAGCGAATCCGGCTCATCATCGACGACCAGCACCGTATCGTTCTGGCCGGGGCCACGCATTTTACTCACACTTCCTCCAGCACGCGCCGCATCGACGCGAGATCAAACCGGTCAAGACAATCGAACAGCCGGACGGCGAGCTGTTCGGCTTCGCCGTCCGCGCCGGACAGCTCGCGGATTTCGGCCTCGATCCCGCGCACATAGCCGATCCGCAGCAGTTCGCGCAGGCGCTCGATATGCTGCTGCGCGGCCGGACCGAGCGTTCCGCCGGTTGCCACCCTGCTGACCGGCGGCGCTTCGCGCGGCGGTTCGAGCTTCCAACTGAGGTGCAGCAAGCCGCCGATCGTTTCGGTCAGCACGGCAAAATCGATCGGCTTGGCCAGAAAGAAATCGTGCACCGGGTTGTCGAACTCCGGCCGGTGGAATTCCTGGACATTGGCCGAAAGCATCAGGATGCGCAGGTCCTGCCCCTGGACTTCCCGCAGCCGCACCGCGGTTTCCCAGCCGGACAGCCCCGGCATCGAAATATCGAGGATCGCCAGGTCGAACGCGCGCGAATGGGCGAGCGCCACGGCCGTCTCGCCGTTCGGCACTGCCGAAACCGCGAAACCCAGCCCGCCGAGCAGGCGTTCCAGCATGGCCCGCTGATCGGCCTCGTCATCGACCACCAGGATCGAACGCCGCGCGCCCTCATAACCGGCGAACTGCGCCGGCGCGACGACCGGTTCGAGTTTCCCCGAAACCTCGCCGAGCATCATGGTCACGCGGAAACAGGTTCCTTCGCCAGGTGTGCTCTCGACCTCGAGCTTGCCCCCCAGAATCTCGACGATCGCGCGCGAGATCGACAGGCCCAGCCCGACGCCGGGCTGGACGTGCTTGCCCTCGTCATCGCCGCGATCGTAGGGATCGAAAATCCGTTCGAGTTCGTCCGGGACGATGCCCGAGCCGGTATCGATAATTTCGATCCGGGCAATCTGGCCGGCATAATCGAGCGCAAGGGTCACGGTGCCGGTGTCGGTGAACTTGATCGCATTGGTCAGCAGGTTGATCAGCACCTGGCGCAGCCGGCTCGGGTGCATCCGCACCGTTTCAGGCAGGCGCGGCGGCGGGCGGTAAACGAACTCGATCCCCTTGGCCGCCGCTGCCGGGCGCATCATCGCGACGATGGCATCGAGGAACTGGGCCAGGCGCACGTCCTCGCTGCGCACCCGCAGCACGCCGTGTTCCATCTGCGCCACATCGAGCAGGCCTTCGACCAGGCTGGTCAGGTGCTCGGCGCAGCGGCGGATGACCCGCGCGGCTTCCTTGGCGCTCACCCCGTCGCGTTCGACCAGTTGGGCATAGCCATAGATCGCGTTGAGCGGCGAGCGGATCTCGTGGCTGACGTTGGCGAGGTAGCGGCTCTTGGCGATATTGGCCGTCTGCGCCGCGCGGAAGCCCGCCCGTTCGGCGGCGGCGCGCGCACTGGCCAGTTGCCCCTTGCGCTGCAGGCGGAAAGCCCGATGCGCCACGGTGGTCGTCACCAGGATGACCCCGATCAGAAATCCGTCGAGGATCTGGAACGGCGTATCGTCGCCGCCAAGGCCCATTTCGAGCACGATGCCGATGCCGCCGAGCAGGCAGGCCCCGATGGTGCCGACAAACGCCAGCGTCTCGAGCAGCCCGAGCGGAACCGGTTTCGCCTTGCCGCCTTCGCTCCGCGCACCAGCGACACGCTGGCGCGGCGGTGCGAGTTCGGCGCTCACTGCCATTTTGCCCCGGCCGCGACGACTGCCGACGAACCTCTCGCCGGCACGCGCAGCCGCGGCGAAGACTCCATGGACTGTGCCTGCTGCTTCATCATGTAGCGCCCCTGGCGCCTTGCGTGGGCACCATTTCTCATCGCGCGATATGTTGCATTGCAAAACTGATCGGCGCAAGCCTTTCGATGGTGCCTGACAAGCAGCGCATAAGGATAGGTTTTGCGCCCGGGCGCGCGTTTCCGGGCCGGGCCGGCGCACTGCGACCAGCCACCCCGCATCGCTTCGCCCGGTCGGGCGCAAGCCTGTCATCGCACCTGCACAAGATCGCTACGCGGCATCTGCCGACACGGCGCCGCGCATTCAGCGGGCCGGGCCGGGCGCGGGCAACACCGCGCGGTGCAATCCGGCGCCGTCGGCAGGCAACGCGGTCTGCCCGGCCCGGTAGCCGTTCGCCTTTAGCAGATAGGCGAGCACGCGCGCGTTATCTTCGCCCGAGAGCGATCCCGGCGCGAACTGGGGCATCGCGCGGCCCAGATAATCGTAAAGATCGCCGACCGGACGCCCGGCCCAGTTGGCGACGAACTTGCCGGTGAGCGCCGGCGTTTCATACGTTCCCTCCAGCATCGCGCCGTGGCACATCGCGCAGCGCTCGCCATAGATGGCGGCGCCTTGTTCCGCCTGCGCCTCGGTATAGAATGCGGGCGTCGCCGCAAGCCGGGCCACCGCCGCCCCGCCACCTCCCGGCAACCCGGCTCCCAACAGTCCGGCCCCGAACAACACCGCGCCCGTAACCCCCCGCATGGTCTGGCCCCGCATGATCAGGCCTCCCTCGGCGCGAGCGCCGGCGCGATGATCTTCAGGGCTTCCTCGATGTTGCCCCGATCGGGCAGTTCCATCGAATCGCCGACCCCCAGCATCTCGCCGATGTCCGGGTTGGTGTTCATCACCACCACCCCGTCGGCCTTGGAGGTCAGCATGATGTTGCGATAGCGCACGCCATAGTTCGCCTGGGGCTGCGGCACGAGCCAGCCGGTCTGGCCGCGCACCGGGATGATCGTCGTGTCGCGCCAGAGGTCGCGCGCGGCATAGCCGGTGGCGTTGATCACCACCTTCTCGGGCAGCGCCGCATATTCCGCCGGGCCGTGAAAATCGCGGTTCACGAAGCGGCCGCCGCCTTCGAAGAACTCGCTCAGCAGGGTGTGCGCATAGCTCGGAAAGTTGAAGTGCATCTGCGAACTGCGCTGCACATAAGGCACGGTGAACGGGTTCTCGTCCGGCGGAACATCGATCGGCCGGGGTACGATGTCCCTGATCCGCTCGCGGTATTCGCCGAACTCGGAATTCTGCTGCGGCAGCCCGGTGTTCGCCCAGCTAGCGATAATCGCCGGGTCGGCCGGGTGCTCGCGCTTCACGATCGGCTTGTCCGACAAATTGTAGGAATCGCCGAATTCGACCGGGTTGCCCGGCAGTCCGAGATAGGTGCGGAAGGCCTTCCACGACAGGCGGGCCATCTGTTCCCACACGTCGCCGAAAGCCGCCCCGGCGGGTGCGGCCAGCGCCACCCGCGAATCCGGCGTGAACGAGCCGCTCGCCCGGAACGAGCGGGTGCGCCGGATCATCTCGCGCGCATAGATCGTCACTTTCAGCCCGGCCCGCTGCGCGACCACCGCCGAGGTCAGGCCGATGATGCCGCAGCCGACCACCGCGATCTCGCGCGGGAGCACCGAGAGCGCCTTGCCGACCGCGATTTCGGCCGAGCCCCACGAGAGCGACCAGCCGCTCCCGCCGTGGCCGTAATTGTGGACCACCAGCGTGTCGCCGATCAGTTCGGTCGCAAGGTTCGGCCCGGCCGCGCGCAAGGGCCGGATGCAGCACTTGACGTCGATCAACTGGTCGGGCGTCACCCGCAGCGGGATAAGCCGGGGGCGCTCGCCCGGTAGCGGCGCAGGCGGCGCGGAGGCCACCATCCTGGCCGGCGCACAAGCCTGCAGCCCGGCCAGGCCCACCAATCCGGACGCCCCGCGCAGGATCGTCCTTCGCCCGATCCCGCGATCGGCCGTCCGCTCCGGCATACCGTAAAGGTCTGTCATGAGGCCCCCTTGCGGCCGCCAGACTTCCGGCGAAGCGCCTCGCTGCCAATGGCGCACAATGCGTATTGCCGCGCGAAGCTGGCGACTACTTCGGCAGATCCGCGCTCCACCCGGCGGCCACCGCGCCAACCTCACGCAGCACACCCTCGTCCTGCGGCCGGATCTTCGGCCCTGCGCCCGGGGTCTGATAGAACCCCGTGATCACCAGCGGCGCGCGGCCCGGCGGCCAGGCCACCGCGATGTCGTTGACCAGCCTGTCCATTCCTTCCGCGCCGCTGGTGCCGGTCTTGTCGCCCGCGCGCCAGCCGGCCGGAAGCCCGCCACGAATCCGCGCAAGGCCGGTGTCGGTCGCGATCATCCAGCCGGTCAGCCGCGCCCGGCTCGCACGGCCCAGCACCTCGCCGGTCACGATCCGCGCGACCGTGTGGGCAATCCCGCGCGGCGTGACCGTGTCGCGCACTTCGCCGCGCGGCACGAAGTTCAGCGCAGGCTCGATCCGGTCGAGCCGCGAGGTCCGGTCCCCCAGCCCGCGCCAGAACGCGGTGAGCCGGGCCGGTCCGCCGATCCGCCGCAGCAGCAGGTTGGCTGCCAGATTGTCACTGGTGGTCTGCGCGGCTTCGGCAAGGGCAATCAGGCTCATCCGCCCCTCACCCACGTGCACACCGGTTACCGGAGAATGGGGCAGCAGATCGGCCTTGCGATAGGCCAGCAATTCGGCCCCATCCAGCCGCCCCGCGTCGATCTCGGCCAGCACGCAGGCGGCCAGGCTGAGCTTGAACGTCGAACACTGGCCAAACCGCTCGCCCCCGCGCCAGCCGAACTCGCACCCGCTGCCGGTATCGAGCACCCATGCGCCAAGCCGGCCGCCGGCCCGCGCCTCGATCCGGGCGAGCGCAGCCGAAGGCCCGCGCTGAAGCGGCTTTGCGATAGCCGGAGCCGCGACGAGGGCCGCCGCCAGCCCGGCCGAGAAAGTGCGCCTGTCCATAACTATCGCCAGTCCATTCTGGCGCGCAGCATCACCCGTTTCCGGCACGCGGTGCCATGCGCAATTCGCGCAGCGGCACCGCCGCGCGCTCAATCGCCGCCGTGGGCAATCGCATGGAACTGGTCGATGATCAGGCCGAGCGTGGCCTCGGTCGATGCCCCCCAGCAGTCGAACGCACCAAAAAGCGCAACATCTTCCAGCAGGCGGATCGCCGCGAAGAACGGCGTGACCCGGCTCGGGTCGGGCGTGCCGGCGGCGTCCAGCAGGCCCAGTTGCGGAACCCGGCGGGCAAGCCCGGCGATCACCCGCTGATGCTCCTGATTGACCACTTGCAGGTTGGCCGGATCGACCGAACAGGCGCGGTACATGATCAGCACATAGCGCCGCTCCTCGCGGAAGCCCCGGCAGAACCCCTCGATCCACGCGCGGGTCCGGTCGCGGTCCTGCAGCACCGCCCAGCTCAGCGTCTGGTAGCGCCGCAATTGCCAGCGCATTTCGCGCCGGAAGATCGCCTCGAGCAGTTCGTCGAGCGACTTGAAATGCAGATAGAACGCCGCCCGGCTGATCCCGGCGGCGCGCGCTACGTCTTCCACCTTGGGCGCATCGTAGCCCCGTTCGGCAAAGACCTCGCGGCCCGCCTGCAGGATCATCCGGCGGGTGTTGATCTTGCGCAGATCCCACTTGGTGACCTTCTGGTCGGCATCCCCCGGCAGGGCGGCATCGTCATCCTCGATGTCCACCCATTCGGGCGGCCCTTCCGGGACACGACAGGCCCGCTCGTTTGCCATCAATCCCGAAACCCCCAAACTGCGCGCTCCAGCCCGGCCGCAATCCGAAACGGCCTAAGGCACGACACCCGAAACGACAAGTCGCGGCCTTGCCCACCGCGTCACCCGCACCCTCAAGAACCTCTTGACACCGTGTCCACTATATTGGAGTTGAAGGCCATATAAAAACCAGACCCGACCCCGCACGAGAGGATCAGCGCCATGGCAGATTCGGTGATCGACCACCCGGCCACTCGCCCCGAACACGTTCCCGAACACCTGTTCTGGGACCACGATCTCGATCAGTTCGCGATGGAGCTGGACGATCCCTACAAGTCGGTCGCGCGGCTCTATGACGGGCCGGAAATCATCTATGCGCGCGCCACTTCCCGCGAGATGCCGGGCTGGGTGCCCACGCGCCATGATCTGATCGAGGAAGTTTTCCTCCGGGCCGAAGACTTCATCAGTTCGCAGAACTATTCCGTCAGCAAGTTGCTGGATGTGGAATGGGTGCTCAATCCGCTCGAAATCGATCCGCCCGCCCACATGATGTATCGCAAGGTGCTGCAGCCGTGGTTTCAGCCCAGTGCGATCGCCCGGCTGGGAGACCGGGTCAGGCAGGTCTGCGGCGAACTGATCGACAAGTTCGCCGGCACCGGCCGCTGCGAATTCATCGGCGATTTCGCCAGCAAGCTGCCAAGCTACATCGCGCTCGATCTGATCGGATTGCCGCGCGAGATGCTGGGGCAATTCATGGAATGGGAGCATGGCTTCATGCGTGCACCCGACGTGATGGAGCGGGTCGCGGCGATCCGCGCGATCAAGGATTACCTGCAGGAGACGATCGATGCGCGCCGCGGTGCGCCCCGGCAAGACGATCTGATCGACCTCATCATCCACGCCGAAGTCGATGGCCGACCGCTCGACAACGGCGAAGTGATGGGCATGGTCATGGTGCTCTACATCGGCGGGCTGGATACCGTAACGTCCAGCCTGGGCTGGCATTTCCGCCACCTCGCGCGCGATCCCGGGCTCCAGCAGGCCCTGCGCGAAGATGGCTCGCTCATCCCCGGCGCGGTCGACGATCTGCTGCGCGCCTATGGCGTCACCGACACCGGGCGGACCGTGGCCCGCGATCTGGAATTGGGCGGCGTGAAGATGAAGGCGGGGGACTGGATCGTCGTCCCCACCTATCTCGCAAGTCGTGACCCACGGCACTATGATCGTCCCGACGTGGTCGATCCGCAGCGCAAGGGCCGCCATCTCACACTGGCCAGCGGGGTCCACAATTGCCTCGGCATCCACCTTGCCAAGCAGGAAATCCGCATCACGCTCGAAGAATGGTTGAAGCGTTGCCCCAATTTCCGCATTCCGGAAGGTGCCGCAGTGAAATGGCATGTCCAGGGCGTGTGGGGCGTAAGCGAACTGCCGCTGGAATGGGACATCGCCTGACCGGCGCAATGCAACGTCCGGCCAACGGGTGAGTAGGGAGAAGATGATGGCGAATGAGAAGGTGGCGCTGATTACCGGCGCCGCGCGGGGGCTGGGCAAGGACATTGCCGAAGTCCTCGGACGCGACGGGTTCAGGCTGTACCTGCTGGATATCCTCGACGAACGGCTGGCGGAAACGGCCGAGGAATTCGGGGGCAAGGGCTTCACCGTCTTCACCCGCAAGACCGACGTTTCGCTGCACGACGATGCCTTCGCCGCCGTCGCGGACTGCATCGCGGCGTTCGGCCGGCTCGATGTGCTCGTGAACTGCGCCGGCATCGTCCGGTTCAACCATGCCGATCAGGTGCCGCAGGCGGAATGGGACCGCATCCTCGGCGTCAACCTGTCCGGCCCGTTCTTCATGACCCAGGCCGCGCTGCCGCACCTGATCGCAGTGGCCGGCAACATCGTCAACATCGCCTCCAGCAACGGCCTGCGCGGCACGCCCTACACGCTGCCCTATGCCGCCACCAAGGCCGCGCTGATCAGCATGACCAAGACGCTGGCGGTCGAATATGTGGACGCACCCATTCGCGTCAACGCGGTCTGCCCGGGGCCGATGAACACCGAAATCGGCGCCGACCTCGTGTTTCAGCCGACCATGCAGCCCGAGAAGATGGCCCGCTATGCGGGCCAACGCCCCGCTGCGGAAGCCATGGAAGTCGCCGAAGTGGTCGGCTTCCTCGCTTCCGCCGCCGCTTCCGCCGTGCACGGCGCGATCTGGACCGCAGACGGAGGGATTACCGCAGGATGACCGAGCAGCAAAAAGTAGCGCTGGTAACCGGCAGCGCCAGGGGACTGGGCAAGGCCGTGGCCGCAGGGCTCGCCGCCGATGGCGTCGCGCTGTTCCTCGTCGATGTGCTGGCCGACCGGCTTGAGGAAACCCGCGCGGAACTGGCCGCCGGCGGTGCGACCGTCCACGCCCATGTCGCCGACATTGCCGAGCGCGCCAGTTGCTTCGATGCGGTGGCGGCGGCGGTCGCGCACTATGGCCGCCTCGATATCCTGATCAACGCGGCCGGGATCGTCCGCTTCAATCACCTGATCGACGTGCCGGAAGAAGAATACCGGCGCGTGCTCGCGGTCAACATGGATGCGGCGTTCTTCTTCAGCCAGGCGGCCCTGCCGCACATCATCGCCGCGCACGGCAATATCGTGAACGTGGCCTCGCAGAGCGCGAAGATCGGCACGCCCTATATCGTGCCCTATTCGATGTCGAAGGCGGGCCTTGTCCAGATGACGCTCAGCATGGCGATGGAATACATGGAAGCGCCGATCCGGATCAACGCAGTCTGCCCCGGCACGATGGCGACCGAAATCGGCCAGGGCATCCCGATGCCCGATGGCATCGATTTCGCCAAGATCGAGCGCTACGGCGGCCAGCGCGCGCCCAATGAACCGGCCGAAGTCGCGGCGGCGGTGGTGTTCGTCGCGTCGGACCGGGCCTCGGCCATTCATGGCGCGGTGCTCACTGCCGATGGCGGCGCCACCGCCGGGTAAGGCCGGCGGGCCGCATGGCGCTGCAAGGCGCTGCAAGGCGCCTCGCGCCTCCGTCAGTATCCGGCTTCGATCGCCACGCGGATCGCGTCGGCCGTGGTCCGCACGCCCAGCGCCTTGAGCACGGCGCTGCGGTGCATCTTCACGGTCCGCTCGGACAGGCCCAGCTCCCACGCGATCTGCTTGTTGAGCTTGCCGCCCGCCATCTGCACCAGCACCGCGCGTTGGCGGGCGCTGAGCGAGACGACCTGCTCGTGCGCGGCCTTGCGCCGGGCATCCTGGGCGCGCGCCTGCTCGTCGGGCACGATCACCTGCGAGCCGAGGAAATAGAGCAGCTCGCCGGCGTCGTCGAAGATCGGCGCGACCATCACCGCATTGCGGAACATGGAGCCGTCCTTGCGGTAATTGGTGATCTCCACCATCACCGGCTGGCGCCGCCGGATGCCGCCCCGCAGCGTCTCGGTCAGCCACGGCTCGGTCGCGGGGCCGGACAGGAAGCGGCAGTTGCGCCCGATAATCTCGCGCCGCGCATAGCCGGTCAGTTCCTCGAACGCGCGGTTGCAATCGATGATCGGGTTGTCGGGCAGGCGCGGATTGCTCAGCACGGCGGCGATGGCGCTCTTTTCGAGCATTTCGGGCAAGGGCATCATTTGGGTGGGCCAGTTGTTCGGGTCCGGCGCAACATGTCCGTTAGGTCACGTTTGGCAAGAGCGCGCAACACATTGCCCGGTTCGCGGCCCGGTTCGCGGCCGGGTTCTCGCCGCCTTCCCCCGCCATCGGGGCTGCCCTTGCCGTCGCGGCCTGCCGCAGCTAACACTGCGTCAGGTACCCGGCGATTTCGGCGGGCTTGTGAATTCGAGTAAAGTAACATGGCGGAACCAATTCCGCCGGCATTGCGTGCAAACGCTGGCACGGACGCCACCAACGCAGGGATCGATCCGGGGGACTGCGCCCCGGAGCCCGGTTCCGGCAAGTCCGCTGCCGCAGCGCCATCGCAGAAGTCCGGCGGCCAACCAGAGCAGCGTTCTGCGGCAGGCGTCGCCGCCGGCGCGAAGCCGCACGCCGAACCGCAACAATCGGCCCCGCAACAGGCGGGTTCACATCGGCAGGCCCCCGATCGGCAGGCCCCCTACCGGCAATCCTATGCCGCGATCGATCTTGGCACCAACAACTGCCGCCTGCTGATCGCGCGGCCCTCGGGCGAAAACCTGGTCGTGGTCGATGCCTTCAGCCGTGTCGTGCGGCTCGGCGAAGGGCTCGCCCAGACCGGGCGGCTGAGCGACGCCGCGATGGAGCGCACGCTCGGCGCGCTCAAGGTCTGCGCCGACAAGCTCTGCCGCCGCAACGTCCACCTTGCCCGCTCGGTCGCGACCGAGGCCTGTCGCCGCGCCACCAACGGCGCCGAATTCATCGAACGCGTGCGCCGCGAAACCGGGATCGCGCTCAATGTGATCAGCGCGGAAGAAGAAGCGCGCCTTGCCGTGCTCGGCTGCCACATCCTGCTCGAACAGGGCGAAGGCCCGGCCATGATCTTCGACATCGGCGGTGGTTCGACCGAACTGGTGCTGATCGAGAACGGGCCGGCCGTGCCGCGCATCCTCGATTGGCAGTCGGTCCCCTGGGGCGTCGTCTCGCTGACCGAAACCTGCGGCGATGAAGGCGATGGGCCGGCCGCGCGCGCCGCGCGCTACGGGCAGATGCGCCGGTTGGTGGACGAATCGTTCGCGCCCTTCGCGCGGCGAATCGGGGCCGATTTCGGCGCGAGTGGCCCCTGCGGCAGCCTGCGCCTGCTCGGCACCTCGGGCACGGTCACCACGCTCGCCAGCCTCCACCTCGAATTGCCGCAATATGATCGCGGCGCGGTCGATGGCCTGATCGTCCCGGCCGAAGCGATGCGCGAGATCAGCCTGCGCCTGGCCGGGCTGTCCCCGGAAGAACGGCGGTCGCTGCCCTGCATCGGCAAGGAACGCGCCGATCTTGTCATCGCCGGCTGCGCGATCCTCGAATCGATTCTCGATATCTGGCCGGCCAAGCGCCTTGGCGTGGCCGATCGCGGTATCCGCGAAGGCATCCTGCGCAGCCTGATGGCGGCCGGCGGCAAGGGCGAGGCGGCTCAGGCGGCACTCCGCAAGGCGGCAGGCCTCGCGCCGGCGGCCCCGCTGCGGCAGGCCCGGCGATGAGCCGCTCGGGCCGCGATCCCGGCGAGCGCCTGAAGACCGCGAAGAACCGCACCGCCAGTTCGGCCCGCTGGCTCACCCGCCAGCTCAACGATCCCTACGTCAAGCAGGCCCGCGCCGATGGCTATCGCAGCCGCGCCGCCTACAAGCTGACCGGGCTCGACGAAAAGTTCAATCTCCTGCGCGGCGCCAAGCGCGTGGTCGATCTCGGCATCGCTCCGGGCGGGTGGAGCCAGGTGGTGCGCCAGAAGGCCCCCGCCGCCAAAGTGGTCGGGATCGATCTGCTGCCGACCGAACCGATCGAAGGCGTCACCATTTTCCAGATGGATTTCATGGCCGACGAAGCCCCGGCCGCCCTGGAAGGCGCGCTCGATGGGCCGCCCGATCTGGTCCTGTCCGACATGGCCTCCAACACCGTCGGCCACAAGCAGACCGATCACTTGCGGACCATGGGCCTGGTCGAAACGGCGGTGGACTTCGCGATCAGCAGCCTCGCGCCGGGCGGGGCGTTTGTCGCCAAAGTATTCGCCGGCGGCACCGATGCCGAACTGCTCACCCTGCTCAAGCACAACTTCACCACGGTGAAGCACGCCAAGCCGCCCGCCAGCCGCAAGGATTCGTCCGAGTGGTACGTGATCGCGCAAGGCTTCAAGGGGCGGCCCGAAGCGGACTAGGCGTCCGGCGGGCTCACCGCGCGGCGATACAAGTGCCATGTGGCGTGGCCTAGCACCGGCAGCACGACCAGAATTCCCAGAAAAAACGGCAACATGGCGATAAACAGCGAACCCGCGATCAGCCCGGCCCAGGTCAGCAGCACGCGCGTGTTGGAGCGCACGGTGCCCAGGCTCACGATGATGGCCGTAACGAAATCGACCTCGCGATCGACCAGCAGCGGCAGGCTGACGACCGTAATCGCATAGAACGCCAGCGCCATCAGCGCGCCGACGATCCCGCCGACCAGCAGCATCATGATGCCTGCCCGAGTGTAGAACAGTGCGAGCGATTCCGCGCCCATGCCGGATTCCGCCATGAAGACCGCGAAAATGCCGTGGGCGAGCATCAGCCAGAAGCCGAAGGCCACAAACAGGATCACGCCCATGCTCAGGATCTGCCCGTCGCCGTGTCCGCGCGATGCGCCGAGGATCGCGCCCCAGCTCATCGGCAGGCCCGCCTCCCGGCGGCGGCTCACTTCATAAAGCCCCACCGCCGAAAACGGCGCGAGAATGGGAAACCCTGCCGCTGCCGGGAACAGCCAGGCAATCTCGCCCCGGGTGAACAGGGCAAAATAGAGAAACATCCCCGCGACCACATAGATCGCCGCGAAAAACAGCCCGAACCCCGGACAGGCGATGAAGTCGCCCCAGCCCGCTGCCAGTGCGGCGCGCAGATCGCTTGGTCGAAGATCGCGCGCGACCGTCATCGGCGCGACCTGAGCCTGTTTGCCCATGCTCATATCAGTCCCTCCCACTCGGCTCCCGAGCGGATGGTGCCGCAAGCGCCCGCTGCCGACAAGCCTTCCGGGCGAGCGCCCCGGATCGGGGCCAAAGATCAGGTGCGCAAACCGAAAAAGGGCGGAGCTTGCGCCCCGCCCTCCTCGATCTCCCGTCGGAGAAAGCTGGTTATTTCTTTTCGGGCTCTGCGGCCGCAGCGTCGCCCTTGGCAACATCGGCGCCTTCGGCAGTGGCGGGGGCAGTGGCGGGCTCGCCTTCGGCCCCGGCTGGCGCGTCAGCGGCGGCAGCCGATTCGCCGGCCGGCGCTTCAGGCACCGCCGGAAGCGGCAGCTTGGCGCCCTGCTGGTTGAGATAGAGAATGATGTTGGCCCGGTCCATCGGGTTGGACAGGCCGGCAAAGGTCATCTTGGTGCCGGCGGCGAAAGCCTTCGGGTTCTTCAGCCACGCATCGAGCGTCGCCCAGTCCCACTTGCCGCCATGCTTCTTGAGGTCGTCCGAGAAGGCAAATCCGCCGCGACCGGCGGCGATGGCTTCGCCCACCACGCCATAGACGTTCGGACCGATTCCGTTGGCGCCGCCCGAATTGACGGTGTGGCACGACTGGCACTTCTTGAAAACAGCCTCGCCCTTGGCCGGATCACCCTTGGCGAGACGGGCTTCGATGCCCTCCTCGGCCTCGGCGCCGTCCTCGGTCGAAACCACGCCTTCGATCGCGTAGCCCATGGTTTCGGGCCGCTCGGGCTTATCCGCGAGGAAATAATGTGCACTGAGAGAGCCAAGGCCCAGCGCGACAATGCCGGAAAACAGTGCCCAGCCAGCAATGGTATTGTTACGATCGTGCATGAATGCCCCGAAGAATTGCCCCGAAGAATTGCTCTTGGCGTCCGTCCGGCGCTCTAGTGAGCCACATGGCCGAGCGCAAGGGCCATTTGCGGCGTGAATGTCGTGCTCGTGTCGATCGATCTGCGCGGACGCCGATTCATTAATCCTCTTGCGGGCCATCGGGCTTCGTGCGTAAGCGCCGCCCACCATGCAAAGCTATCCCGCACCCGCGCTTGCCCTCGTCGATGAAATGGCCCGCGCCGCCGCGGCCGAACCGGCCCGCGCGATGGCCTTTCAGGGCGCGCCGGGGGCCAATTCCCACCGCGCGGCGCTCGAATATGCGCCCGATTGCCTGCCGCTGCCGTGCTTTTCGTTCGAGGATGCACTCGACGCGCTGAAGGAAGGCCGGGCCGACCGGGCGATCATCCCGATCGAAAATTCCCAGCATGGCCGGGTCGCAGACATTCATTTCCTGCTCCCGGAAAGCGGGCTGTCGATCGTCGGTGAATATTTCATGGCGATCCATCATGCCCTGATGGCCGGCAGCGACGGGCCATGGACCGCCGCCTGGTCGCACCCCCAGGCGCTCGGCCAGTCGCGCAATTTCCTGCGCGAACGGGGCATCGTGCCGCTGTCCTACGCGGACACGGCCGGCGCGGCGGCCTATGTGAAGGAACTGGGCGACCCCGCCGCCTGCGCGATCGCGCCAAAGCTGGCGGCGCAGCTTTATGGCCTGAAGGTGATCGAGGAACACGTCGAGGACGCGGCCGACAACACCACCCGATTCGTCGTGCTGGCCCGCGCCCCGCTCGATCCGGCGACGCTGCAGGGCCGCCCGGCCATTACCACGCTGGTGTTCGAGGTGCGCAGCGTGCCCGCCGCGCTCTACAAGGCGCTCGGCGGCTTCGCCACCAACGGCGTCAACATCACCAAGCTCGAATCCTACCAGAAGGGCGCCAGCTTCGCCGCCACCCGGTTCTACACCGATATCGTCGGCGCGCCGGGCGAACCGGCGGTCGACCGGGCGCTTGAGGAGCTCGCGTTCCACTCCAAGGATCTGCGCGTCCTCGGCTGCTACCCTCAGGCCCGCGCGCGGGGGTGAGGGTGTGCGCCTAGCGGCACCGGCTGAGTTTTTTGATTGGTCCGGCGAACCCCTCCGGGTTCGCCTTGCGGCGCCAGCCCGAATCTTTTGATTGGGGCGGAAAGGCCCTCCGGCCTTGCCTTGCGGCACCAGCCCGCTCCCCCGCCCGGCCACCCACTCAGAATATTCTCGATGGGTGGCCGGG
>VMTF01000089.1 GCA_013791705.1 Sphingomonadales bacterium | reverse complement strand
TTTTTTTTTTTTTTTTTTTTTTATTTCTTCTTTATCCATTTTATCATTATATTATCATTCTTACCTCGCCGCCGCCCAGGGCCGGCCCGCCCTTCCCTGAATTGCCAATGCGGCGAAGATTACATCTTCGCAGCTTCGCTGGCCGCTTCAACAGCTTCGGTAGCCGTGTCAGCAGCTTCAGTTGCCATTTCGGCAGCTTCGGTTGCCATGTCGGTAGCTTCGGTTGCAACTTCAGCAGCAGCTTCGGTGGCTTCCGGAGCAGCTTCTTCACCCTTGCAGGCCGAGAGAGCGAAGACGCCGGCAACAGCGGCAGCAGCGAGAACGATCTTGCGCATGAAAGTAATCCTTGATCAGCGAGTGGACCACGCTCGGCCCGATGCCCGAGCTTCAGCCCTGGGCACCAAAACCGTGCGGAAAGCCTACCGCGACAGTAGACTTCGCCCGTCAATTATCCGCGTTGAACGAGTGATGCAAGCGCTACTCGCTGCGACGAATGCACTTCGCCGTAAGAATGGCTGAATTCCGCCAATCTCAGATTTCAATATCAGTCAATTGTGGCAAGCTGATGGCCATTTTGCCCCCAAACGCGGTTTGTGATGGCCTTTGGCGCGAACCGCCGGGGGTGCTAGGAACGCGCCCATGGACCCCAAACAGCATCTCTACCTGGTCGACGGTTCGGCGTATATCTTCCGCGCCTATCATCGCCTGCCGCCCCTCACCAATCCTGCCGGTGTGCCGGTTGGCGCGGTTTACGGCTATACCACGATGCTGTGGAAGCTGGCGCAGGATCTGCACGAAACCGATGGGCCAACCCACCTGGCGGTCATCCTCGACAAGGCCGGGACATCGTTTCGCAACGCGATGTACGATCAGTACAAGGCCAATCGTCCGCCCGCGCCCGAAGACCTGGTCCCCCAGTTTCCGCTGATCCGTGACGCGACCCGCGCCTTCAGCTTGCCGCTGATCGAGGAACCCGATGTCGAGGCGGACGACATGATCGCGTCCTATGCCCGCGAGGCGGCCCGACGCGGCTGGGACGTGACGATCGTTTCGTCCGACAAGGATCTGATGCAACTGGTCGGCACGGCCGGCGTCGGGTCGGGCGGCGGCGCGGGCGGCTCCATCGACATGCTCGATACGATGAAGAACCAGCGGATCGGCATCCCTGAAGTCGAGGAGAAGTTCGGTGTCGCCCCGGAACTGGTCGGCGACGTGCTCGCGCTGATGGGCGATTCGGCTGACAACATTCCGGGTATCCGCGGGATCGGCCCCAAGACCGCGACCAAACTGATTCAGGAACACGGCGACCTCGAAGCCGTACTGGCCGCCGCACCGGCCATGAAACCGGGCAAGCTGCGCGACAGCCTGATCGAACAGGCCGACATGGCCCGCCTCTCCCGCCGTCTGGTGCAACTGCGGGAAGACTGCCCGTTGCCGATCGCGCTTGACGATTTCAAGCTCTGCCAGATCCCGAAGCCGCCGCTGGCCGCCTTCCTGGACCACCACGGCTTTTCCAGCCTGCTCAAGCGGCTTGATGGCGGCCAGGGCAGTCCGGGAGCCAGAACCCAGCTCGATCCGGCCAAGCCGGTCACGCCCGGCGCTCCGGCCGCGCCGCAGGGCAGCCGGCAGGATCTGCCGGAAATGCCCGCAATCGATCTGACCGCCTACGAGTGCGTCCAGACCCGCGAGCGGCTGGAGCACTGGATCGAGCGCGCCTTCGCCGCCCGCAAGGTGGCGATCGACACTGAAACCTCGCAGCTCGATGCGATGCAGGCCAATCTGGTCGGCATTTCGCTCGCGCTCGGGCCAAATGACGCCTGCTACATTCCGCTTCGCCACGGCGGGAGCGACATGTTCGCGCAGGCGCCCGCGCAAATTGACACCGCCGAGGCGCTCGCGCTGCTGAAGCCGCTGCTCGAAAGTGACGCGGTGCTGAAAATCGGCCAGAACATCAAATACGATCTCAACGTGCTTGCCCGCGCTGCAGCCGCTGCGGGCGGCATCGCGGTCGCTCCGATCGACGACACGATGGTCATCAGCTTCGATCTCGACGCCGGGCGCGGCGAGGACGGAATTGGCGGCGGTCACGGAATGGACGAACTGGCCAAACGCCACCTTGGCCACACCGCCCTGTCCTTCAAGGAGGTTTGCGGCAGCGGCAAGAAGGCGATCCCCTTCGGCGAAGTCCCGCTCGACCGCGCGACCCAATATGCCGCCGAGGACGCCGACGTCACCTGGCGGCTGCACCGCCTGCTCAAGCCGCGCCTGATCGCCGAAAGTGGCACGCGCGTCTACGAGCGGGTCGACCGCCCGCTGATCCCGGTGGTCGCGGCGATGGAACGCCACGGCATCAAGGTTGATCGCGAACGCCTCGCCCGCCTCTCCGCCGAGTTCGCCGAGGCAATCGGCGCGCTCGAACACGAAATCTTCGATCTGGCCGGACAGGCCTTCACCATTGGCAGCCCGAAACAGCTCGGCGACATCCTGTTCGACAAGCTGGGCTACAAGGGCGGCCGCAAGGGCAAGAGCGGCCAGTATTCGACCGATCAGGCCATCCTGGAATCGCTCGCCGAACAGGGCGCAGTCGTCGCCACCAAAGTGCTCGACTGGCGCCAGCTTTCAAAGCTGCGTTCGACTTATACCGAGGCGCTGCAGGCCGCGATCAACCCCGAAACAGGCCGGGTACACACCAGCTACAGCCTGGTCGGCGCACAAACCGGGCGGCTTTCCTCGACCGAGCCCAACCTCCAGAACATCCCGATCCGCACCGAGATCGGCCGCCAGATCCGCGAAGCCTTCGTCGCCGAACCGGGCAACGTCCTGCTGTCAGCCGACTATTCGCAGATCGAACTGCGCCTCGCCGCACACATGGCCGACGTGCCCAGCCTGAAGGAAGCCTTCGCCGCCGGCGAGGACATCCATGCCCGCACCGCGCAGGAAATGTTCGGTGTCGTCGACCGCGATACCCGCGGCCGCGCCAAGACGATCAACTTCGCGATCCTCTACGGCATCTCGCGCTGGGGCCTCGCCGGCCGGCTCGGCGTGACGGCCGAGGAGGCGCAGGCGATGATCGACCGCTATTTCGAGCGGTTTCCGGGGATCCAGCGCTATATCCTCGCCACGCTGGAGAGCGTGCGCGAGCGCGGCTATTCGGAAACCCTGTTCGGCCGCAAGACCTGGTTTCCGCGCATCAACGCCAGCAACGGGAACGAGCGCGCCGGCTCCGAACGCGCCGCGATCAACGCGCCGCTCCAGGGCACCTGCGCCGATATCATCAAGCGCGCGATGGTGCGGATGATGCCCGCGCTCACGGCAGCCGGGCTCGGCCATGTGCGGATGTTGTTGCAGGTCCACGACGAACTGGTGTTCGAGCTGCCGGCAGTCGACGTTGCTGCCGCAGCCCCGGTGATCGAGCGGGTCATGGCCGAAGCAGCTCTCCCTGCGGTACAACTCGACGTGCCGCTCGGCATCGAGATCGGCACCGGCGCAAACTGGGGTGCGGCACACTGACGATCGCCGCCGCCGCGCTATTCGCTTGGACTGTCGAGATTTCTCCGCTTAACATCCGGCGATGACGGGTTCCGCCACGCCCACCGCGCGCCATCGCTGGAGCATGGGGCCGCGCCTGCCCAGCCTGATCCTGCTCGCCATCGCTGCCGCCGCGCTCCTTGGCGGCGTGGTGCTGATCTGGCAGACGATCAGTGCCGAGCGCAGCCAGCGCGAGCAGGCGGAGCGCACCAGCGCGGTCTTGCAGGCGCTTCGCGAAGTCGATCGCACGGCCGTCGAAGCTGAAACCGGCCAGCGCGGCTATTTCATCACGCTCGATCAGCGCTATCTCGCGCCTTACATCACCGCCCGCGAGCAATATCGCGTAAACTTGGCGCACCTGCGCCGGCTGATGGGCGCCAATATCTCGCCGCGCCAGCGCGAATTGCTTGGCGATATCGCCCGGCTGAACGAGGCCAAGTTCGCCGAACTCGCCGAGACGGTGGCTGATATCCGCGATGGCGATCTGATCGACGTCCGCAGGCGGATTCTCTCCGACGAAGGCCAGAGCGTGATGGAGCGCCTGCGCAGCGCGATCCGCGAACTGGAAACAATCGAAGTTGCCGCGCTCAGGCAGGCCAGCGACAAGGCGGCCACGTCCGAGGCGCGAATCCTGCCGGCGCTGGTCGTGCTCCTCGCCTTCATCCTGCTCACGCTCGGCCTGGCGCTCGTCCACATAATCCGCACGGCAGACGCCGAGGCGCGCGCGGCAAACGCGCAGGAACTGGCGCGGGCGCGCGACCGGGCCGACCTCCTCTCCCGCGAACTCAACCACCGGATCAAGAACCTCTTCGCGGTGATTCTGGCGATCGTGAAGATGACCGGCCGCGATGCCCCCGAAGCCAGGCCAGCCATCGACCGCATCAGCGGACGGATTCACGCACTGCTCAAGGCACACGAGGTCACGCAGGGCACTTCGGCGCATCCCAGCGCGGCGCTGGCGGACCTCGTCGATACCGCGTTGAAGCCCTACCAATCGAACGAAAACGCATGGGTTCCGGCCGGCCTGCCGGTCGATCTGCCTGAACGCGCCGTTGTCCCACTGGGACTGGTGCTGCACGAACTCACCACCAATGCGGTCAAATATGGCGCGTGGGCAAATCCGGGCGGACGGATCGACGTGTCATGGCGCATGAACGGCGACCGGCTGCGCCTCGACTGGCGTGAAACGTGCTCCTCGCCCTCGCCGGACGCCGATCCAGGCCAACCCGGTTTCGGCAGCAGCCTGATCGATGGTTCGGCCCGCCAGCTTGGCGGCACGATCGAGCGGGTCTCCCACCCGGATGGCATCGTCGTCCGGATTGAATTCCCGCTCGGCGAATAGCGGACGACACGATCAAAGCCTTGCTACTCGTGCTTTTTCTCGCGCGTTGAGGCGACCATTCCCGGCGCGAGGAACCCGATCGGCGCGACTTCCATCGCCCGGCGTTTCAGTTCGCCTTTCATCCGGGCGTATTCGGCCTCCATCTCCGGAGTCACGGTGGCGCGGGAATCCTTGAGCGCGTCGACGAAATCGGCCGCCGTAACCGATTCGACCTCGCGGCCCATCCGGCGGATTGCGGCAAGACCGGCCCGGCGGGTCACGTCTTCAAGGTCGGCGCCGGTGAACCGCTCCGTTTCGCCCGCGATCGCCGCCAGATCGACATCATCCGCGAGCGGCATTCTGGCAGTATGGATTCTGAGAATATGCTCGCGCCCCGGCGCATCGGGCGTGCCGACATAGACGAGTTCATCGAAGCGGCCCGGCCGCAGCAGCGCAGGATCGACCAGAGCCGGCCGATTGGTCGCGCCAAGCACCACCACCGCCTGCAGTTCTTCAAGCCCATCCATTTCGCCCAGGATCGTGTTGACTACCCTGGCCGTCACCTGCGGCTCGCCCATCCCCATGCCGCGCGCCGGAACCAGACTGTCGATCTCGGCGATGAAGATCACGCACGGCGAAACCTGCCTGGCCCGCGCGAACAGGCGCGAGATCTGCTGCTCGCTTTCGCCATACCACTTGCTCAGCAGGTCGGATGACTTGATCGAGATGAAGTTCGCGGCCGCCTCCTTGGCGACGGCCTTAGCCAGCAGGGTCTTGCCGGTGCCGGGCGGCCCATAGAGCAGGAAGCCCTTGGCCGGCCGGATGCCGAGCCGGTGGAACGCTTCCGGGTTCCTGAGCGGCAGTTCGACGCCTTCGCGCAGGCGCTCCTGCGCTTCGTCAAGGCCGCCGATGTCGGACCAGCCGACATTGGGCACCTGCACCATCACTTCGCGCATCGCCGAGGGCTGCACGCGCTTCAGTGCCGCCAGGAAATCGTCGCGGGTGACCGACAGCGATTCGAGCACGTTCGGCGGGATCGTCTGCGCCTCCAGATCGAGCTGCGGCATGATCCGCCGCACCGCCTCGATCGCCGCCTCGCGGGCCAGCGCGGCCAGGTCGGCGCCGACGAAACCGTGCGTGGTGCGCGCCAGTTCATCGAGATCGACTCCCGGCGCCAGCGGCATGCCCCGGGTATGGATGCCGATAATCTCGCGCCGGCCCTTATCGTCGGGCACGCCAAGCACGATTTCGCGGTCGAACCGGCCGGGACGACGCAGCGCCTCATCGATCGCGTCGGGTCGGTTGGTCGCCGCGATGACCACCAGGTTGGAGTGGGCCTGCAGCCCGTCCATCAGCGTCAGCAACTGGGCGACGAGGCGCTTTTCGGCCTCACCGTGGACTTGCCCGCGCTTCGGCGCGATCGAATCGATCTCGTCGATGAAAATGATCGAAGGCGCGCTCTTGGCCGCTTCCTCGAACACTTCGCGCAGGGCCTTCTCGCTCTCGCCATAAGCCGAGCCCATGATCTCGGGTCCGTTGATCGTGAAAAACGCCGCCTCGCTCTCGTTGGCCACGGCGCGGGCGAGCCGCGTCTTGCCGGTGCCCGGCGGGCCGTGCAGCAGCACCCCGCGCGGCGGATCGACGCCGAGCCGGGTAAACAGCTCGGGATAGCGCAGCGGCAGTTCCACCATCTCGCGCAGCTGGCGGATGGTATCGCCCATGCCGCCCACGTCATCGTAGTTCACGTCGGCCCGGCTGGTACGCGGCTCCTCGAACGCCTCGCGCAGTTCGACTTCGGTGTCCTCGTCGATGTGAACGATGCCCTTGGGGCTGGTCGCCACCACCGAGAGGCGGATCTGGGTCAGCGAATAGGCCGGGGCATTGAACATCCGCGCGATCTGCGGCGGCATGTCACGCACCTGCTGCTGGCCGGACGTGGCAACAAGGTCGCCGGCCAGCAACGGCCGGGCGAAGAAATTGCGCTTGAGCGCCTGGGCCGGACCACGCAGCCGCATGTCCTTCTGGGCCGGGGCAAACACCACGCGCTGGGCGGGCCGCGATTCGGCCTTGCGAATCGTGACATGTTCTCCCGATCCGACTTCGGCGTTCGCGCGTTCCAGCCCGTCGAGCCGAATCACCTGCAGCCCCTCGTCCTCAGGGTAGGCCAGCAACGCCCGCGCTGCGGTCACGCGCTTGCCTGCGATCTCGATCACGTCCCCTTCGGTGATACCGATCTCGGCCATCGTGGATTTCGGCAGCCGCGCGATGCCCTGGCCGCTTTCCTCCTGCCGCGCCGCCGCGACCTGCAATCGGGCGGTCCGCTCGGTCACCCCACTATCCGGTACCCCGCCGCCTGCATCCGCCATAATGTCTGCTCCGTGTTGCCTCGGGCCGCGCATCGGACGAACCGACGAGACAAGTGCTAGGCACGTCGGCGGCCGATTGCAAAGGGGGCGGGCCTGAAACGCATGAGCCGGCCCGATCGATCCCGGCCCGATCGATCCCGGAACACCGCCGCGCGGCACGCCGAAGCAAACCCGCACAATCCGGGCAAAAAAAGGACCCGGTCGTTGCCGACCGGGCCTTGGAAGTTTTGGGAGAGGATGCCTGAAAGGCAGGTTTTGTATGCTTCCCATCCCGTTTTTGTGCAAGTGCGAAATGTGCGATTACGGTTGCAAAACGCGCAACTACAATCCCCGTTTCGCTCAAGGACGGCGGAAACGCAGGAGAAAACGGTCGGTTTTGCCTCTGATCTGGGGATCGAACACCCGCAATTCGCCGCTATCGTCGCTGCGATGCAGCACGTCGCTCTCGTCATCGAGGACAAACCCTGCGTCCAGCATCGCGGACTTGGCGATTTCCGGGTCGATGCGGTGCAGCGTCCCCGCAATTTCGGCCACATCACCGGCCGAGGCCCGATGATCGGCGACGATGACATAGCCGCCAGGTTTCACCGCAGCGTACCAGTTGGCGATCACCCGGCTCGCATCGACCCCCGCCTCACCGGGTTTGGGCCGCACGAACAGGTCATGAAACACGAGGTGGGTGAAAATCACATCGACGCTGCGCGGGGCCAGATCAAAATTGGTCGAAACGATGGGCACGATATTGGGATGAAGCGCGGTGAGTTTGTCCCATACGTCAGCCTTGTAGAAGCGCGGCGATCCGAGCGCGAGCACGCGCCCCTTCGGCCCGACCAGATCCGCGATCAGTTCGCTGTAATACCCTCCCCCAGCGGAATAGTCGGCCACCGTGTCGCCCGGCTTGATGCCGGAAAAGGCCAGCACAGCGGCCGGTGCGCGCGCCTCGTCCAGCGCGCGGTTATCCGCGTTGCGCTGCGGAGCGGCCACGATCGCCGCATAATCGACCGGCCCGGTCTTCGCCCAGGCTGGAGTGGCAGACTGCACCGCGAGCAAACTCGCAAGCGCAATCGCGGCATATCGGATCGGTCTCATCGGCAGGACTCCCGTTGTGGCTAACCACGGCAGGATATCCCGCGCGGGAAACGAATCAATGCGCGGTTCGGCCCATCAGTGCGCGAGCAGCAGCGCCGGCCCGCCCGGATCTTCGAGGAAGTAGCGGGTCACGCCGCCGAACAGGAGTTCGCGCAGGCGGCTGTGCCCGAATGCGCCCATCACCAGCAGATCGGACTGGAGCAGCGTGAGTTCGCGCGCCAGCGTTTCCTCGACCGCGCCAAGCCGCTGCAACACCCGCAAGTCGGCAGATACGCCATGGCGGGACAGGTAGGCGAGCGCGTCCGTTGCCGGGAAGGCGGATGGCGCGTCCTCGACCGTGATGAGCGTGACGTCGCTCGCCCCCGCCAGGATCGGCACGGCGCAGCGCAGCGCATAGGCCGATTCGGCGCTGCCGTCCCAGGCGATCGCGACCTTGCCGAGCGGGAAAACCATCGGCCTGTCCTCGTTGACCGCCAGAACGGCGCAGCGCGCCGCCAGTGGCAGGTCGGTCGCCAGCGGATCGGTCCGCGTCACGATCGCCACATCGGCCAGGCGTGCCGCGTTCGCCAGCGCATCGACCGGTTCGATCTCCGCCCGGAGCACGTTGCAGGGCACGTCTTCCCGCGCCAGATGCGCATCGAGTTCGCGCGCGAACGCATCGTCTTCGGAAATCGCTTCCTTGATCGCATCGACGGCCACCGTCCCGCCGCCCATCGCATCGACCGCAACAAACCGCGTGATCGGCGTATCGACCAGCAACGTGACGTGACCGCCCGTCATCCGAGCCAGTGACAAACCGCTTTCAATCCGCGCATTTCCAGCGGGACTCGCGTCCGCGTGAACCAGTATCGAGCGCATCACCCTCACTCCTCCATCGGCATTTGTCCGGAACATACACGCTTTTGCGGCACCGGCGATGATTTGGATCAATAAGGTGTGCCATCGGCGCTTCGCCGCGCCGAATGCAAATTCTTCGCACTCGCACAATTCGCCCTCGTGACATTGCTCTTCGGGTTGATTATCGATGTGGGGCCGGCGGCCAAACCGCGGTGGCTGCCCCGGGAGGACCGATGAACAAGCTATACCCCGATGCGAAGTCCGCCCTGGACGGGCTGCTCAAGAACGACATGATGATCGCAAGCGGGGGCTTCGGTCTTTGTGGCATTCCCGAGCGGCTGATCGACGCGGTGCTTGAAGCCGGCGTGACCGGCCTCACCATCGCCGGCAACAATTGCGGGATTGACAATGTCGGCCTCGGCAAGCTGCTCCGTTCGCGCCAGATCAGGAAAATGGTGGCCAGCTACGTGGGCGAGAACAAGGAGTTCGAACGGCAATATCTCGCCGGCGAACTCGAGGTGGAATTCTGCCCGCAGGGTACCCTGGCGGAGCGGATGCGCGCGGGCGGAGCCGGCATTCCGGGGTTCTACACCAAGACCGGCGTCGGCACGCTGGTGGCCGAAGGCAAGGAAGCCAAGAACTTCGACGGTGAGGACTTCATCCTCGAACGCGGGATCGTTGCCGACCTTGCGATCGTCAAGGCGTGGAAG
>VMTF01000133.1 GCA_013791705.1 Sphingomonadales bacterium | reverse complement strand
CGCCGGCCTCCGCTTCCCGAAGAACCCCGATAATCTGTTCTTCCGTAAATCGTGATCGCTTCATCGTCCGTCCTTCTCTCAGGCCCGGACTCTAATCATTCTTGGATGGAAATCAGGGGGTCACGTCAGGAGAAACGCAGGATGAGAATGATGGCTCTAAGCGACTGGCTATTTGGTCCCCAATGGAGAACAAAATAGGATTTCAACTTCGCAATTGCAGTGGAAAACAGGTGAGAAATCTGTCACTCGAATGCCGTTTTGGGCGCTTAACCCTGCGGGAATCCGTCAAAAAAATTGCGGTCACTTTCGATCACTTGTCCGGTCCATTCACCGCATTTCGAAACCGGGTTGACCCGGCACACCCTACGTTGTCGGGACCGTGTGCGCCGAACGCAATCGGGCACTCCGCGCCGATGGTCAATCCGACCCGCTCACCAGGAAATCGAGCGTTTCGGGCGGGACAGTGTTGACCCAGCCCGCGTCCGGCCAGTTGAACCACCCGCTCGACGCATAAGTTCCGCCATCGACGTGGAGTGTGGTGCCCGTGACATAGCCGGCAAGATCGGAGGCGAGGAACAGCACGCAGCCTGACAATTCCTCGCCGGCGCCGAAGTGTTCGAGCGGGACAGTCATTTTCGCCGAAAGCATGCTTTCCGGCGAACCAAGCGTCTCCGGCGACAGGCCGCCACTGGCAGCGGTCGGAAAGATATCGGGTGCGACGGTGTTGATCCGAATTCGGTCGGCGCCAAGTTCAAGCGCCAGCGTCTTGGCCAGATTGGTCACGCCTGCCTTCATTGCGCCATAGACCGCCCGGTTCGGCACCGCGCGGTGCGCCTCGACCGAGGTTACATAGATGATGCTGCCGCCCGACCCTTGCGCCTTCATCCGGCGGACCGCGTGCTGGGTCGTATCGAGGACATAAAGGAAGTTCTGCCGGATGATCGCGTTCCAGCCCTTGGCGTTGGTGTCCATCAAGGGCGCAACAAACCCGCCGCCGGGCACATCCACGAGAATGTCGATCCGCCCGAACGTCTCATCGATCTCGGCGAAGAACGCCGCCATCGCCTCGGGCTCGCGCACATCGGCGCGGCGCAGCAGCGACTTCACCGGGAATGCGGTGATTTCCGGCGCGATGGCGGTAAGCGCATCGGCATCGCGGTCGCAGATTGCGACATGCGCTCCGGCGCGCGCAAGGTCGCGGGCAATCGGCCAGCCGAGCCCGCCCGCACCGCCGGTGACGACGGCAACTTTGCCGGCAAGGCCGGCGCGATCCTCAAGGTAGCCCATGATGTTTTCCTCGCCCTGATTTCGTGAACGTCAATTTGTTGCCGATCGTGGCAGCAAATTCAACGAAAGGCCGCAGCCGCGGTGCAATCAGCGCGGATGCGTTCCCCGCTAAAGCCAGCCCTGCTCACGGTACCAGCGCCCGGTCGCCTTCAGGCCTTCGCGCGTTTCGATGCTGGGTTGCCACAGCCGCACCGGCACACGGGCGCGCTCGCTCACCACCCAGTCCGGATGGCTCATGTAGCTGACCCGATCCGGCGTGAGCTTGGCCTTGTCCTTGCGCAGCTTGCCGTCGGCCCAGGCGATGCGATGGAGCATACGCTCGGGCAAGTGCAGCACCCACGGGCGCTTGCCCATCGCCCAGCCGATCGCGCGGGCCATTTCATAGTGGCTCCAGCCACCAGGCCGCCCGTCATCGGGTTCGAACACCTTGTGCGAAACAGTGCGCTTTTCCGGGACCAGCGCAAGCAGCAGGCGCGCAAGGTCGTCAACATGGAGCAGCGAGGCCCGGCCCGGTTTGGGCGGCATCGGCAAGAGGCCCCACTTCGCCACTCGGAACAGCTCGAACATTTCGCGGTCGCGTGGGCCGTAGATCGCCGGCGGGCGCACGATCGTCCAGTCGAGCCCGCTGGCTCTCACCAGCTTTTCGGCCTTGGCCTTTGACGCACCATAGGCGGAGAGCTTCGGCTCGCGCGCCGAGAGCGAGGAGACGAAAATAAAGCGCGGAACTCCAGCCTTTTTCGAAGCCTCGATGGCCGCGAGCGTGCCCGCAACGTTGCCGGCCTCGAACCCTTCGGCAGTCGGCGCATTGATCACGCCCGCAACGTGGATCACTGCCTCGGCGCCCGTCATCAGCCGGGCGAGCGCGCGCTGGTCGGCAAGGTCTCCTTTGACCCAGCTTACGCCCTTGCGCGGTGCCTGTTCGCTGCGGACAAGCGCGCGCGCCGCGCTTCCGGACGCAAGCGCATGATCGAGCAGCGCCTGGCCGACGAAGCCGGTTGCCCCGGTAATCGCGATGAGACTCATACCGGCCCGGTCACAACAGCACGAGCTGGTCGCGGTGGACGATTGCCGAGCGCGGCGCATAGCCGAGCAGCGCAGCGTGTTCGCTGGTGTGATGGCCGATCAGCCGCGCACATTCGGCGGCATCGTATTCCGACAGTCCGTTCGCCAGCGCGGTGCCTGCGGCATCGCGGATCATCACCGCATCGCCGCGCACGAATTCGCCCTCAAGCGCGGTGATGCCTTTGGCAAGCAGGCTCGCGCCGCTGCGCAGGGCTTGCGCCGCGCCGGCATCGACCACCAGTGCGCCCTTGAGACGCAAACGGCCGCCCAGCCAGGCTTGGCGCGCCCGCGCCTTGCGGCGCCCGCCCTCTCGCGGCAGGAACAAGGTGCCAATCCCCTGCTGCGTCACCCGCGCGATCGGCGAATCCTTTGTGCCGTTGCCAATCACAAGGGCAATGCCGGCGCGTTCGGCGATTTCGGCCGCTTGCAGCTTCGAGGTCATCCCGCCCGAACCAAGACCGGAATGCGACCCGCCATCGGCCATCGCGCGGATTTCAGGGGTAATCCCGTGGACTGTCGGCAGCAGCTTCGCCGCCGGATCGGCCGGGTTGCGATCATAGAGTCCGTCGACGTCCGACAGCAACAAGACCGCGCTGGCACCGGCGGCCTGCGCGACGCGTGCGGCCAGCCGGTCATTGTCGCCAAAGCGGATTTCCTGCGTGGCCACGCTGTCATTTTCGTTGATAACCGGGACCGCGCCGGCATCGAGCAGCCGGGTAAGCGTCGCGGTGGCATTGAGATAGCGCCGCCGGTCTTCAAGATCATCGAGCGTCAGCAGCAATTGTGCGGCGGTGAGCCCGTGTGCGCCGAGCAGTTCGGCCCAGAGCCCGGACAGTGCAATCTGGCCGACCGCCGCCGCAGCCTGCGCATCGGCGAGGCTGCCACGGCCGCCCTTCTCCAGCCCGAGCCGGCGCGCACCCAGCGCGATCGCACCCGAACTGACGACGATCACGTCCTGTCCGCGTTGGCGCGCAGCGGCGAGTTCGCCAACCAGCGCCTCGATCCACGCGCGGCGCGGACCGTCGATGCCGACCAGCAGCGCGGAGCCGACTTTCACCACCAGCCTGGGGCACAGCGCAGGGTTCGCCAGATCAGAGAGGGAGGTGATTTTCATGAGGCCTGTGACCTAAGCGAAACCGCAAACGATGCAAGATCGCATACCGCAGGATCAAACCGGCCCACGGCAAGCGGACCCGTCAGATCGGTGACCAGGGCGTTTCGTCAGCTTCCTCGCGCTCGCCTTGCGGGCGTTCGGTGGCAGTGGCGGCGGGAAGATGTCCGATCACCGCGTCAAGCAGCGCATCCATCCCGGCCCCGGTCGCGCCGGAGATCGGGAACACATGGCTGGCGCCCGCCTCCTTGAGTTCGGCGGTGAACGCTTCGACCAGCTCTGCATCGACCAGATCGATCTTGTTGAGCGCGATCAGCCGGGGCTTTTCAGCCAGCCCTTCCCCATAGAGGGCAAGTTCCTCCTCGATCACCGCCAGCGCCTCGGCCGGATCGGTTCCCTGCACGTCGATCAGATGGATCAGCACGCGGCAGCGTTCGATATGGCCGAGGAAGCGGTCGCCGATGCCCGCGCCTTCGGCCGCCCCGGCGATCAGCCCCGGGATGTCGGCCAGGACGAACTCGCGATTGCGGTGCCATACGACGCCGAGTTGCGGACGCAGCGTGGTGAAGGCATAGGCACCGACTTTGGCCTTGGTGTTGCTGATCTTGTTGATGAAGGTCGACTTGCCGGCGTTCGGCATTCCGACAAGGCCGACATCGGCCAGCAGTTTGAGCCGCAGCCAGACCCACATCTCCTCGCCGGTGATGCCGGGCTGGTGCTGCCGGGGCGCGCGATTGGTCGAGGTCTTGTAGCTTGCGTTCCCGCGCCCGCCCATCCCGCCTTCGAGCAGCACGACCTGCTGCCCAATCTCGGTGAGATCGAGCAGTACCGTTTCGCGATCCTCATCAAGAACCTGCGTGCCGACCGGAACCTTGATGACAAGATCGGGAGCACCCGCACCGGTCCGGTTCTTGCCCGCGCCACCGCCGCCGCGCTTGGCCTTGAAGTGCTGCGTATAGCGGAAATCGATCAGCGTATTGAGCCCGCTGATCGCCTCAAACACGATATCGCCGCCCTTGCCGCCGTCGCCGCCGTCCGGTCCGCCATATTCGACGTACTTCTCGCGCCGGAAGCTGACCGCCCCCTGCCCGCCGGAGCCCGCGCGGATGTAAATCTTGGCTTGGTCTAGGAAATGCATTCAATTTTCCGGCAGTCTGGCGGCTGTGACACAAGGGACAGGCCCGATCAGCCGGTTCCGCACCCGCCCCCCGATGCCCACTCGGTCCATCCCGGAGCGAGTTGTCCTGGACGGGTGGTCGATTGGGATCAGGGCTGGTGCGGGAAGCCGGCCCGCGACCTTTGCCTCTTGGTAACAGCAATCAAGAGGCCGGTAAAACAAACTGCACTGGTGGAGCCGAGGGGGATCGAACCCCTGACCTCGTCATTGCGAACGACGCGCTCTCCCAGCTGAGCTACGGCCCCGTTCCAGTGCGAGTTGCGGACGGCGCCTCGGTGGCTGCCCGCAAGAGCGGCTCCCTTAGCGAAGCGCCCTGCCCAATGAAAGCGCTATTTTGGTCGCGATCCGCTCAACGCCTGGGGGTGGCAGAAGATCCGGAAAGCGGGGCATTGAAGCTGACCGATGGCGACGCGGTCCTGGCGCCGTATTGCGCCTGCCACGCAGCGAGATCATGGCGGTACTTCTCGTAATCCTGAAAGAACGCTTCATAGACGGACTCAAGCTGCGGCAGGCTGCGCGCGGCGAAAGCCTCAAGCTCGCCCTTCTTCACCGTGGCCGCTTCGCGCGCGACAGCGCGCGCCGCCGTGCAAAAGCGCTCGCGCGTGGGCGGCAGGGCGAAGTAGTTGTAGACCTGCGTCATGTAGCGTTCGCGCGGCGCGATGTAGGCAGAGCCATACTTCTGGCGGAATTCCTGGTCGAGCGCCTTGTTCGCGGTGGTCAGGGACTTGCCGTGCTCCTTCAGCAGCGATTTGTAGCCAGCGAGGATATCGGCATCCTCGGCCCGAACACAGTTGAGCGCCGCCACGTTCAGCGCCGAGCGCAGGTTCCAGGTGGTCTGCGCGGCCGAAAGGTGCGCATTCACGGTCTGGCGCACGCCATCGGCGCCAATCGCGGGTACCGTGAAGTTGTCGGCCGCGCCGCGCGGCGGCACCGGCTTGGGCGGGATCACAACAGTAATCGGCGGCGGAGGCGGCGGCGGAGGTGCCTTGGTGGCGCAACTAGCCAGCAGCGCAGCCATGCCAAGCGACCCTGCGGTGGCGGCCTGCTTGAAGCTAAACCGGATCATTCGAACCCTCCAGAACGGACTTGCCATTTCACGCCCGGCTTTCGCCAGACTGTTGCGCCCGCTTTAGTGCCTTAAACCTCACAGGAAAATGCCCGGCGTGCAGTTCTGCACACCGAGCATCCCGTAAATCACCGGTTCTGTCGTAAGTTCAGCGGCGATCGCCGAGGAACATGAGCAGGAACTGGAACATGTTGATGAAATCGAGATAGAGGCTGAGCGCGCCCATCACGATTGCCTTGCCGGCGAATTCCGTCCCGGCCACTTGCGCATACATCCCCTTCAGCCGCTGCGTATCATACGCGGTAAGGCCCGCGAAGATGAGCACGCCGAGCAGCGAGATGACGAGGCCAAAGCCCTCCGACGGCCAGATCATGTTGATGATCATCGCCGCAAGCAGGCCCCACACGCCCATGATCAGGAACGATCCGAAGCCCGATAGATCCTTCTTGGTGGTATAGCCGACGAGGCTGAGGCCGGCGAAGGCCGCAGCGGTGGCGAAGAAGGTCGAGGCGATCGACGGGCCGGTATAGATGAAGAAGATCGCGGAGAGCGAAAGCCCCATTGCCACACTGAAGCCCCAGAACAGGGCCTGCAGGGTGGTGGTGCGCATACGGTTCAGGCCGAAGCTCATCGCCATCACGAAACCGAGCGGCGCCAGCATGATCAACCAGCGCAGTGGCGTAGCGAATACGGCTTGCGCCGCACCCGAGCTTGCGAAAATCAATGCGACGATGCCAGAGAGCAGCACGCCCGAGGCCATGTAATTGTAGATCGACAGCATGTAACGGCGCAGGCCGGTATCATAGGCCGCGCCGCCAGCAGCTCGATTGAGGCTCGGAGACGCGCCGAAGCCCGTCCGGGTGGGCTGGGGGTCGTTCCAGTTTGCCATGTCTTGCCTAGCTCCATTCACGGCCCGGGATAGGGCCGACAGGGCGAATATCGCGTTTACGGCTTAATGTTTCAAGAACAACCGGACATGCGCACCTGTCGCAAATTGTAATAACATCAGGATCCCGTCGCGGAAAGCTTCTTCGCCTGCCCGGTCATTTCGATGCTGCGGTCGCGCGCGGCGCGCAAGGTGTCTTCCATCAGCCGAGCGAGCCGGCCGTCGGCATCGAGCACGTCGAGCCCGGCCTGGGTGGTCCCGCCCGGACTGGCGACACGGCGGGCCAGTTCGCCAGGCGCGTGTTCGGATTGTCCGGCCAGCGCCGCCGCGCCTTCGACCATCGCCAGCGCAAGCTGATCCGCCTGATCGCGCGGGAGGCCAAGATCGGCCGCGCCGGCCGCAAGCGCGTCGATGAAGCGGTAAACGAAGGCCGGACCCGATCCGGCCAGCGCGGTGACGAGATCCATCCGGTCTTCGCCCGCGAGCCATTCGGCTTGCCCGAGCGGAGCCATGAGCTGCTCGGTGAGCGCGCGGGCGGCAGGGCCGACATCTCCGGCCAGCCCGATCGGGGATTTGCCCAGCGCCACGGACAGGTTTGGCATGACCCTTACAATTCCGTCCGCTGCAGGAAAATGATGCCGCAACGAAGCCAGATCGACACCGGCCAGAATCGAGAGGAGCAGGGTCTCCTTCCCGACCAGCGGTGCAGCGGCCGAAGCGGCCTCGGCGAGTTGCTGCGGCTTGACGCCAAGCACCACGACCTCGAACGCGCCGACACCTGCCGGTGGCTCGCGCAGCAAGGTAACGCCGGCAGGTGCCGCAGCAAGGTAAGGATCTACAATCGTAAATCCGGCCGGATCGAAACCGCCCGCAAGCCACCCGGCCAGCATCGCGCCGCCCATGTTGCCGCAGCCGAACAGCAGCAGCCGCCCGAAGCGGGGCTGCTCCACCTCAGGCCTCGCCCGCAGCATCGACCATCGCGCTGGCCAGCGCTTCGGCCGGGGACTTGTCGCCCCACAGGATAAACTGGAAGGCCGGATAAAACCGGTCGCACTCATCGACCGCCGCCTCAACCGCGGCCTGTGCCTGGGCAAGGCTGAGCAGCCCTTCATCCCCCAGCATCAGGGCATGGCGATAGAGCAGGACCATGCCGTTCGACCAGACGTCGAAGTGGCCGAGCCACATCTGTTCGTTGACCAGCGCCAGCACCTCGAACATCGGCGCGCGCTTTTCGTCCGGTATCCGGATGTCGGGCAGGCAAAGCAGTTGCAGGACATGATCCTCCCGCCGCCAGATGCCACGCACCTGGTAGCTTGCCCAACTGCCCTGCACTTCGCCGGTGATCTCGTCATCGCCGACGAATTCATACTCCCAGCCGCGCGCTTCGAACAAGGATGCAAGCATTTCGACCGGGGCGGCGTCCTCGTCGCGCTCCATGTCGTTCTGACTGGTCCTCACAAAAGTTCCTTTCGACCCATGGGCCGCTGGATGCTTCGTCGGACCACCTGGACACAATGCGCGGCCTCCCCACACCTGCGCAAAACTCGATAACCCTGTTTACAAGATGTGGAAAAGGTGGGGACAGTTCCCTCGCGGGCGGATTTGCCTGCCAAATCTACTTGCCGGGCAGGTCGTCGACCACCTGGCCGGTGGGACTGGTCCAGGCAAACGCATCCACATCGGCCTTCCTGAGCTTTGCCAGAAAACTGTCCGCTGCTGCCTGCGTGCTGAAAGGCCCCGCAAGCAGGCGATTGGTGCGCCCCAGATCGGAAATCGATGGAGATTGCCCCCGGAACACCGCCGGGTTTTCCTTGACGAGGCGCCGCCAGGTGAAGCCCAGCGCCTTGGTGTCACGGCCTATGCCGACCTGGACCCAGATCCGGCTTGGATGCACCGGTTTGGGCGGCTCGACCGGCTTGGGTTTGGGTTTGGGCTTTGCCTTGATCTTGCGAACATCAACGGCTCCAGGCGCAGGCGCGACCGAACTGGTCGGCTCGGCAAAGTCCGCGAAGGCATCCGCGACGCGCTCTGGTTTGCGTGTGGTTTGAACCGTTGGTGCGGCAACCACATGCCTGGGGGCCGGCTGTGGAGCAGAGACCGGGGTCGGAAGCGGGTTCGGAACCGGAGTAGGAACGGCGGGTTCGGGATCTGGCTGCGGGGTTGCTGGCGCGCTGATCGGTGCGGCGGCGGCGGGCGCCACTTGCGGATTGGATGGCGGGGCAGCCGCCTGACGGGCGGGCATCGGCTCGGGCGGCGCGCTCCGCACTGGCGCCGGGGCCGCGACAGGAACGGTTGCCGGGACGGAAGCGGCAATGCGGGTGCTGCCGCCCTGCTTGTCGCGACGTGATTTGCCGCGATCGGCCGGTACTGGCGCCGGACCGGGCGCGGCGGCGGCGGCCACAACCTGCCGTGTCGGCGCATAGCGCGCAACGCGCGGATCGTCCTGGCCGATCTCGGCGGCCCGTGGAAAGCGCCCGAAGTTGGCCGCCGCAGCCTGCTGCGCCGGGGTCAACCGAAGCATATACCGCAAGTAGGGCGCGATACCGCTGGCAAGGGTCGCCGGCATCGTCCGGTTGGCGATCGCCACTGCCTCCTCCGGCCGGCGGAGAATTGCCAGTGCGAAGGCGCGGGTCCGCCACGCGCCCTGATCCTGCTTTTGCAGCAAGGGCGCGAGTGTGGCCTCCATCCCGGCCCTGTTGCCGGCGATCGCCTGGCTGAGTGCAAGGCGGCGCAGTGTTTCGTCACTGGCGCTCGCGGCGAGCGACTGGCGATAATAGCGCTGCGCGTTCGCGTTGTCGCCGACCAGATCATAGGCGAGGCCGCGGTCGGAAATCAGGCCCGGATCAAGCACGCCGGCCTTGTCCGCCTCGGCGAAGAGCGGGATCGCATCGTAAGGGTTTTCGCTGCGGACGAGCGCACCCGCCAGCCCGGCTTTGACCCGCATGTTGTTGGGCGAAAGCTGGTCGGCGCGGGTGAAGAAACCGACTGCTGCATCCACATCACCAACGCTCAGTGCCGCATTACCCGCGTTGATCAACGCCGAGAGGTCACGAGGGTCGCGGGCCAGGCGCGTGAGCGCACTGTTGAGCGACTGGCTCGCGCCACCTGGAATCAGCTGCACGACCGGCTGGGCCATCGCGGAATGCGGCAGACCGGCAAGGCCCAGGGCGCAAACCGCCACCATCGCCCGGCCCACCTGCAACAAACCAATCCTCACCGGGAAACTCCACCAATGCCGTCGGCCGCCTTTCGGCGCCACTTCTGCACTCGTTAAACATTTGTCGCGCCTGAACGGCGCGGGTTCACGAGCCCGCGATTTGGCCACCACCGCCTTAACCCTGCCGGAACGAACTCACCGGTCCGGCGAGGGCGCGGCACTTACTGGTTGTTCTGCCGGCCGAGAAAGCGCGGGATGCTGATCGACTGACCGTCGTCACCCTCGTCCTCATTCTCATCCTCGTCGCGCAGCGTCCGCCCGCCTCCGCGCGACAGATTGGCCATTCGCTCGAACAAGGTGCTACCGCCGCCCGACAGACGCGGCGTCCGGTCCTCCTCGGGCGAGACGAGCGGACGCTTGCGCTGAACCAGCGGCGAGATCGGCCCATCTTCAGCCGCAAGGCGGCTGGCGTCGAGCAGCAGCTCGTCCGGCTCCGCCTCTCCGGCTTGGACCTCTGGAATTGCTTCAGCCGCACTGTCCTCTGGCGGCTCGGATTCGGCAACCGCATCGAGTTGCAGTTCAAGCGGCTCAGGCTCGCTGGCGGGTTCGGGCTCGAGCGCGACCGGCTCCGGCGCGGACGCGGCCTCGGGCCGAACCGCCGGCGCGGCGGGCGCTTGGCGTGCCGGCTCCGACAAGGCCTGGGTCGCTGCTGCGGCCGGTGCGCTTTGCACCTGGACATCGGGCTCGGCGCGACTGGCGCCAGGACGGGCAATGCCGCCGCGCCCACCGCCCAGCGAAAACCCGCCACGGCTTATTTCCTGGACCTGCTCGTCGGTCTGCTCGATCCCGGTGGCGACAACCGACACCCTGATCTTGCCTTGCAGATCAGGATTGAACGCCGAACCCCAGATGATGTTGGCATTGGGATCGACCAGATCGCGGATGTGGTTGGCCGCCTCGTCCACTTCGAGCAGCTTCATGTCGTCACCGCCGATGATCGAAATGATCACGCCCTTGGCGCCCTGCATCGAGACGCCATCGAGCAGCGGGTTCGAGATTGCCCGCTCCGCCGCATCGAGCGCACGGTTTTCGCCATCGGCTTCGCCCGTGCCCATCATCGCCTTGCCCATCTCGCCCATGACCGAGCGAACGTCGGCAAAGTCGAGGTTGATCAGGCCCGGCATGACCATGAGATCGGTGATCGAACGAACGCCCTGCTGCAGCACCTCGTCCGCGAGCTGGAACGCTTCCTTGAACGTCGTTTCCGCCTTGGCGACCAGGAACAGGTTCTGGTTGGGGATGACGATCAGCGTATCGACGTGCTTCTGCAGTTCTTCGATGCCCGCGTCCGCCGCGCGCATCCGGCGCGTGCCTTCGAACAGGAACGGCTTGGTTACCACGCCCACCGTCAGCACGCCCTTGTCGCGCGCGGTCTTGGCGATGATCGGCGCGGCACCGGTACCTGTGCCGCCGCCCATGCCGGCGGCGATGAAGCACATGTGCACGCCTTCGAGCGCCCGCTCGATGTCCGAGATGGTCTCTTCCGCCGCGGCTCGCCCGACTTCCGGCCGCGAACCCGCGCCAAGGCCCTGCGTGATATCGGGACCCAACTGGATGCAGTGCTCGGCGATCGAGTTGTTCAGCGCCTGCGCGTCGGTATTGGCGACGATGAAATCGACGCCCTCGATTTCCGCCTCGATCATGTTGGCGATGGCATTCCCGCCCGCACCGCCAACGCCGATTACGGTGATGCGGGGGCGCAGTTCCTCGACTGCCGGCGGACCGATATTGATGCTCATCTTGCTCTCCAGGCCGGGCCTGCCAAGGCAGGCGCTGCGATCTTTGATAAATGCACGGTTCGAATCTGCTGACCAAGTACCCAAACTATGTTGTCCACAGTCCAAAGGCGCGGAAAACCTAGCCAAGTAACGGTGCTAGAAATACTCCAGCACCGCCCGATATATCCTGCTGACCAATCCCGTCCCGGCGTAGCGCTGGGTCGGTTGATAGCTCGGCCCGACCGCGCGGATATCGACCGGGTCCGCCGCCGCATAAAGCACGAGCCCGGCCAGCGTCGCGAAACCCGGTCTGGCATGGGCCTCGGGCAGCCCGCGCAACTGCGGCGGGCGGCCGATCCGTACCGGTTTGCCCAGTGCCGCCTGGGCATAATCGGCCAGCCCCACCAGTTCCGCGCCGCCGCCGGTGATGACCACTTGCTGCCCGCGCTGACCGGTAAAGCCCAAGGCCTTGAGCGCCTTGCCGATTTCTTCCATCACCCGGCCAAGCTGGGTGGTGATGACTGAAACCAGTTCGGCCCGGGGAATGCGATTGGCCGCGTCCGCATGGCGCGCGATCGGGCCGGTCGCATCGTCGCCGGGGCCGTTGACCGGAATCATCTCGCGATGGTCGGCCGGGCTCGCCAGTGCCGAGCCGTTCACGCACTTCAGCCGTTCCGCCTGAAAGCGGCGGATGCCGAAGGCCGAGGCAATCGCATCGGTGACATCGCCCGAGCCGAGTGGAATCGACGCGAGGCCGAGCAACATCCCGCCGGCGTAGACCGAGACGTTGGTTACATCCGCGCCGAACTCGACCAGCGCAACGCCAAGGTCGCGTTCTTCGGGCGTCAGGCAGGCATGGCCGGCGGCGATCGGGGAGCCGACCACGCCATCGACCTCGAGGTGGGCATTCTGCACCGCCTCGGTGATGTTCCGGACAGGCGCGCCGTCCGCCAGGATAACGTGGATATCGACTGCGAGCCGTTCGGCGTGAAGCCCTTTCGGATTGGCCACGCCGTGAGCGCCATCGAGCGTGTAGTGCGCCGGCTGGGCGTGCAGCACCATGCGGCCATCGGGCTCGATCACGTCGCGGCCGGCAACCAGCAAGTGATCGATATCGTCCTGCTCGATCCTGCGACCACCGATTTCAACCTCGACTTGCGCGATCTGGCTGGCCAGCCCTGCCCCGGCGGTGCCGATCCAGACCGAACTGACGCTGGTCTGCGCGATCTTTTCCGCGCGTTCGATCGCATCGCGCACCGCATAAGTGGCGGCGGCCATGTCGGTGACGTATCCCCGCTTCACCCCTTGCGCGGCGCGATGCGCCGAGCCGAGCACCAGCATCTCACCGGTTTCCGAAATTCCGGCGATCATCGCCGAAACTCGGAACGAGCCGATGTTCACCGCGCCGAACACGCGAGTGAGGCGCGGCATCGCCATCAGGTATCCTCCCGCGCCTTGGCCGTGTCGGGCGATGCACCGCCAGCGGCCTTGGTCGCGGTCGCCGGCTCCTTGGCGGCCGACCTGTCGGCGGCGGCGGCGGCTTTTGCAGTGGCGGCAGCGGCGGCAGCGCGCGCCTCGTCCTCGGTCCGTCCCGGCACGCGGAAATAGATCCGGTCAGGCGCCCGCATGTCGAACGCGGCGACCCGCCCGCCCAGCAAACGGTTCACGCCGTCAAGCCGGGCGAACGCCATCAACGCATTGGCCGACGGCTGTTCGCCCTGGGGCAGGGCCAGCACCTGGCCAGTGCCGAACTTGAGATTCCAGCGCCGGTTGCCAACCCATTCCGCCTCGGCCACCTGCGGCTTCAGCGCCGGGGCGGCAGCCAGCAACGCCGAAAGTGCAACCACCTGCCGTCCGGCGCCCGGCCCCGCAACGATCAACTTGCCGCGCGCCCGTTCGCGCGAAACCGCCTCAAGTTCGTGTCCGGTCGCATCGATCAGCACCAGTTTGTCAGCCTTGCGCAGCACTGCGTGGGGTTTGCGCTCGACGATATCGACCACGAGCGTATCGGGTAGCTGGCGGGAAACGCGCGCGTCCTCCACCCATGAAAGTTCGAGCAGATGGGCGCGCAAGCGGTCGATATCGACCAGCGGCATGGCCTGATCCGTTTCGCCGAGAACTTTCTCGTAGACCTTGAGTTCGTTGAGGTGGTTGACCCCGCGCACATCGACCCGCCGCACCGCAAAGCCGCTGTCGGCCGCCACGCTGGCGAACTGCGCGCTGACCAGCGCCGGCACACCGGCCATCGAGGCGATCCCGCCGGCGACCGCGATGGCAGCGGCGAAGATCAGCGCGAGGAATAGGCGGTGGAGCTGCTCATCGCTGAACGGCAGCCACGCCATGATCGCATCGATGGCCGAGCCGGTGCGCGCCTTCGCGGCCTTGACCTTGCGCGCCTTGCCTTGCTGCACGGCGACCTTGCGCACACCGGGAGCCTTGCGCTTGAGGGTCTGGCTCATGCCTCCGGCCCCTCGTGCGCAGCCTTGCGCGCGGCCGCATCGTCCAGTGCTTCGGCGATGATTGCCTCGACCAGATCCTCATAGCTCATGCCGCAATGGCGGGCCTGTTCGGGCACCAGACTCAGTGGGGTCATCCCCGGCTGGGTGTTCACTTCGAGCAGGAACAGGCCTTTCACGCCGCGCTCGTCATCCCACCGGAAGTCGGACCGGCTCGTGCCCTTGCAACCGAGCAGCCGGTGGGCTTTCAGCGCAATTTCCTTGCAGGCTTCGGTGATCTCGTCGGGGATTTCGGCCGGACAAATGTGCTCGGTCATCCCGTCGGTGTATTTAGCGTCGAAATCGTAGAAGCCCGATTTGGGCCGCAGTTCGGTAACCATCAGCGCCCGGTCGGCGATCACCGCCGTGGTCAGCTCCTTGCCGCGAATGAACGGCTCGGCGAGCAGATGGTCGAACTCCTGCCACGGCCCCCTGGCCGAACGGCTGATCGGGTTGCCCATGTTGCCGTCGGCCGTAACGATCGCGACACCGACCGACGAGCCCTCGTTCACGGGCTTGAGCACATAGGGTCGCGCCAGCGGATCGCGCTGGTAGAGTTCTTCGCTCGCGACAATGCGGCCGCCGGGCATCGGGATGCCATGAGGCACCAGCGTCTGTTTGGTCAGTTCCTTGTCGATCGCGATGACCGACGCGGCGAGCCCGGAGTGGGTGTAGGTCAGGCCCATGATATCCATCAGCCCCTGCACCGTGCCGTCCTCGCCCGGCGATCCGTGCAGAGCGTTGAACACGACGTCGGGCTGCGTTTCGGCCAGCCGCGCGGCGATATCCCGGCCCATGTCGAGCCGGGTGACGCGGTGGCCGCGCGCTTCGAGCGCCTTGGCGACACCTTCGCCGCTCATCAGCGACACCGGTCGTTCCGAAGACCAGCCGCCCAACAGGACGGCAACATGCAGTTTCGGCAGGCTCACGGACGCCCTACCCGCTGAATTTCCCATTCCAGTTCGATACCTTGCGATTCACGGACCCGGCGCCGCACCTCTTCGCCCAGCGCCTCGATCTCGGTGCTGGTTGCGTTGCCGGTGTTGATCAGAAAGTTGGTGTGTTTTTCGCTCACTTGCGCGCCGCCCAGGGTAAACCCCCGGCAGCCGGCCCGATCGACCAGCTCCCAAGCCTTGGCACCCCCTGAAATTTCGGCGGCAGGGTTCTTGAAGGTCGAGCCGCCGGTCTTGGAACGCAGCGGCTGCGAGGCTTCACGGCTGGCGGCAATGCGGTCCATCTCGGCCTGGATCGCCTCGGGCGCGGCCTGGTGGCCCCGAAACGTGGCGGCCACGACCACCGCGCCGTCGGGCAGTTCGGAGTGGCGATAGGTGTAGCCCAGCTCTGCGGCCGGCAGCACTTTGCGCTGGCCGCTGCGCAGCACCACTTCGCAATCGACCAGGATATCGTTCACTTCGCGGCCATAGGCACCGCCGTTCATCCGCACGAAGCCGCCGACCGTGCCGGGGATCGAGCGCAGGAATTCAAGACCCCCGATGCCGGCGTCGCGCGCCGCCGAAGACACCAGTATCCCGCTCGCCCCGCCGCCGCAGCGCAGCGACGTTTCATCAAGCCGGGTTACTTGCGCAAACGCCTTGCCGAGCCGGATCACCACGCCCGGCACCCCGCCATCGCGCACAATCAGGTTGGAACCAAGGCCAAGCGCCATCACCGGCACCGCCGGATCGAGGCCGCCCAGAAAGGTGCTCAGGTCTGCCACATCCCTGGGTTCGAACAACCATTCCGCCGGGCCGCCCGCCTTGAACCAGACAAGCGGCGCCAGCGGCGCGTCGGCCGTCAGCTTGCCGGCCGGCTGTTCCGATAGAAAGGCGGGGAGTGCTGACGCCATCAGCGTGACCACGAGTTCGGCCGCCGCGACTGCGGCTCGTTCGGGACGCGCATCAAACTGATCGGATCGGAGATGAAGCCGTTCACGCGTTCACCCTCCTGTCACGGATCGCATCGGCCAGGCCAGCCGCCCACTTGGTAATGTCGCCGGCGCCAAGGCAGACTACGATATCGCCCGGCTCGATCGAACGGGCCAGCGTGTCGGCGAGGGCGGCCGGCCCGTCCGTCACAAAGGCCGCGCGATGGCCCCGGCCCTTGAGCCCGGCAACCAGCGCCGCCGCATCGACCCCGTCAATCGGGGCTTCCCCGGCCGCGTAAACCGGCGTGACGTGCACCACGTCGGCATCGTTGAAAGCAGTCTGGAACTCATCCATCAAATCCCGCAGGCGCGTGAAGCGATGCGGCTGGACCACGGCGATAACCCGCCCGCGCACGCCCTCGCGCGCGGCGGCGAGCACCGCGCGGATCTCCACCGGATGATGGCCATAGTCATCAATCACGCTGACGCAGCCGCCATCGATCGACACTTCACCCACCTTGGTGAAGCGGCGCTTGACCCCGCCGAACTTGGCGAAGCCGGTCCGGATCACCTCGTCGGCGCATCCCATCTCCACCGCGACAGCGACAGCCGCCAATGCGTTCTCGACGTTGTGGCGGCCCGGCATGGGCAGTTCGATGTTCTCGATCCGGCGGAACGAGCCGTCCCTCTGACGCAGCACGGCGGTGAAGCGGTTGCCGCCCGGGAACGGGGTCACGCCTTCGCCGCGCACGTCCGCCTGGGCGGAAAAGCCGTAAGTGATCACGCGCCGGTCGCGCACCTTGGGAATGATCGCCTGGACTTCGGGATGATCGATGCATAACACCGCCGCGCCGTAGAACGGCACGTTCTCGATGAACTCGACGAAGCACTCCTTCACCCGGTCGAACGAGCCGTAGTGGGCGAGGTGCTCCGGATCGATATTGGTGACGACCGCGATTGTCCCGTCGAGCCGCAGGAACGAACCGTCGCTCTCGTCAGCTTCGACCACCATCCAGTCGCTCGCGCCGAGGCGGGCGTTGGACCCGTAGGAGTTGATGATCCCGCCATTGATCACGGTCGGGTCGACCCCGCCGGCATCGAGCAGCGCGGCCACCATCGAGGTCGTGGTAGTCTTGCCGTGGGTTCCGGCCACCGCAACCGTACTCTTGAGCCGCATCAGCTCGGCCAGCATTTCGGCGCGGCGGACGACCGGCACACGGTTTTCCAGCGCGGCCGCGACTTCGGGATTGTCCCGCTTCACCGCAGTGGAGGTCACGACCACGGCCGCGTCACCGAGATTTTCGGGCTTGTGCCCGATCATCACCTTGATCCCGCGCTGCCGCAGCCCCTCGATCACATAGCCTTCGGCAATGTCCGATCCCTGCACGAGATAGCCGAGGTTGTGCATGACCTCGGCAATGCCCGACATGCCGATCCCGCCGATCCCGACGAAGTGGATCGTGCCGATCTCGGTGCCGACGCCCTTCATGCGCCCGCTCCCGGGTGCGCCGGCACCCTCGCGAGCGATTCCTGCCCAGGCGCGGCGGCAGGCGCGGTGCCGACGCGGATCACGTCCATCAGCGGCTCTCCGCCAAAGCTTTCGATCAGGTCGGCAAGGTCCGAGGCAGCCTGCGGATAGCCGCAATTCCATGCCGCATGGGCAGCATTGGCGAGGCTGTGCGGATGCTGCGCCATGGCCTGGATCTGCTTGGCCAGTTCGACTGCGGTGAACTTCTCCTGCCGGATCGCCCGTGCCCCGCCCGCCGCGACGATCTCGCGGGTGTTGGCCGCCTGATGGTCGTCGGTCGCGATCGGGAGCGGGATCAGGATCGCCGGGCGGCCCACCGCGGTCAATTCGGCAATGGTCGATGCTCCGGCCCGGCCGATAAAAAGGTGCGCATCGGCCAGCCGCTCGGCCATGTTCTCGAAATAGGTCGCCAGTTCCGCCGGAATGCCGTGGGTCGCGTAGCGGTTGCGGACCGCGTCGATATCTTCCGGACGGCACTGCTGGATCACCTGCAGCCGCGTGCGCAGCGCCGGCTGGAGCATCGCGAGACCATCGGGCACGACCTCGGACAGGACGCGGGCGCCCTGGCTGCCGCCCGTTACCAATACACGCAGCAGGCCATGTTCGGTGAATTCGGGATAGGGCTGGTCGCGCAGCGTCAGCACTTCGGTGCGCACCGGGTTGCCGACCAGGTGGACCTTGGCGGCGCACTTCTCGGGCAGCCGGGCAACCTCCCGATACGCGGTCGCGATCGCATCGACCTTGCCTGCCAGGAAACGATTGACCCGGCCCAGCACTGCGTTTTGTTCATGGATCACGCTCGGAACATTCGCCGACGTGGCCGCCAGCAGCGCGGGGAGCGCGGGATAGCCGCCAAACCCGACAACCGCGCTCGGCTCGAAGCTTTCGAACAGCCGCAAGGCCATCCGGCGGCCCTCCATGATCGCGCGGATACCCTTGATCCAGCTCAGCGGGTTCTTCCCCTCCAGGCGTCCTGCCGGGAGTACATGGGCGGGAAGCGAGGCAGGCTTGCCCGGAATCGCGGCACCGCGCGCATCGGTGATCAGCGCGACATGGTGGCCACGCTTTTCCAGTTCCGCCGCCAGCGCGAACGCGGGGATCAGGTGACCGCCGGTCCCTCCGGCAGCCAGGACATAGTGCCGGTTGACCACGCTCATTTCAGAACTCCGGCATCACGCAGGGAAAATCGTTCGCGTTGCAGGAACGGGTTGCGCCGCGTGATCGCCAGCAGGAACCCAACGCCAAGGCACAGCGCCACGGTCGACGAGCCGCCATAGGAAATCAGCGGCAGGGTCATCCCCTTCGACGGGAAGAGCTGGAGGTTGACGAGGATATTGATGAAAGCCTGCCCCCCCAGTTGGGCGGTAAGCCCGGTCGCCGCCAGCACCGTGAACAGATCCTCTTCCTCGACCAGCCGCAACAGCACGCGGACGACAAGCGCCAGATAGAGCAGGATGATGAGCGCGCAGACCAACAGCCCGAATTCCTCGCCGATCACCGAGAAGATATAGTCGGTATGCGCTTCGGGCAACGACAGCTTGCGCGTGCCGAGCCACAGTCCCGAACCGGTCCAGCCACCTGCGGTTATCGTGCGCGAGGCAAGATCGACCTGGTCATAAGCGGTGCCGCCGCCGAGGAAGCTGTCGATCCGGTGACGGGCATTGTCATATAGAAAGTAAGTCGCGACCATGGCGCCGATACCCGCCGCCCCGGCAATCGAAATGTGATTGATCGGCAGGCCCGACAGCAGGACCAGCACGAACCACACGCCGACGAACAACACGGTCGAGCCAAAGTCCGGTTGAAGCATCAGCAGCCCGGCAACGAACACCATCAGCGCCGCGGTGATCGCGATGACCGGAAGGTTCGGATCACGCAGCCGCCACGACAATATCCACGCAATCGCGATGGCATAGGCCGGCTTGAGGAATTCCGACGGCTGCAGCGAAACGCCGAGGCTCAGCCACCGCCGGGCACCGTTCACCTCGCTGCCGATCACCGGCACCAGCATCAGCGCGAAGATCATCGCGAAACCCAGGACGATCCCGGCTCGCCGCGCGGCCTCCCTGGAAAGCGTCGAGGCCCCGAACATCACGACGAGGCCGAGCAATTGCCAGCGGACGTGGAGCGCGAAAAAGTGCAAGTCGTCGAGATTGACCGCCGCGGTGGAAAGGCGCCGCGCGCTTGCCGGCGAGGCAGCCGCCACAGCCGCCGCGCCGAGCGCCATCAGCGACAGCACCAGAAACAGCAGCACCCGGTCAATCTCACGCCACCACACGATCAGTTCATGGCGGTGGTTGCGGCGCAAGCGCAAGTTGGTGGAGGCAACCCCGGCGCGCGGCACGAACGGAGTAAGGCCCGCAGACTGGCCGGATATCTCGCTGGCCATCAGCACTCCTCTCCGTTCAGCAAGGCATCGACGATTTGGCGAAACGTGTCGCCGCGCGCCTCATAGTCGCGGAACTGGTCAAAGCTTGCGCAAGCGGGAGAGAGCAGGACGACATCGCCGGGCTTGGCCGCCTCGATTGCCTGGCGGATTGCCTCGCACATCATTTCGCTGCGTTCGACAGGCACATGGGGCTCAAGAATTTCGGCGAACCGTGGCCCGGCATCGCCAATCGTATAAGCCGCCGCGACATTGCCGAAAAACGGCAGGCACTCGTCAAGATCGTTGCCCTTGGGCAGTCCGCCGAGGATCCAGTGAATGCGCCGGTCGGGGTTCGGCGGAAAGGCGGCGAGCGCCGGGGCGGCCGAGGCCGGGTTGGTCGCCTTGCTGTCATTGATGAAAATGACGCCGTTCGCTTCCGCCACGCGTTCCATGCGGTGCGGCAGGCCGTTGAAAGTCTTGAGGCCGGCGACGATGGTGGCGTCGTCGAGTCCGAGCCAGCGGACCGTGGCGACGGCGGCGGCGGCGTTGGCGCGATTGTGCGGGCCCTGGAGCGAAGCCCATTCGGACTGGTCTCCCGGCAGGTCGATCGCGTCGATAAACTGGAACGGCTGGCCATCGGGCGCGAAGCGGAGGATGTCCTCGTCCATCTCGGCGCGATAATCGATGATTGCCAGATGGCCGAACCCCTGCATCCCGAACAGGCGCGCTTTCGAGGCAACATAAGCATCGAACGAACCATAACGCTCAAGATGATCGGGCGTCGCGTTTAGCAGCACCGCGACATCGCAATCGAGCCGAATGGTCAGATCGATCTGGTAGCTCGACAATTCGAGCACATAGACCCCGCCTGCCGCAAGCGGCGGTTGACCGAGGATCGGCAAGCCGATGTTGCCGCCCATCTCGCTCGGCACCCCGGCCGTCTGCAGCAGGTGATGGATCAGCGCTGTCGTGGTCGACTTGCCGTTGGTCCCGGTGATGCCGACGACGCGGTGATCGGGCAGGTTGGGCCGGGCCTGCGCAAATAACTCGATGTCGCCGATCAGCGGCACGTCGTAGCGCGCGGCGGCTTCGGTAATCGGATGCCGGTTGAGCGGAACCCCCGGCGAAACGACCACGCCCGCGTATCCGGTCAGGTCGGTGCTGACCGGGTCGGCCAGTTCCACGTTTGCACCATATTCCGCCAGAACCTGCTGGCGCGGCTCGTCGCGGCTGTCCCATGCGGTTACTTGTGCACCGCTCGCCCGCAGCGAGCGGACCACGGCCAGCCCCGTTCGGGCAAGACCGAGGACCGCATAGCGCTTTCCGGCAAAGGCGGCGGCGGACTGGATCATCGCAGCTTCAGCGTCGAGAGGCCGATCAGCGCGAGGATGATCGAGACGATCCAGAACCGGATCACAACGGTCGATTCAGCCCAGCCCAGCTTTTCGAAGTGATGGTGGATCGGCGCCATCAGGAACACGCGCTTGCCGGTCCGCTTGTAGACGAACACCTGGATGATGACCGAAAGCGCCTCGAGCACGAACAGGCCGCCGACGATCGCCAGCACGATCTCATGGTGCGCGGCGACCGCGATCGCGCCAAGCGCGCCGCCGAGTGCGAGACTGCCGGTATCGCCCATGAACACCGCAGCAGGCGGCGCGTTGAACCACAGGAACGCAAGCCCTGCCCCCATGATCCCGGCGCACAGGATCGCCAGTTCGCCGGCGCGGGGGACGTGCGGAATTCCCAGATAGTGAGCATAGTCGATGCGTCCGGCGAGGTAGGCGATGATCGCGAATGTTCCGGCAGCGATAATCACCGGCATGATCGCAAGTCCGTCGAGCCCGTCGGTGAGGTTCACCGCATTGCCCGCGCCGACGATCACCACTGCGGCGAACACATAGTAGAGCGGTCCGAGCGGGATGTAGCGGTTGCTGAGAAACGGCACATAGAGATTGGTGCTTATCTGGCTGACGATCATGTAGGCCGCGATTCCGGCAACGACGAATTCCATCGCCAGCCGCACCCGGCCGGGAACCCCCTTGTGGCTGTATTTCGTGACCTTGTCGTAGTCGTCCATGAACCCGATCACACCGAAGCCGACCGTGACCGCAAGACAGGCCCAGACGAACGGGTTAGCCAGATCCATCCACAGCAGCATCGAGATGACGAGCGCGATCAGGATCATCAGCCCGCCCATCGTCGGCGTGCCACGCTTGGCAAGGTGCGTCGCCGGCCCGTCTTCGCGGATCGGCTGACCCCTG
>VMTF01000043.1 GCA_013791705.1 Sphingomonadales bacterium | reverse complement strand
CGTCACACGTGGTGAGGCGTCAATGGCGGAGTCTTGGTTGGGTTGCGCCCTTGGCATTGCGGCAACAACCCCCCCACCCCCCCCCCCCCCCCCCACCCACCAACACGAGAGGGGGGGCGGGGGGGGGGCTGCGGGCTGGTGCCGCAATGCCAAGGGCGCAACCCAACCAAGACTCCGCCATTGACGCCTCACCACGTGTGACGGCATTCGCCTTGGCGGTTATCCGGCCGAATCGAGAGGCGCTAGGGCACATGGCATATACCGCGACGATCCTCCTGCTGGGCTCGGGCGAACTGGGGCGCGAGTTCGTGATTTCGGCCAAGCGGCTGGGGGCGCGGGTGATCGCCTGTGACGCCTATGCGAACGCGCCGGCGATGCAGGTGGCGGATGGCTGCGAGGTGTTCTCGATGCTCGACGCGGAGCAGCTTGCGGCGGCGATCGACAAGCACCGGCCCGATCTGGTCGTGCCGGAAGTGGAGGCGATCCGCACCGAGGTGTTGGCCGAGTTCGAGGCGCGCGGGACCAACGTGGTCCCTTCCGCCCGTGCGACGATCATGACGATGAACCGTGACCGCATCCGCGAAGTGGCGGCGGTGGAACTGGGCCTGCGCACATCACGCTATCGCTATGCCGAGAATCTGGAGGAAGTCCGCGCCGGGATCGCCCACACCGGGCTGCCCTGCGTGATCAAGCCGGTGATGTCGTCGTCCGGCAAGGGCCAGAGCACGGTGCGCGAGGCCGGTGCGGTTGAAGCGGCGTGGGACTATGCGGTGGCCAATATGCGCGGCGACCGGCGGCGGGTGATCGTCGAGGAATTCGTGCCGTTCGATTACGAGATCACCCTGCTGACCGTGCGGGCGCGCGAAGGGGTGACGTTCTGCCCGCCGATCGGCCACCGGCAGGAGCGCGGCGACTATCAGGAATCGTGGCAGCCGGCGGCGATGTCGGACCGGGCGCTGGCCGACGCGCAGGACATGGCGCGCAAGGTGGTCGACAACCTCGGCGGATACGGGATCTTCGGGGTGGAGTTCTTCGTGAAGGGCGAGGAAGTGATCTTCTCCGAGCTTTCGCCGCGCCCGCATGACACCGGGATGGTGACGCTGATCTCGCAATCGCTCTCGGAATTCGACCTCCACGCGCGGGCGATCATGGGCCTGCCCGTGCCGGAAGTGGAGCTTTACGGGGCCAGTGCCTCGGCGGTGATCCTGGCGGACCGCGATGCGGCCGCGTTCCACTTCGAAGGGCAGGCCGCAGCGCTGGCGACGCCGGGCGGCGCGATCGACCTGAGGATTTTCGCCAAGCCGGTGACGCGGCCCTTTCGCCGCATGGCCGTGGCGCTGGCCAGGGCCGGAACCACCGACGAGGCGCGGCGGATCGCGGCCGAGGCGGCGGGCAAGGTGCGGATCGTTTACGACTGAGGGGCGATGGCGTCGATCGCTTGCGCCAAGGCCACGTCGCGCAAGCTCAATCCGCCCGCATCGTGGGTGGTGAGCGTGATGGCGACGCGGTTCCACACGTTCGACCATTCGGGATGGTGATCCGCCTTTTCCGCATGGAGCGCGATGCGGGTCATGAAGGCGAAGGCTTCGGCGAAATCGGCGAAGGTGAAGGCGCGGTGGATCGCCTTGCCGTCTTCGCGCAGCGACCAGCCGGGCAGCGCGGCCAGCGCGGCGGCGATATCGGCTTCGCTGAGGCGGGCAATCGGCATCGGTTCGTCCTGCGCGCCGAGCTTGGCACCCGCCAACCTTTCCCCTATCGCGCTCGCCCATGCAAGAGTGCCGCCTTGCCGCAGTGAACCTTGCCTGCCGCAGGGGTGACCGGGTCTTGTTCCGGGGGCTTTCGCTCGCGCTCGGCGGCGGCGAGGCGTGCCAGATCGCCGGGCCGAACGGGATCGGCAAATCGAGCCTGCTGCGCATCCTTGCGGGGCTGCTGGAGCCGTTCGCGGGCAACGTGGCACGCAGCGGCGAAGCAGGGCTGGTCGACGAGCGCCCGGCGCTCGATCCGCACCTGCCGCTGGCCGGCGCGCTGGCCTTCTGGGAGCGGTTCGACGGGCGGGCGGCCGAGGCTGCGGCGCGGCTCGGGCTGGACGAACTGGGCGACGTGCCGGTGCGCTATCTTTCGACCGGGCAGAAGAAGCGCGCGGCGCTGGCCCGGCTGGTGGCGCAAGCCGCGCCGGTGTGGCTGCTCGACGAACCGCTCAACGGGCTGGATACGGATGCCGTCAAACTGGTCGAGGCGCTGGTGGCCGAACATTGCGCGGGCGGCGGGCTGGCCGTGATCGCATCGCATCAGGCGATGGCCCTGCCCGGCGGCGCGCGGCGGATCGCATTGCGGGACTTCATCGCGTGAGGCGGCGGCTGTGGGCCTTGCTGCGGCGCGATCTGGCGCTGCTGCTGCTGGGCGGGCGGCGCGGCGGGACCATGCTGCCGCTGCTGTTCTTCATGGCGGTGGCGATGTTGTTTCCGTTTGCGATCGGCCCGGACGCGCGGCTGCTGGCGCGGACCGGCGGCGGGGTGATCTGGGTGGCGGCGCTGCTCGCCGCGATCCTGCCGCTCGACCGGCTGATCGAGCCGGACCTTGAGCTGGGCATGTTCGACCAGTGGGCCTTGCGGGGGATGTCCGAGGAATGGATCGTGGCGGTGCGGGTGATCGCGCACTGGCTGAGCTTCGGGCCGCCGCTGATGCTGGCCGCCCTGCCCGCCGCCGCCCTGCTCGGGCTGGACGGGCCGACGCTGCGGACGGTGGAGCTGGGCTTGCTGGCGGGGACGCCGGGACTGGCCGCCGTGGGCGTGATCGTCGCGGCGCTGACGGCAGGGCTTCGCGGCGGCGCGGCGCTGGCCGGGCTGCTGGTGAGCCCGCTGGCGGTGCCGCTGCTGGTGTTCGGCGCCGGGAGCCTGGCGCCGGGCGGCGAGAGCGGGATCGCGCTGACCGCCGCGGTCAGCCTGGTGCTGCTGGCGCTGGCGCCGTTTGCCGCCGGCGCGGCGGTGCGCGCGGCGCGGGGCTGACGGCCGGAACTATCCGTCGCAGGCAGAATAGTCCCCGGCGCGGCACGCAGCCACGGCCCGGCGCCATGCCGCCATATCGCGATCATACTGCGCGCGGCTGCGCCGGTAGTTCGCCATATCGCGTTCGTGGCTTTGCGAACGCGCTGAATATTCGCCGCTGCGCGCCGCGCGCCAGCCTTTCGCATAGCGCGCGTCCCGCTCGCGGACTTTCGCGGCTTCCTGGAGATTGAGCTGGCGGATTATCTCGCGGTCGCGCGCGCGGGCGGCGGCGCTGCGCATCGCCGGATCGTTGGGATCGTCAGCCAGCGCGGCCGCTGGCACCAGCGCGGCGACAAGCGCGGCGCAGATTAGTGGATAGCCCCTCATACTCAATGTACCCTTCCAAAGCCGGCCTTGAATATCAAAGTGTTGTATCGCTTCGCAAAGCGATTCCGACCCGATTGCGACCGACCATCGCGATAACCGCGCGGCTCGTCGCGAGTCGGGCGGACTGTGGCTGGCCAAGCCGTTTCGGGATGACGGCAAAGGTCAATCTTGCACGGCGTTGCGGCCTGCGCCGAAGCCTATCAGGCGAAATATTAACGAATTGGACAGGTCGGCGGCGCGCCGACCGCAATGCGCACATCTGTGCTTACCATCCGGGCGCACCATGGGTTAAGCTGCCCCGATAAAACAAGGAGGATGCGAATGTTGGCAAGCAAGCACAGGCTGGAACCGATTCCGGTCGGCAGCCTGCAAGCGGTCGGTCCGGGCATCAATCGCCCGGAAACCACCCTGGGCACACGTAGTGCGCAAATCTACAGTTCCACTGATGACGCCGCCGTCGCGATCGTGAACGCAGCGGGTGCGGTAAGCCGTGTGGGCAAATCCGTGTGCAGCAACGGCATCGCCATGGACTTGCAGGGCCGCATCCTGATCGCGAACTTCTCGCTCGACACGGATCGTCCCGGTCCGCTCCAGCGACTCGATCTCGCCAGTGGCGAAGTCGAGGATCTGGTCACCGAAATCGACGGCCGCCGACTGGTGGCATCCAACTTCGTGGTGGTGGCCCGCGACGGCACCATCTATTGCACGCACAGCAGTTGGGGGCCGTCTGTGGCCAGTTGCGTCAAACCGCATATCGCGGACGGCTTCGTCTATCGGGTAAGCCCCGACGGGGCGGTCAGCGTGGTCGCGACCGGGCTGGCCGGGGCGAACGGCTGCTGCCTCGATGCCGAGCAACGCTATCTCTATGTCGCGCAGACCGGCCGGGGCCGGATCGTGCGGTTCTTGCGCAACGCCGATGGCTCGCTGGGCCAGGCCGAACCCTACGGACCGCAGCTTGGCGATATCCCGCTGGTCGAATCCGCCGACGATCTGTTCGCCTTGCCCCCGGAGCAGAAATCGCGGCTGGGCCATCCCGATAACATCGCTTTCGATGCGGATGGCAACTTGTGGATCGCGCTGCCCGTCGCGAACAAGATCGTGGCGATCACACCCGCCGGCGAACTGGTTACGGTGATCGACGATCCGGAGTGCACCAAGGTGATCGCGCCGACCTCGATCGCATGGGGCGGACCGGACCTGATGGACGTCTATATCGGCAGTCTCGGCACGCCGCACGTGCTGATGGCCCGCAGCCCGGTGCCGGGAATGCCGCTGTGCCATCAGGCCTGAAACGCACCGGCGGTCCGGCCGTCCGCACAATAAACATAACTGATATGGTGGAGAAAAACCGATGATCGAGATCTGGGGCACAAACAGCCCGAACGTCGTCAAAGTCTATATCGCGCTTGAGGAAGCGGGGCTGGAATACAAGGTCCACCCGATGAACGTGCTGGAGGGCGACCAGTTCGACCCCGAGTTCGTGAAGCGCAATCCGAACAAGAAGGTGCCGGTGATCGTCGACCACGATGGCCCGGACGGAGAGCCGTTCACCTTGTGCGAATCCGGCGCCTGCCTGCTTTACCTGAACGAGAAAAGCGGCGGGAAGCTCGCCCCCAAGGACAAGGCCGGCTACTGGCACGCGGTGCAATGGCTGTTCCAGCAGCACGGCGGGATCGGCCCGATGGGCGGCCAGCTCGCGCATTTCGCCCGCTTTGCGCCGCCGGGGCTCGATCCCTATCCCGAGCAGCGCTATCGCAGCGAAAACAACCGCTTGTACGATCTCTACGACAGCCAGATCGCCAAGCACAAGTTCATCGCGGGCGATACGTTTTCGGTGGCCGACATGGCGATCTGGCCGTGGATCGTCTATCACGAATTGCACGGACTGGACCTGAAGCGCCGCACCCACCTGCAGGACTGGTTCGACCGGGTTCACGACATCCCGTCGGTCCGCCGCGCCGAGGCGGTGCACGGTTCGCCGATCTCGAATGCGGAAGTCGGCGAGGTCGATCCCGACGCGCTCGATCGCTTCTTCATCCGCGGCAAGTACGCGTTCGGCTGATCGGGCAGGGGGCCTTCGGTCTTGCCGAATGGCCCCCTCCCCCTCGGCTATCAGTAAGGCGGCTTGTGGAGGCCCTTGGGGCTGACCGTGAAGATTTCGCAGCCGGTTTCGGTGATGCCGAGCGAGTGTTCGAACTGCGCGGAAAGCGAGCGATCGCGCGTCACGGCGGTCCAGCCATCATCAAGCATCTTCACGCCGGCCTTGCCGAGATTGATCATCGGCTCGATCGTGAACAGCATCCCCGGCTTCAGTTCCGGCCCGGTCCCGGCGCGGGCGGCGTGGATCACTTCGGGCGCGTCGTGAAACAGGCGGCCGAGCCCGTGGCCGCAGAATTCCCGCACGACACCGTAGCGGTTAGCTTCGGCGTGGCGCTGGATAGCCGCGCCGATATTGCCGAGGCGCGCGCCGGGCTTGGCCTGTTCGATCCCGAGCATCAGGCATTCGTAAGTGACTTCGACCAGCCGACGGGCCTTCAGCGGCACATCGCCGACCAGATACATCCGGCTGGAATCGCCATGCCAGCCATCGAGCAGCGGGGTGACATCGATATTGACGATATCGCCGTCCTTGAGCACGCGGTCGCCCGGGATGCCGTGGCACACGACCTGGTTGATCGAAGTGCAGCACGAGTGGGTAAAGCCGCGATAGCCGAGCGTGGCGGGAACCGCGCCGCCATCGAGCGTCATCTGGCGAACGAGGTCGTCGATCTGGCCGGTGGTGACGCCGGGCTGCACGAACGGCGCCAGCGCATCGAGGATCTCGGCGGCGAGGCGGCCGGCCTTGCGCATCCCGGCGAAGGCTTCGGGTCCATGGAGCTTGATCGTGCCATCGCGCAGGATGGTCTCATCGGCGGTTACGGTCTGATATTCGGTCATGACCGCCACATAGCGCGTGCCTCGGGATTTTGCGACCCTTCCGGTGCATCCGGCTATTTGCCCGCCGCGAAAGCGGAGCGGTATTCGGGCCGGACCGCCGCCAGCACCGCCGCCGTGACCGGAACGGTCACTTCGTAGGAGCCTTCGGAAAAGGGGCCGGCCTCGTAAGGCGGAACGAGGATGCCGATCCGGTCGAAGGCCCGGCGGGACTGCGAGCCGAGGATCACGGTTTCGTGGGTGGGATCGATGCATTCGTCGAACGGGTCGGTGCTGCCGCGCTTGATCGGCGCACCGCGCTTGGCGGCCCGCTGCCGATCGAGCGCGGCGCAGAACGGCTTGCGGATCGCCGCACCGAGCGCCTGCTTCGAGGTGAACAGGCTGAGCGGATCGCGCGGCTTGTTCGCGCGCTTGTCCCACAACATCGCCCCGAACCAGTAATTGCCGTGAGCCCCGCCGGTGTAGCTGCCGAAGGTGGCCGAGAGCGACAGCCAGCCGGGCGGGCTGGAGACGACCAGCCAGGCCTGCGACGCCGACCACGGGTGATAGGGAAAGCCGCCCTGCTTCGCATCGGCCTGCGCCGCCCGCGCGTCGTGCTTCAGTTTGGCGAGGCGCTGGGTGAGGTCCGCATCGAGCCGGGCCTTGAGGCCGGGAATCGCGGCGGCGGCGGCGGGATAGGAATATTCGAACTGATAGGCCGCATTATCAAGCTTGACCGTCCGGGCGGCAGGCGGCGCGCCGGCCTCGACGGAGCTGGTGCCGCCCACGCAGGCGGCGGCGCAGGCCAGTGCAGTGACGATAGTGCGGACCATATCCATTTTCCCTCTCGCTTCCCCCACTATCACCGGACTAGATTGACGGAACATGACCGACAGGAATAGCCCCATTCACCCGGATCGCGGCCAGCATGGCATCGCCATCCACCTCGTCAACAAGGACGGTTTCGCCGACTGGGCCAAGCGCCTGAACGCCGGACAGCGCGCCGCACTGGAGGCGCAGAAGTTCAAGGGCGCGGGCTATGAATATGCGATCGTGCCCGATGGCGACGGGTGGTTCGTGGTGGCCGGGGTGGCCGATCCCGAGGAACTTTCAAGCTGGTGCCTCGCCAAACTGGCCGAGGTCTTGCCCGAGGGAACATACCGGCTGGCGGAAGTCGCCACCGGTAAGGCGTTGTTCGGCTGGGTGACCGGGCAATACCGCTTCGACCGCTACCGCAGCGATGCCCCGGACGAGGCCCCGCGCGTGCTGCTGACCAGGGACGCCAAGGCGATTGCTCCGGCGCTGGCCGAAGCGGCGGCGGTCGAACTGGTGCGCGATCTGGTCAACACCCCGGCCGAGGACATGGGCCCGGCCGAGCTGGAAGCGGTCGCGGCGGCGCTTGCCAAGGCGCACAAGGCCGAGCTGCACGTGACCAAGGGCGATGCGCTGGAGCGCGAGTTTCCGATGGTCCACATGGTCGGCCGCGCGGCGGGGCGCGCCCATGCCCCGCGCATGATCGAGCTGGAATGGGGCGATCCCAAGCATCCGCGCATCGCGATTGTCGGCAAGGGGGTGTGCTTCGATTCGGGCGGGCTCGACATCAAGCCTTCCTCCGGAATGCTGCTGATGAAGAAGGACATGGGCGGCGCGGCCCATGCGCTGGCGCTGGCCCGGCTGATCATGGAGAGCGCCTTGCCGGTGCGGCTGCATTTGCTGGTGCCGGCGGTGGAGAACGCGGTTTCGGGCAATGCCTTTCGCCCGGGCGACGTGCTGCGAAGCCGCGCCGGGGTGAGCGTGGAAATCGGCAACACCGACGCCGAAGGGCGGCTGGTGCTGGGTGATGCGCTGGCCAAGGCCGGTGAAGGCAAGCCCGAGTTCATCCTCGATTTCGCGACCCTGACCGGCGCGGCGCGGGTCGCGCTCGGGCCGGACCTCCCTGCCCTGTTCGCGCGCGAGGACGCCACTGCGGCGGCGCTGCTCGAAGCCGGCAAGGCGCATGACGATCCGTGCTGGCGGCTGCCGCTGCATGGCGCGTACCGCGATTTCCTCAAGTCCGACATTGCCGATATCGGCAATTCGGGCACCAACGGCTTCGCCGGTGCGACCGTGGCCGGGCTGTTCCTCGACAAGTTCGTGCCCGAGGGAACCGACTGGGCGCACTTCGATACGTTCGCCTGGCGCCCGGTGGCCAAGCCCGGACGGCCCAAGGGCGGCGACGCGCTGGGGCTGCGCGCGGCGTGGCACATGCTGCAGGCCCGCTATGCAGGCTGACGAACCCGGCATGATGCTGCGCCGGAACGGAGCACCCGCCGCCGTCAACTTGCCTGAAAGCCTGCTATTGTATAAGCGCCCCGGTTCGCATGCGAGTGGGGTCTTGGACGGGTTGACAGATTTTGCCGACATAACCGCGCCGGGCACGAGCTTTGCTCTGTCCGGCCCGAGCGTGAAGCTCGATCCCGAGCACCTGCCGGTGCGCGGCGACGTTGCGCATATCCGGCTCGCCGGGCAGGTGTTCGTGCCGCACTATGTCGTGCCGATGGCGCACACGGTGAATCGCGCGCCGACGCCGCTGCACAAGGCCGGTCAGGCGCAGTCCGACATACTGGCAGAGCTTCCGGCCGGAACGCTGTTTCATGTGCTCGACGTGGCGGGCGGCTGGGCCTGGGGCCAGGTCGGCGAGGACGGCGCGGTGGGCTATGTTGCCGTGACCGCGCTCAGCCCGCTGCCATGACCCGGTCGGTCTTCATCGATGGCGCGGTCGGGACGACCGGGCTCGAGATCGCCGAGCGGCTGGCGGGACGCAGCGAATTTGCGCTGATCACCCTGCCCGAAGCGCGCCGCAAGGACGATGCGGCGCGGGCCGAAGCGCTCAACGCCGCCGAATTCGTGATCCTGTGCCTGCCCGACGATGCGGCGCGGGCGGCGGTGGCGATGATCGCCAACGACACCACACGGGTGATCGACGCATCGACCGCGCACCGGATCACGCCCGGGTGGACTTACGGCTTTCCCGAAGTGGCCGGACGCGAAGCGGTGGCGGGCGCGATGCGCGTCGCCAACCCCGGATGCTATCCGACCGGGTTCATCGCCCTGATCGCGCCACTGGTGCGCGCCGGCCTGCTGCCGGGCGACTGGCCCTATACCTGCAACGCCGTCTCGGGCTATTCGGGCGGCGGCAAGGCGCTGATCGAGCGGTTCGAGGCGGAACCGGACATTGCGTTTCGCACTTACGGGCTCGATCTGGGGCACAAGCACGTGCCGGAAATGCAGGCGCTGTGCGGCCTCGCGCTGGCGCCGCTGTTCGCGCCCTCGGTCATCCCGGCGCACCGCGGGATGGTGGTGGACGTGCCGCTTCCGCTGGGCGCGATGCCGGGTGCCGGCTCGCCCGCCGCGCTGCGCGCCGCGCTGCGGGAATTCTATGCCGACGCGGCGCTGGTGACGGTGCACGACGATGTTCCGGCCGAGCTGCTGCTGCGCCAGTCGGCCGCGCCGTGGGACGGGCTTGCCCTCCATGTGTTCGGCGCGCGCGACGGATCGCAGGCGCGGCTGGTCGCGGTGCTCGACAACCTCGGCAAGGGCGCGAGCGGCGCGGCGGTGCAGAGCCTCAACCTGATGGCGGGGCTGGACGAGACGGCGGGACTGCGGGTCTGAACGCAGCCGCGATGCCCAAATCTTGGGCATCGATTGCCCGAAATTCCATCACGTTCGGCACCGCTCAAGGCCCGGCCGGTTGCGCCCGCTACCCCCTTGCCCGGACGAAACCCGCGAATTGGCTCTTTTCGTTGCCGCGCCCTTCGCCTACGCAACATTATTCGCCTCTGGCATGATTCTTGATACCGTTAACCGAGGCGATTGGACAACCGGACCGGACCGTTCCCGACGGACCCGGCCGGATCAAACGCGCAGGGGTCTGGAAAACGTGAAAAAGATCGAAGCGATCATCAAGCCGTTCAAGCTCGACGAAGTCAAAGAGGCGCTCCACGAAATCGGCGTTTCCGGAATTACCGTTACCGAGGCCAAGGGCTTCGGGCGGCAGAAAGGCCACACCGAACTCTATCGCGGGGCCGAATATGTGGTCGACTTCCTGCCCAAGGTGAAGCTGGAAGTCGTGGTCAACGATAGTCTGGCGGACCGCGTGGTGGAGGCGATCGCCGCTGCCGCGCAGACCGGCCGGATCGGCGACGGCAAAATCTTCGTGATCGCCGTGGAAGGCGCGATGCGCATCCGTACCGGGGAGCGCGACGACGCCGCGATCTGACGCGGCGGCCAGACCGGGCGATCAAACCGGGCGATCTGACTGCGCCCATCCACATGCTTTTGCGATCATCAGTTCTCTTCCTAAGTGCAAAGGGCAATAACCAATGGCGAATACTCCGGCTGACATCCTGAAGCGTATCAAGGACGAAGAGATCGAATGGGTCGATGTCCGCTTCACCGATACCAAGGGCGCATGGCACCACCTGACCATGTGCGCGGACGTGATCGGCGAGGACGAGTTGACCGACGGTTTGATGTTCGACGGTTCTTCGATCGAAGGCTGGAAGGAAATCAACGAATCGGACATGATCCTCAAGCCCGATCTCGACGCGGTTTTCATCGATCCGTTCTCCGCGACGCCGATGTTGATTCTGGTGTGCGACATTGTCGAGCCGGTCGATGGATCGCTCTATGCGCGTGACCCGCGGTCGACCGCCAAGCGCGCCGAAGCCTATCTCAAGCTGACCGACCTCGGCGACACGGTCTTCATCGGGCCGGAACCCGAATTCTTCATGTTCGACAACGTGCAGTTCGAGAACACCTACAGCTCGAGCTCCTACCAGCTCGACGATATGGAATTGCCGACCAACACCGGCACCAAGTACGAGGCCGGCAACATGGGGCACCGTCCCCGCGCCAAGGGCGGCTATTTCCCGGTCGGCCCGGTGGATGTCACCACCGATATCCGGGCCGAGATGGTTTCGACCCTGATGGAAATGGGCTTGCCGATGGACAAGCACCACCACGAAGTTGCCGGCGGCCAGCACGAACTGGGGCTGACCTTCGGCAAGCTGGTGGAAACCTGTGATCGTATCCAGGTTTACAAATACGTCGTGAAGATGGTCGCGCAGGCCTATGGCAAGACCGCAACCTTCATGCCCAAGCCGATCAAGGACGATAACGGTTCGGGCATGCACACGCACATGTCGATCTGGAACAAGGGCAAGAACACGTTCGCGGGCGACGGCTACGCGGGCCTGTCCGACACCTGCCTGTACTTCATCGGCGGCGTGATCAAGCACGCCAAGGCGATCAATGCCTTCACCAACCCGACCACCAACAGCTACAAGCGCCTGGTGCCGGGCTTTGAAGCGCCGGTGTTGCTGGCCTACTCGGCCCGCAACCGTTCGGCTTCGTGCCGCATCCCGTTCGGCGCTGGCACCAAGGCCAAGCGCGTCGAATTCCGCTTCCCCGATCCGCTCGCCAACTCCTATCTTGCCACGGCGGCGCTGCTGATGGCCGGGATCGACGGCATCAAGAACAAGATCCATCCGGGCGAACCGATGGACAAGAACCTGTATGATCTGCCGCCGGCCGAACTGGCCATGGTCCCCACGGTTTGCGGTTCGCTCCGCGAGGCGCTGGAATCGCTCGCGGCCGATCACGACTTCCTGCTGGAAGGCGGCGTGTTCACGTCGGACCAGATCGAAGCCTACATGGAACTGAAGTGGCCCGAAGTGATGCGCTGGGAAATGGCGCCTTCGCCGGTCGAATTCGACATGTACTACAGCGGCTGATCCTTCAGCACTGAAAGCGAAAAGAGGCGTCTCGGGAAACCGGGGCGCCTTTTTTCATGCGGGAAACGGCGCGGCAGACGCAGTGCTGCCGGGCTGGCAGGACGAGAGGCCCAAGCCCGGCCGAAACCTGACCGGGCGAGACCTGCCCGGCCGAAACCTGCCCTAACGATCAGGCCAGACCGCGCGAACAATCAGGCCGACGACATCAGGCCGACGGCGCGGTGAAGGGGGCGCTGACGGCAGGCAATTCGGCACCCGGCATCCGCGCGGGAGCATCCGATCGCGTCTCGTCGCGGGCAGCAGGGGCGCCGGTATTGTTGTGTGCCAGACCGACATCGGGAGTCGCGCCGCCAGCCGGGGCGGACTGCGCGAGCACCGCTTCCTGCAACAACTGGCCAGCCTCGATCGGCGCATCCAGAGTGGCGAAGGCCGCCGCAAAGAGCGTTTCCTGACGGGGCGCGGGGACCAGATTGCGCAGCGCCGCACCCGAGGCACTCCGCCCGGCACCGATGGTCGGCACAAGCTTGCTGGCGGAAGGCCGGTCGAGCGCAGCCAGCCCTGCCGCTTTCGCCGCCTTTGCCGTCTTCTCCCGGACCGGGCGATCGTCCGCCGCAGCGGCGACGGACGACTTGAAGAGGGCGGTGGCGGGAACCGGCAGCCTGACAGCGGGAGCCTTGAGTGCGGTGGTCACGGTGCCGGCAGGCGCGGGCGCCACGGCCGGCGAACGCGCCAGTTCGGGCGCAACCGGTTCGTTGAGGGCAACGGCCCGGCTGGAACTGGGGGCAGGAACCAACGGGACCACAGGCGCCGGTTGCGCGGCGGAGCGGGGCTCCGGCAGCGTCGTTTCCTGCGGGACCGCGGTGGTCGGCGCCATGGCGAAGCTTTGGCGGTTCGCGTGATCGGGACGGAAAACACCCTGATCGGCCGGTAGCGCATAGGCCAGATCGAACCGGAGATCGTCCGGAACCGGAGCCGAAAGGCGGCTGTTGACCACATAGATGCCGGCGCAATCGGCCACGCCGATGG
>VMTF01000214.1 GCA_013791705.1 Sphingomonadales bacterium | reverse complement strand
GGAAATGGTGTGCTGCTGTAGCTCAGTGGTAGAGCGCATCCTTGGTAAGGCTGAGGTCGGGAGTTCAATCCTCCCCAGCAGCACCATTTCCCCCGCTCCCGGCGCTCAAACGAGCAGCCCGAGCCCGCCGTCCAGTCCGATGGCCTGCCCGTTGACATAGCCGGCCCCCTCGCTCGCCAGAAACACGAGCGCGGGCGCGACGTCGTCCGGTGTCCCAAAGCGGCGGGTCGGGATCGTCGCCTCGATTTCCCTGGCGGCGGCGCGGCCCTGTTCGGTGAAGTCGAAGGCGTCGGTGCGGACCACGGGCAGGAAGACATTCGTGGTGATGCCATATTGCGCCCATTCCTGCGAGGCAGTGCGGGTCAGGGCCATGATCGCACCCTTGTTCATGGCATAAGTCGTGAACCCGGGCGTGCCCTTCACGGCGGCGTGCGAGGCGGTGTTGATGATCCGGCCGTATCCTTGCGCCTTCATGCAGGGAAAGCACTTCTGCATGAAGAGCATGGATTGGACGGCGCCGGTCACGAAATCGTGCACCGCCCGTTCGGCCGGGGCATCGGCAAGGTAGAAATGTTCTTCCAGCCCGCCTTGCGCGATATTGGCGAGGATATCGATCCGGCCGAATTCCCGGATAGCGGCTTGTACCGCCGCGTCGATATCGGCCTCGCGCTCCACGTCGCAGGCGACGGCGATCGCCGTCCCGCCGGCGGCTGCAATTTCGGCGACGAGCGCATCCAGCCGGTCGAGCCGGCGCGCGCAGGCGACCACCTTGGCACCCTCGCTCGCATAACGCAGTGCGCAACTCCGCCCGATTCCCGAACTCGCTCCGGTCACGATCGCGACCCGGCCATCCAGTGCGCCCATTCCACTCTCCATCCGTTTTTGACTGTTGCCGGGCAGGACACAGGAAATGGCCCGCCCCGTCAACCGGATGGCAAAGGTGTGCCGGGGCGATTCCGTCAGGCCTTCAAATCCGCCCATTCAGGATGGCGCTGGAACTGCACGGCGACATAGCTGCACTGCGGATCGACGAGGAAGCCCTGCGCCCGCGCGTCCTGAATCAGTGCCGCGACCAATTGGGCCGCGATCCCGCGCCCCTCCAGCCGGGGCGGCACCAGCGTGTGTTCGACCACCCGCACCGGCCCCTGCGCACTATCTCTCGCGACCCATGTCAGCCGCCCGGCCGTGGGCGCATCGGGGGCCGCGCCCGCCAGATGGGCGTGGTATTCCCCGGCCGCGCCCCGGTCGTGATGGACAATTTCGACATCCGCGATTTCGTTGCCCACGCACTCACTCCGTCACTTGCCTGCATTGCCGGCTTGACCCGCCCGGCCGCATCGGCAATCCGCGAGATGGTAATGCAGGTCTTCTCCGACAATGCCACGCCCGTCATCCTCGTCGATCGCGCCGCATTTGCCGGAGCGATTTCCGGGTCATGACTGCCTGCCCAGCCACACCGCCGCAGCCCGCCAAACACTCGTATCTCGGGGTAGTTGTCCCATTCGTGGTGATTTGCCTCGTCTGGGGCTCGACCTGGCTGGTCATCAAGGATCAGGTCAGCACCATTCCCGCGCCGTGGACAGCCACCTGGCGGTTCGCCGTCGCGGCGCCGGGCATGGCCCTGCTCGCGCTGTACCGGCGCGAATCGCTGCGGATTCCGGCGGCGGCGCAGCGGGTCGCCATGGCGGTCGGCGCGGCGCTGTTCTGCCTCAACTTCCAGTTCGTCTATCAGGCCGAGAAACATGTTACATCGGGCGTCGTCGCGGTCACGTTCGCACTGCTGATCTTGCCCAATGCGGTGTTCGCGCGGATATTCCTCGGCATTCGGGTCAGCCTCGGGTTCGTCGCCGGGTCGGCGCTGGCGCTCATTGGCATCGCTCTGCTGGTGCTGCACGAATATCGCATGGCCCCGCCCGATTCCGAGGTCATATTCGGCATTGGCCTGTGCTTCGGCGCGCTGCTGGTCGCCTCTGCCGCCAATGTCGTGCAGGCCAGCGCCGGTGCGCGTACCGCCCCGGCGGCCCCGCTGCTCGCCTGGGCGATGTTCTGGGGCACGGTGTGCAACTTCGCGGTTTCGTGGACGCTCGCCGGCCCGCCGGTGATCGATCCGCGGCCGCAGGCGCTGGCCGGGGTCGCCTATCTCGCGCTGGTCGGTTCGGTGCTCACCTTCCCGCTCTATTTCAATCTCCTGCACCGGATCGGCCCGGGCAAGGCGGCGTTTCACGCAGTCATCGTGCCGGTGGTCGCGATGCTGCTGTCAACGCTGTTCGAGGGTTATCAATGGACCTTGCTCGCCGCCACGGGCGCGGCGCTGGCAATCTTCGGCGTGCTGATCGCGCTGTCCTCGCGGCGGATGTGATCCCGGCGGGAGCCTCGGCTCCGCATAATCGGCCGGTCGCGAATCAGCTCCGCTCACCGGCCAAAATCGCGCGCAACCCCGCGCGGTAAGCCGCGAATCGTGGTGCCCAGCCCAGCACCCGCTTCGCCTTGCCGTTCGCGACCCGCCGGTTTTCCGCATAGAACGCCCGCGCCGGCCGCGAGAGGCCGGCCTCCTCCAGCCCGAGCAGCGGCGGAGCTGCCACGCCCAACAGGCGGCAGGCTTCCTCGATCACCGCGTTTTGCGAGCACGGCCGGTCGTCAGCGAGGTTGTAGGCACCGGGCGGTGCGTCCAGCCCGGCCACCACGCCGCTGGCGATGTCGGCCACGTGGACCCGGCTGAACACCTGGCCCGGCAGGTCGATCCGGTGGGCCTTGCCGGTGCGCACCCGGTCCAGCGCGCTGCGGCCCGGCCCATAAATCCCCGGCAGGCGGAACACCCGCGCGCCGCGCGCCAGCCACGCGGCGTCGCACTCGGCTCGCGCGGTGCGCCGCCCGGTGCCAACCGGCGCGCTTTCGTCCACCCACGCGCCGCCGGTATCGCCGTAAACCCCGGTCGATCCGAGATAGCCGAGCCACTGCCGCCCCAGCGCCGCGCCATAGCGTTCGAGCACCGGGTCGAGTCCCTCGCCCGAAGGCGGTACCGAGGAAAGCACCGCATCGCTGTCCGCCAGCGCCATGCGCACCGTGCCTTCGTCGTCGAACGCCAGCGTGCCGTCGCGCCCGGTGGAAACGACTTCCCACCCGCGCGTTTCCAACAGGCGCGCGATTACCTTGGCCGAATAGCCCAGCCCGAAAATGAACATCCGCCGCATAACGTGCAATTCCTTAGCGCAGCGGCTGGCAATCGGAAGCACACAGACTAAGAAGTAGCGTCATGGACATCTCTCCCACCCCCGCCGATCTCGCCCATCCCGATGCCGCCGCCGTTGCGGCGGGCGCCGCTCCGCCGGCCGTCCCGGCGATGATCCGGCGCGAGGACTATACCCCGCCCGAGTGGCTGGTGCCCGAAGTCGCGCTCGATTTCACCCTCGATCTCGCCGCGACGCGCGTGGTGTCGCAATTGCAGGTCCGGCGCAATGCGGGCGCTGGCCCGCTGCGCCTCGCCGGAGATGGCATCGCGGCGGTCTCGGTCACGGTCGATGGCCTGCCCAGCAATGCCTGGCGGATGGACGGGTCCGATCTGCTGATCGATCTGCCGGGCGCCCAGCACCACATCGCGATCGAAACCGCGATCAACCCGGCCGCCAATTCGCAGCTCATGGGGCTCTATGCGTCGAACGGGATGCTCTGCACCCAGTGCGAGGCCGAGGGTTTTCGCCGGATCACCTTCCATCCCGACCGGCCCGATGTCCTCTCGATCTACCGCGTGCGGATGAGCGGGCCGAAGGCGCAGTTTCCGGTCCTGCTCTCCAACGGCAATTGCGTGGCCAGCGGCGAGGGCGACCAGGGCACCCACTGGGCCGAATGGCACGATCCCTGGCCCAAGCCGTCTTATCTCTTCGCGCTTGTCGCGGGCGATCTCGTCGCGACCAAGGACACGTTCGCCACCATGTCCGGCCGCAAGGTCGAACTCGCCATCTGGGTCCGTCCGGGCGACGAGGCGCGCACCCACCACGCGATGCGCTCGCTGATCGCCTCGATGAAGTGGGATGAGGAAGCCTTCGGGCGCGAATACGATCTCGATCTGTTCAACATCGTCGCGGTGGCTGATTTCAACATGGGGGCGATGGAGAACAAGGGCCTCAACGTCTTCAACACCCGCTATGTGCTGGCCGACGCCGAAACCGCGACCGATGGCGATTACGACGCGGTCGAAGGCGTGATCGGCCACGAATATTTCCACAACTGGTCGGGCAACCGGATCACCTGTCGTGACTGGTTTCAGCTCAGCCTCAAGGAAGGCTTCACCGTCCTGCGAGACCAGTTGTTCAGCGCGGCGATGGGCTCTGAGCCGGTCAAGCGGATCGAGGACGTGCGCATCCTGCGCGGCGCGCAGTTCCCGGAAGATTCCGGCCCGCTGGCCCACCCGATCCGCCCGGATTCCTATCAGGAAATCTCGAATTTCTACACCGCGACCGTCTATAACAAGGGCGCAGAAGTCATCCGCATGATGCGCACGATGGCGGGGCCGGAGCGGTTCCGGCAGGGCACCGACCTCTATTTTTCCCGCCACGATGGCGAGGCGGCGACGTGTGAGGATTTCATCCGCGCGATCGAGGAAGGCGCGGGGCTCGACCTTGCGCAGTTCCGCCTGTGGTATGGGCAGGCCGGTACCCCGAAAGTCACTGCCCGGCTGACCCATGCGGGCGACACCGCCACGCTCCACTTGCGCCAGGAAGTCCCCGCCACCCCGGGCCAGCCGGACAAGGCACCGATGCCGATTCCGCTGCGCGTTGCCCTGTTTGATCGCGCAACCGGCAATCGGCCGGATGAACACCTGCTGATCCTCGATCAGGCCGAAGCGAGCTATGCCTTTCCCGGCATCGCCACCCGCCCGGTCCTCTCGCTCAACCGGGGCTTCTCCGCGCCGGTCGCGATCGATGCCGAACAATCGGCCGAAGACCTCGTGTTCCTCGCCGCGCACGATGATGATCCCTTTGCCCGCTACGAAGCGCTGCAAAGCCTGTTTGTCGGCCATCTCGTCGCGGCGCTGTCCGGCACGCTGGGCGAGGCGGAGCGCGCCGCCGGCCGGCAGGCCATTGCCGCCGCGCTGGCCGCGATTCTCGATGATCCCGCGCTCGACGATCTGATGCGCGGCGAACTGCTGATCCTGCCCGGCGAGGCCTATCTCGCCGAACAGCTCCCGCTTGCCGATCCGACCGCGATCTGGCGCGAGCGCGAAGGCCTGAAAGGCTGGCTCGCGCAGACGCTCACCGATCATTTCACCGGGCTCCACGATCGCGCCAGCGCCGTGCCCTACAGCCTCGACGCCGCCGCGCGCGGCGCGCGCAAGGTCAAGACCCTGGCGCTGGTCACGCTCGCCGCCGGTCTGCCCGGGGAAGCCGCGCGCCGCGCGGCCGCCCAATACGATGCGGCCGACAACATGACCGACCGGCAGGGCGCCCTTGCGGTCCTGACCGGGCTCGACACGCCGTTCCGCGCCGAAAAGCTCGCCGACTTCCATGCCCGCTATGCCGGTAACGCGCTGGTGATCGACAAGTGGTTTTCGCTGCAGGCGGGCTCGCTCCATCCGGCCGCGCTCGATCACGTCAAGGCGCTGGCCACCCATCCCGATTTCACGCTGCACAATCCCAACCGCGTGCGCTCGCTCTACATGGCGCTGGCGGCCAATCCCCACGCCTTCCACGATCCCTCGGGCGAGGGCTACCGGATCATCGCCGATCTCATCCTCGCGCTCGATCCGCTCAACGCGCAGACGGCGGCCCGCTTCGTGCCCCCGCTCGGCCGCTGGCGCCGGATCGAGGCGGGCCGCGCCGCGATCATGCGGGCACAGCTCGAACGCATCGCTGCCGCGCCCGGCCTCTCGCGCGATACTTTCGAGCAGGTCACGCGCAGCCTTGGCTGAGCTCGAAGTCTTGCGCGCCGCCGCGCTTTCCGGCCTGCCGCATGGCTTCCTCGGGCGTCGTGGCGGCGTTTCGCGCGGCGTGGTCGCGGGGCTCAACGCCGGGCTCGGCGCCGATGACGATCCCGCTGCCGTTGCCGAAAATCGCCGCCGCGTGATCGCCGCCGTTGCAGCCGATGCGCGGCTCGTCACCGTTTATCAGGTCCACTCGACCCGCTGCGTTGCGGTGGCCGAGCCCTGGCCCGACGATCGCCGGCCCGAGGCGGACGCGCTCGTTACCGACCGGCCCGGCCTGCTGCTGGGCGTCGTCACCGCCGATTGCGCGCCGGTGCTGCTCGCCGATCGCGGGGCCGGGGTAATCGGCGCCGCGCACGCGGGCTGGAAGGGCGCGCTCGGCGGCGTCACCGACGCGACCATTGCCGCGATGGAAGCTCTTGGCGCGAAGGCGGAGCGCATCGCGGCCGCGATCGGGCCGTGCATCGCGCAAGCCAGCTACGAGGTGGACGAAGCCTTTCGCGCGCGATTTGTCGCGGCCGAATCTGCCAATGCCGCCCATTTCGCGTCCGGCCGGCCCGGGCACTGGCAGTTCGATCTCGAAGGCTATGTCGCGCAGCGGCTCGCGGCCGCCGGAATCGCCACGATCGAACGAACCGCGACCGACACCTGCTCGCAGGAAGCCCGGTTTTTCTCCTTCCGCCGCGCCACCCAGCGCGGCGAAGCGGCCTATGGGCGGCAGATTTCCGTCATTGCGCTGCCGTGACGGGCCGCTTGGCGCGGCGCGCGTGTGGGTGAGCGGCATCGCCAGCCCGGCCGTGTCACCGCAGTGCAAAAATGCGGTTGGCAGGGCTTGGTTTCGCGTCTATCAGGCCGCCAAGTCGGCACTCGGGCAGGGTTCCAGCACCCCCGGGGCGGGCTGCCAGGGGGGTTCCGGGCAGGCACGACGAACAAGGTTTTGGGCTCGCGGCAGGGTTTTGCCCGGTGCGGGTCGCTAGAGCAGGGCAAGGTCAACCATGTCACAAGATGCGGGCACTGAAGCTGTTCTTCCCCACGGGGAAGGGGTGCGTCGGCGCGACTTCATCAATATCGCTGCGGTCAGTGCGGCTGGCGTCGGCGGTGTCGTCACGCTGTTGCCGCTGATCAGCCAGATGGCTCCTTCGGCCGATGTTCTGGCCAGCAGCTCGACCGAGGTCGATATCAGCGCCATCCAGGCGGGCCAGGCGATCAAGGCGGTGTTTCGCAACCAGCCGGTCTTCGTCCGCAATCTCACCGCCAAGGAAATCGCCGAGGCGGATGCCGTCGCGATCTCCTCGCTGCGCGATCCGCAAACCCTTGCCGAGCGCACCAAGCCGGGCAAGGAAAACTGGCTGATCACGATGGGCGTCTGCACCCACCTCGGCTGCGTGCCGCTTGGCGCCGGTGAAGGTGAGATCAAGGGCGAATTCGGCGGGTATTTCTGCCCGTGCCACGGTTCGTCCTACGATACCGCCGCCCGGATCCGCAAGGGTCCGGCTCCGACGAACCTTGAGGTTCCGGAGTACGCATTCACGTCCGACACTGTCGTCAAGAGCGGCTGAGGTCCACCATCATGAGCTTTCCCTGGGCCAACGAGTACAAGCCTAACCACCCGCTGATGCAGTGGCTGGACGAGAAGTTGCCGTTGCCGCGCTTCGTCTACAACGCGGTCGGCGCCGGTTATCCGGTGCCGCGCAACCTCAACTATTTCTGGAACTTCGGCGTGCTTTCGGGCGTCGCTCTGATGATTCAGATCGTAACCGGTATCGTTCTGGGCATGCATTATGCCGCTAACGAGCTGGTCGCCTTCGGCACGACCGAGCACATCATGCGCGACGTCAATGCAGGCTGGATGATCCGCTACGCACACGCCAATGGCGCGAGCTTCTTCTTCATCGTGGTCTATCTCCACATCTTCCGCGGCCTT
>VMTF01000047.1 GCA_013791705.1 Sphingomonadales bacterium | reverse complement strand
GCCGTCGACAGCCCGGCCTCCTGCTCCTTGATCATCCCGATGATCTGTTCCTCGGTGAAACGGCTCTTCCTCATTCGTCTGCTCCTTCGAGTGGGGCAGACTCTACATTACATCGAGGGAGGCAACGGGGGGCAGGTCAATGCTGATGTTCAAGGGCGCGGCAGACATGAGCGCCGTTGCCGGCAGCAATGGCCTCAGCCTCGCCAGTTTCACCGGCATGTCCGACGTCAACAGCGATATCGGCCTGCTCGCCGGTTACCTGATCGCCTCGGTGCCGTTCCTCGCGGGCGGCGTCGCCAAAGGCGCGATGGCCATCTCGCATCACGCGACCAGCTACCTCAACCCCAGCCAGAACGCCGCCGAAGAGGCCGCCCGCGAAGCCAGCACGGGCAATGTGGCGCTGGGCAACACCAGCCTTGAGAATTCAAGCGTGATGACCCGGCAGTTCGCACAAGGCACGATTGCGCCAAGCTTCACCTATGGTGCGGCGCAGACCCGCACGCTCAGCGACACGGGAACGACGACAACGAGCTTCCCCGAAGCCAGCTACGACCAGCTCCCGAATTCAAGCTATCCATTCACCCCGACGCTTGGTCAGGAGTTCACTTCGCGCCTGTCCACTATGGCCTCGCAGGCCCGCTCGAATAGCGAGACCTATGCAAACGTCGCCACGGAATCGACCGCAAGCGCCGTCTCTCAATTTCGCGAACTGCGCAGCCAGTTCAGCCGCGGCAGCGCATTCGAGAGCGCAACCGGCACCTCCAACTCCGACAGCATCCAGACCGCGTTCAGCGAGGTCGATCAGGCTTCCACCAACTTGCAGCGGCAATTCGGGCTGTCACGCCGCGCCGCGGATGACATTACCACGGCTTGGTTCCTGGGTGGCGAAGCGGGCGCAAGCGCGGGGGTAACGAATGGTGTCGCATCTGCAAACGTCGGGTTGAAGGGCGGTGGTAATCGGACGTGGACCGACAGCGATATCGGCATTGCATCGGAAGACCGCTCCAGGATTTTTGGCAGCCTCGCCCAGATGTCGGACAGCCGCAACTGGTCGAGCACCCGCGACGGGTTCATTCGCTCCGTCAGCACATCCTCCAGTTCATCGGTATCAACCACAGCCAGCGGGATGAATGCGTCGCTGACCGAATCGCAAAGCTACAGCCGCGAAGCTCGGCGCGCCGAGGAACTCGCGAACCGACTGGAGAGCCAGGCCTCGTTCTTCGAAGGCAACAGTGCCGCCGGTAGCCTCAACCTGTCCCAAGCATACAGAGAATGGGGACTTGGAGAAATCGAGCGCAATCGGGACTTTTATGGGAACGCCCGGTTCGACGATGTCTCGTTCCAGCTCAGCCCGGAAGGACAGGCGCTCCAGACCAAGTTTATCGAGAGCTATGCCGAGGAGCTTCGCGACGGGATTGAGGATCGTCTGGTCCTGATCCCGGGACAACCGGTGTCACGTCCTGGCATTTCCGATGCGGGCTCTGTTCGTGGGCAGGCCTCAGTCGGCGGCAACGCTTCCTCAACTGTCCCGCAGGTCGACGCCCAGGGCATTCGCGACGAAGTTCAGCGCGCGCAAGGTGCCGGACGGCAGCGGATCGGGGGTTCGAGAGGACGCCTCGATGCCGTCACCAAGGGCGCACAGGGCGCAAGTGCTGAATCCGCCGACAATGTGAAGGAATGGTGACGTGCGGAAGCGGATCACCAAAGGCCAAACGACGCACCGGCCAAGAACGCGAAACCGATACCAATCACAACGAGGACCGCAATCGTGAGCTTCCTGCCCCAGGGGTCTGCCCAGGACTTTTTGATCCGATACTCCATCAGGCGGTTCTCACGGATCGCCTGGTCGATTTCGGTCAACCCCTCCCATTTAGGGGGGGGCAGCTGGGTATCGCGGTCAAGATCGAAGTTCGGCATGAAGGCATTCATCTCGCTACTCCTGTAGAACATAGCAGAAACAAATTTGGGATTGGAGAGAAATCTTGCAGCTGCACAAATATGGTAATCGCTCGT
>VMTF01000145.1 GCA_013791705.1 Sphingomonadales bacterium | reverse complement strand
GGACCGGCGGGGGTGGCAAGGTCTGCGCTGACCGCGAAGGTGCCGGAGGGGGGGGCGGGCGCATCAGCGCCCGTGCGCGCCGGAATATCGGCGAGTTGCGCGCGGCGCAGCCCGCGGCCGGGGGCGAACAGCGAGAGCGCTTCGAGCACATTGGTCTTGCCCGCGCCGTTATCGCCCACCAGCAGGTTGAACCGCGCGGTGCCATCGAGCGCGGTTTCGCGGTGGTTGCGGAAGGAGGCAAGGTGGATACGGTCAAGCGCCATCGTGCAGCGGGCCATATCCCGCCGCCGGTCAGGAAGCTACTGTGCCGGTGGGCCAGCCTTGGCGAAAGGCGAGAAGTCGGTGTCGGTATCGAACACGTCGACCCCTTCGCGGCGCTTGAGAATACCGACGACCGCATAAGTGACCGGGGTGAGCGCGGCCTCCCAGGCGACCTTGAGCGCCCAGTTGGTGATCATCACCGCGACGATCGATTGGGTTTCCCAGATGCCGTAGAAGGCTATCGGGTAAAAGATCGCGCTGTCTATCGCCTGGCCGAATACGGTGGAGCCGATGGTGCGGGTCCACAGCATCTTCCCGGCGGTCCAGATCTTCATCTTGGCCATCACGAACGAATTGACGAACTCGCCGCACCAGAAGGCAATGAGCGAGGCTGCCGCGATCCGCCAGGTGCTGCCGAAGACCGAAACATATGTCGACTGGCAGATCGTTCCGGCGTCCGAGGTCTTGAGCACGTCGGCAAAGCGGGGGTCGGCACTGGCCGCGCAGCCCCAGTCGGCCGAGGCGGGCATGGCGACGACGACCGTTGACATGAAGGCCATGAAGCCGAGCGCGATGAAGCCGGTCCACACGCAGCGGCGGGCGTTGGCATAGCCGTAAACTTCGGTGAGGACGTCGCCGAGCACGTAGGAAATCGGGAAGAACAGGATGCCGGCGCCGAAAGTATAGCCCCAGACTGTGGCCAGTTTGGCCGCGCCGATCAGGTTCGACAGCAGCAGGATAGCGACGAAGGCCGCGATCATGTAGTCGAAATAGCGGAAATGGCGGCGTCCGCCGGCCGCGCCGGAGATCCTCGCAAGATCGTGATGGTGGCTGTCGGCGTCCATGCCGGCGAACCCTATCGCGGTTTGCGCGCGGAGCAAGCATTGCTTATGAGCGGGCGCGGCGCGCGCCCTTAGCTCAGCTGGATAGAGCGCGAGACTTCTAATCTTGAGGCCACAGGTTCGATTCCTGTAGGGCGCGCCAGTTCATCCAGGCTGCTGGAATGGCGGGTTATCGTGATCGGCCCGGCGTGATCGGCCGGGGCGGCTCAATCGCGGCGGAGCATATCGCTGCGCGCCGATGTCACCGGATAGCCGAGGCCTTCGGGGATGGTGAGGTGGGGGTGGCCGTCGCGTTCCTCGATCCAGGGCGTGATGGTGTGCAGCGGAACGGCTGCGGCTTCGTTGCGTGCGGTCTGGAAGTCCTCGAAGCGGGCGAGCCGTTCGAGATTTCGCGCGGTCGGGAAGATCAGTTCGATCTCGCCCTGCTCGGCCATCGCCATGGCCTCGGCCGCGCCGGCCCAGAACAGGCGGGTGTTTTCGGTGCCGTCGACTTCGAGCGAGACCGCGCCCGTGCCGATATCGGTAATGTAGAAGCGGGTGTCGAACGCGCGGTCCCAGTGCGGGCACCAGCGGGCGAACGGCACCAGCCTGGCCAGATCTAGCTTCCAGCCGAACTGTTCGAGCACCGGGGCGAGCGCGCCGTTTTCGAGCAGCGCGGCGCGGGCGGCGCTCACTTCATCGAGAGTGACGGAATGTTTTACAGCCAGCGCGAGGCCGGCTTCCTCCAGCGTTTCGCGCACTGCGGCGACCCGCGCGGCGGCGTCCACCGGATCGGCCGCGCCGGGCAGGAGGTGGGCGGCCAGTTCGTGGTCGGCCGCGTCGATCTTGCCGCCGGGAAAGACCGTGGCGCCGGCCGCAAAGCGCATGTGCGGGGCGCGTTCGACCAGCAGGATCTGCGGCGCGCCTGGCACGGGCGCGCGGCGGAACACCACGGCCGATGCGGCCGGTATCGCGGTCGGGCTGGGGGTCGGGCGCTCGTCCATAGCCTCTCCTTGCCGGACGGGCGGCAGGACGCAAGCGGCAATCGGTTTATCCTGGTGCATTGTCATGGTTGTGCCCGATAGCATGCCGGACATGTCGGCAGAGTTTACAACCGGGTGAGACAGGGCTGGCTCCTGTTCCGTAAGATCGCCTGAAATCAGGCAATTACTGAGTTTGGCACGCCTCGTGCTATGTTGGAGATACCCCAAGCAGTCTCAAGAGGCGGGGCTGCATCCTGGTCTCCGCGGCCCCGCCTCCCCGAGCACTCTCACCCCCGGTCCCACCCGGAAACAGCAAGGCCCGCGAACTCTGGTCGGTTCGCGGGCCTTTGCTTTGTGCGGAGTTTGCGTGGACGCGCGGAGGCTGCGCCGAAACCTGTCAGACGGCGGGCTTGACCGCAGCGGTTTCCATCAACTGCTTCAACTCGCCGGCCTCGAACATTTCCATCATGATATCGCTGCCGCCGACGAATTCGCCCTTCACATAGAGCTGCGGGATGGTCGGCCAGTCCGAAAAGGCCTTGATGCCCTGGCGTACTTCCATGTCCTGCAACACATCGACGGCGGTGAATTCCACCGCGAGGTGATCGAGAATCGCGATCGCGCGGCTGGAAAAGCCGCACTGCGGGAACAGCGGCGTGCCCTTCATTAACAGGACGAAGTCATTGCCGTTGACGATTTCGGAGATGCGGGCGTTCGTGTCGGACATCGGGTGGCGGCCTTGATTCAGGAAACGGGACTGGTGTTCAGGTGGGAACCGCAGTGGTGAGTTGCAAGGCGTGGAGGTCGCCGCCCATCCGCCCGCCAAGCGCCTTGTAGACCAACTGGTGCTGGGCGACGCGGCTCTTGCCGGAAAATGCCGCCGAAACGACATGCGCCGCATAGTGATCGCCATCACCGGCGAGATCGGTGATGGTCACCGCGGCATCGGGCAGGGCGGCGCGGATCATCGCCTCGATCTGGTCGGCAGCCATGGCCATCGGCTGCGTCTCAGGCTTTGCCGAGCAGGGCGCGCCGGGCTTCGACCGTCTTGGTTTCAAGCGCGGTGCGCACTTCGGCTTCGCTGGCCTCGACCCCGGCGCCGATCAGGTCGCCGAGCAGCTTGCGCACGACATCCTCGTCGCCCGCTTCCTCGAAATCGGCCTGGACCACGCTCTTGGCGTAAGCTTCCGTCTCGGCGGCGGACAGCCCCATGCGCCCGGCCGCCCACTCGCCGACCAGCCGGTTGCGGCGGGCCTGGATGCGGAACAGGGTTTCTTCGTCGTGGGCGAACTTGGCCTCTTCGGCGCGCTCGCGATCCTGGAAGCTGGTCATGTCTGGTCGAATCCCTTTTGTAGCAATGCTGGGGCGCTGTTCTGGCGATAGGGCGCGGTTGCGGCGTATTCAATCCTGTTCGATACCCAAGCCTGTTCGATCCCCAAGCCTGTTCGATCCCCAAGCCTGTTCGATCCCCGTGTCTCAGGCGGCCACGGGAATGCCTTTGGCGAGAAACGGCAGTTCGCCCTTCGCCTTGCTCTCGTAAGCGGCGATGGCTTCCTGCCGGGCGAGGGTGAGCCCCACCTCGTCGAGACCGTCCATCAGGCAGTGCTTGCGGAACGGGTCGATCTCGAAGGTGAAGCGATCCTGGAACGGGGTGGTGACGGTCTGCGTCTCGAGGTCGATGTGAATGGGGTCGGTCCTGGCAACTTCGAGCAGCCGGTCGACCGCTTCCTGCGGCAAGACCACCGCGAGGATGCCGTTCTTGAAGGCATTGCCCGAGAAGATGTCGGAATAGGACGGCGCGATCACCGCGTGGATGCCCATGTCGAGCAGCGCCCAGGCGGCATGTTCGCGGCTGGAACCGCAGCCGAAATTGTCACCGGCGACCAGGATCGGGGCGCCGGCATAGGCCGGGTCGTCAAACACATTGCCCGGTTCCTTGCGGACCGTTTCGAAGCAGCCGCGCCCCAGCCCTTCGCGCGTGATGGTCTTGAGCCAGTGCGCGGGAATGATGACGTCGGTATCGACGTTCTTGCGGCCGAACGGATAGGCCTTGCCGGTGATTTCCCTGACCGCTTCCATCAGTCCGTCTCGGGCGCGTCTTCGGGATGGATCGGCGCGGTCTTCGGCTTGTCAGCCTCTTTGCGGCGCGAGCTATAGAGCAGGGCCGCCGCGAGCGCGGCCGAACCGATGGCGCCGGCAGCCATGGCGGCCTTTCCGGTCCAGTTCGACTTTTCGGGCTTGTTGGTCATGACGATTACCTATGGGGAGTGGGACGGAGGTTGCAAGGGTCAGCCGAGGAAGTCTTGAAGGTCAAGCCATCTGCGGCGCTTTTCGTCAAGTGCGACGGCGGCATTGGCCGGGCTGGACGATGGCAGATCGATCAGCGTCAGGGCGCTTCCGGCCAGCGCGCGGCGGCCGATTTGCGCCGATTTCGCGCCGTTGAACGCGATCGCGCGCAAGGCCGGGAGGGAGGCCGCCAGATGGCGCAGCGGCGCCGCCTCGATTGCGCGCAGCGCGGTATCGAGGCTGCCGGTCCGGCGGGCGGAGGCGACCGTGTCCCACAGCCCGATTCCGGCCGCGAGCAGCACGTCCAGCCGGGCCTCATAGGGCAGCTCCGGCAAGTCCTCCCGCCCGATCACAGCGCCCGCCAGGTGCCAGAAGCGGTTGCGCGGGTGGGCATAATAGCGCCCGGCGGCAAGGCTGGCCTCGCCCGGCAGGCTGCCGAGCACGAGCACGCGGATGTGCGGCGCGACGACCGGGGCAAAGCCGCGCTTGCGGGCCACGCCGGCACCATCAGCAGAGGTGGCGTCAGGCAGGCGGCTGTCAGGCAGGCGGCTGTCAGGCAGGGGCGGGCTGGACCTTTGCCGGGGCGCTCGTTTCGGCCGGAGTTCCGCAGGTCATGCAGTAGCGGAAAAAAGCCATCTTGCGCGCATCGCACTGCCGGCAATGATCGAACAGGGTCATCCCGCAGTGGACGCAGAAGTTCGATTCGGCCTCGCCGGTCGTCGCGATCGGCCGGTCGCAGCCGGGGCAGACTTTCGCCGCCATCTTCTTGAACGCCTCGTCATGGGTGACATGGCGGCGGCGTTCCTCTTCGGCCTGGGCTTCGACTTCCTGGCGGCGGGCCAGATAGACCCGCATGTTCTTGATCAGGAAATGTCCGGCGGCGAACGTGAGCAGGATGCCGACGGCGTAGCGGACATAACCACCATAGCTGGGGAGGTAAGGCACCAGTTCGACGAAGAACACGAATACCGCTGCCAGCACGAAGCCGCGCGCGAGCGGCCAGTGATCGCTCTGGCGCTTCTTCACCACCAGCCAGGTCGCCGCCGCCAGCATCGGCAGGGTGATCAGCAGCCGCAGGCCGAAGATCCGCAGTTCGCGCCAGAACATCGCCCGTTCGCGCGCCGGGGCGGCATTCTGTTCGATCTGCGAATCGCGCGTGCGCAGCGCGGATGCCTTCTGCTCAAGCGGAAGCCGTTCGTTTTCCAGCGCGGCGATGGTGGTCTCTAGCTCTCGTTCGTTGGCTTTCAGTTGCTCCAGTTCACGAGTGCGCGCGAGCAATTCGGCATCCTGCCCGGGATTGGTCGTGGCGGTGCGCGTTTCGATCCAGGCGCGGAACGTATCGCGGCCATTGGTCGAGGCCTTCTGGGCCTGATCGAGCTGGAGCCGGTCAATCTCCAGCCGGTCGTCGATCTGGCCGGTGCGGGCGGCGATGGCGCGCAGTTCGCCATCGATCCGGACTTGCTCCGGCGTGCGGGCGAACGGTTTCGAATAGCTTTGCTGTTCGACGATCGGCAGATCGCCGATGACGAGGTTGCCGAGCCCGATAATGAACCCGGCGAACACGATCGACACCAGCCACAGGACGATGCGATAGGCGCGTTCGGGCACACGAACGCCTTTGACCAGATCCATCGATTGTCCCTCCACCCGTTTCGAACGGCGCACGGTATGTCCGGCGCGCCCTGAGTCAAGCGGGCTGAGTCAGGCAGGTCGAGTCAGGCAGGCCGAGTCAGGCAGGCCGGGTCAAGCCGGGCGGAGCATCAGGCTGCCCCCAGCAATTCCCGCACGTCGGTCAGCTTGCCGGTGACGGCCGCTGCCGCGGCCATCGCCGGGGAGACGAGGTGGGTGCGCGCGCCGGGGCCCTGGCGGCCGACGAAGTTGCGGTTGCTGGTCGAGGCGCAGCGTTCGCCTGCCGGAACCTTGTCCGGGTTCATCGCGAGGCAGGCCGAGCAGCCCGGCTCGCGCCATTCGAGCCCGGCGGCGGTGAAAATCTTGTCCAGCCCTTCGGCTTCGGCCTGCTGCTTGACGAGGCCCGAACCGGGGACGACGATCGCCCAGTGCACGTTGGCGGCCTTGTGGCGGCCCTTCACCACGGCGGCGGCGGCGCGCAGGTCTTCGATCCGGCTGTTGGTGCAACTGCCGATGAAGACATTCTGGACTTCCACGTCGCTCATCTTCGTGCCGGGTGCCAGGCCCATGTATTCGAGGCTGGCCTGCGCGGCGCGCTGCTTCGACGGGTCGGCAAAGCTTTCCGGCGCCGGGACGACGCCGCCGATCGGCACGACGTCTTCGGGACTGGTGCCCCACGTCACGGTCGGCTGGATGTCGGCGGCGTTGATCACGACCGACTTGTCAAACTTCGCGCCGGGATCGGTCGCGAGGCTTTTCCACCAGGCAACCGCCTTGTCCCAGTCTTCGCCCCTGGGCGCCAGCGGGCGGCCCTTGAGATAGGCAAAGGTGATTTCGTCGGGCGCGACCAGACCGGCACGGGCGCCGCCCTCGATCGACATGTTGCAAACCGTCAGCCGGCCTTCGACCGACATCTCCTCGAACACCTTGCCGCGATATTCGATGACATGGCCATTGCCGCCGGCGGTGCCGATCACGCCGATGATGTGGAGGATGAGATCCTTGGGCGTCACGCCCGGCGCAAGCGCGCCTTCGACCCGTACTTCCATCGTTTTCGACGGGGTCAGCAGCAGGGTCTGCGTGGCGAGCACATGCTCCACCTCGCTGGTGCCGATCCCGAAGGCGAGCGCGCCGAGGCCGCCGTGGCAGGAAGTGTGGCTATCGCCGCAGACGATCGTTGCACCGGGGAGCGAAAAGCCCTGTTCGGGGCCGACGACGTGGACGATGCCCTGTTCCAGATCGGTCGCGCCGATGTAGCGGATGCCGAATTCCGGCGCGTTCGCTTCCAGCGCGGCGAGCTGCTGGGCGCTTTCCGCGTCGGCGATCGGCAGGCGGTTGCCTGCGGCATCCTTGCGCGGCGTGGTCGGCAAGTTGTGATCGGGCACCGCGAGGGTGAGATCGGGGCGCCGCACCGTGCGGCCCGCGACGCGCAGACCCTCGAACGCCTGCGGGCTGGTCACTTCGTGGACCAGATGGCGATCGATATAGATCAGGCAGGTGCCGTTCGGCTGGGTTTCGACGACGTGCGCGTCCCAGATCTTTTCGTAGAGGGTGCGGGGTACGCTGGCCATGGTAGGCGCGAGGTAGGCAGCGAGGGCATGAAAGACAAGCCGAAAAGGGGCGCCCGGTGAAGGCGCCCCTCAGGTTCGGCACGAGCGGGGCCGGAGCCGGGCCGCGCTTACCAGCGGCGGTTGTCCCAGTCGTTGCGCTCGATGCGGAGGCGGGTGCGGATGTTGTTGATCCGGTTCTGCAAGGTGTTCATTTCCCGGTTGCTGAGGCCATTGCGGTTGTAATCGCGAAACTGGTTCTGCAGCCGGGCCACGTCCTTGCGCAGGCCGCGCGCCTCGCGGTCGGAGATCCGCCCGCGCCAGTCATTGCGGTCGATGCGGCGCTGCAGTTCTTCGATCTGGTTGCGGATGGCCTGAGCGCGCGCCGGGGTGTGGTGGCGAGCGTCGTCGTAGCGGACATGCTGGACCTGGGCCGGTGCGTAGCGGGCGGCATAGGGGTGGCCGGCATAAGGATGGGCGGCATTGGGGTGGGCCGACGCGGCGCCGGCAGTGCCGACGGCGGCAAGCGCGGCGAGGGCCGGGACGATGATCTTGGTGAGCTTGCGCATAACTTGCTCCTGTAAAGTTTCCACGGACACTGGGAGGATGGGGTGTCCGTTGGTTCAGGTTTTACGCCCCCAAGATGAACGCCAGAAGAATGTGGCCGTCGTTTGCTGCAACAATGTGTCGCGATTTGTCGCGATCCGGATTAGGAGAAGTGCATGTCTCCGCTTGCCGCCATGCTGATCGTGATCGCCACCGTCGCCGCGATGGAAGGGGTCGCCTGGGCGAGCCACAAATATGTGATGCACGGGTTCGGCTGGGGCTGGCATCGCGATCATCACGAGCCGCACGACAAGCTGCTGGAGCGCAATGACCGGTTTGCGCTGGTCGGCGCGGCCATGAGCATCGCGATGTTCGCGCTCGGCAGCCCGTGGGTGGCGGGCGCGGCGGCCTGGGCGCCGGGCACGTGGATCGGGCTCGGCATATTGTTTTATGGCGTGATCTACACGCTGATCCACGATGGCCTGGTCCATCAGCGCTATTTCCGGTGGGTGCCGCGCCGGGGCTATGCCAAGCGGCTGGTGCAGGCGCACAAGCTCCACCACGCGACGATCGGCAAGGAAGGCGGAGTGAGCTTCGGCTTCGTGCTGGCGCGCGATCCGGCCGCGCTCAAGCGCGAGCTGCGCGCGCAGCAGGAAGCCGGAATTGCCGTGGTGCGTGAAGCGCTGGCGGATTAACGGACCGATTGTGCGGCCCGGAAACCAAACCCGCTCCCGATGATTGGCTTGATGAGAGCACATTGCGAGGGAGCAAGGCCATGGCTGACTACACACCCCGACTCGAGAACCTGGCGGAGTCCCTGCTCCGTCTGGCGGAACAGGGCGCGGTGACGACCGCGGAGATCGTGCACACGCTCAACAAGGCGACCGAAAGGTTCGTCGAGAATGCGGTGATCAAGGGCGGCCCGGTGCCGGACCTTGATGCTGACGAGGATCCCGTCGTCCAGGAGGCGACGCCGGGCCGCTGAGCGCCAGCTTATTCGGGCCGCGTCCAGATCCACGCGCCGGAGAGCGTGCAGGCGACCACCGGCGCCATGACCCATGGCCATCCGACAAGGGCGGCCGAAAGCGCGATGCTGGCGGCCATGGCCGTCAGCGCGGCGAGCTTGGCGCGCCGTGAAATCGCGCGCCGTTCGCGCCAGTGCCGCAGGGGCGGGCCATATTTCGGGTGGTCGAGCAGGCGCCGCTCCCACACGGGATGGGAGCGGGCAAAGCAGAACGCGGCCAGCAGGAAGAACGGCACGGTCGGCAGCAGCGGCAGGGCAATGCCGAGAATGCCAAGCCCCACCGCAAGGAGCCCGGCGCCGAGCCAGAAGGGCCGGGTCAGCTTTTTCAAGGTGCCGGCTTAGCCAGCGGCCAGCCGCGCGGCGGTCTCGCGGATCAGCGCGATCATGTTGGGAATGCCCTGCGTGCGGTTCGACGAGAGCTGGTTCCTGAGGTCGAAGGGTGCGAGCGCGGCCGCGATATCGGTGTTCGCCACTTCGGTGGCGGTCCTGTCCTGGACGGCCGACAGCACCAGTGCGACAATGCCCTTGGTGATTGCGGCGTTGCTGTCGGCCAGGAAGTGGAGCCGACTATCGCCGCCGCCCTCGCTCCGGGTCGGATAGACCCACACACTGGCCGAACAGCCGCGAACCTTGGTGGCGTCGGTCTTGAGCACATCGGGCATCGCGTCCAGCTCGCGGCCAAGTTCGATCAGCAGGCGATAGCGTTCGTCGCCATCGAGGAATTCGTATTCTTCACGGATGTCGTCGAGCGAGCGCATGAACTGGGCACCTAACCGGGGCGGCGTCAGAGGTCTACCCCGGCGGCGATCGCTTCGAGCCGGCGCAGGCGTTCTTTCACGTCGGCCAGTTCGATCCGGGCGTGGGAGGTGAGGGGTGTGGTTTCGGGCGTATCGCGAGTCCGGTCGAGTTCATGGAGTTTCAACTGGAGCCAGCCCTGCCAGATCGCAAGCACCGTCATGGCGACGATGCCAAGGCCGATCAGCGTGGTCAGCGCAAGCAGGAGGGTGGGATTGGCCATGGGTGATGCTCCCTGACTTGATTGAGCAGAAACTTATTGCGCTGGGGTAGTGTCCCGCGGCTGCAATTGCGGCTTGTCCTCGCGCAGCGCTTCGATCTGCTCGGCGAGGTCGTAGCCGCGATCGGTGACGATGCGCTCCAGCACGCGGACGCGCTCCTCCAGCCGGGCATAGGCTTGGGCTGCGGCGGTCTCATCTGCGCCGAGCTGCATCATCAGCGCGGTCATTTTCCGCTGGTGCTTGGTCCAGACGATGAAGCCCACCATCAGGAACGGGGCGAGAAGGACGATAACTTCCTGCATGAGTGGCAATCCCCCGGGATGCGCGGATCAGCGCAGGCGTTCGATTTCGGCCGAAAGGCGCGGGTTCGACGAGACGTAGAAGCTTTCGACTTCGGCCAGGCGATGGTCGATGTCGCGGAATTTCGCGCGGACTTCGCGCGCCGTGCGGCCCGGCGACTGGCGGACGCCCTGCCAGAAGCGCTGCTCCGCGCTATCGGCATAAAGGTGCGCGGGCTTGGCCGGCGCCATCATGCCGATCAAAAAATAGAGCAGCGGCAGAAAGCCCATTCCGCACACGGTGAGCGCGATGGCCGCGATGCGGACCCACATGACGTCGATCCCGGTGTAATCGGCGATGCCCGAGCACACGCCGAGAAACCTGCCGTTGATCTTGTCCCGATAGAACCGGGTGTGCCGTCCGGTTGGCGGGGCGGCGTTTGTGCGTTCGGATGGGAAGGTCACTGGCTGATGCCTTTCCTGTCGGCGAGCAGGCGGTCAAGCTCGCGCAGTTGCTGGTTGTCGGTCTCGCGATCGGGAGTGAGGCGGGCCGGATGGAAATCGGGATGATCGGCGGAGACCAGCCGTTCGACGGTGTCCATCCGTTCGTCGAGACGCTTGGCGAGCTGGTAGAGCTCTTCCAGCAGTGCCTCGTCCCCGGAAGTGAGGGTGGCGGCCGTTTTCCACTTGGTGATGTAGTGGAGCACGACCCACGGCAGGCCCACGAAAATGGCGCCGATTGCGGCCAACGGGATGAGGGTGTGGTCCATGGCTCAGGCGTCCGTGTTCGATTGATCGAGCTGGCGCTTCATCGCTGCCAGTTCCTCGTCGATCTTGTCGCTGGAGGCGAGCGCGGCGATCTCGTCGGCGAGATTGGGCTTGCCGCGTTCGGCGAGCTTCAGCGCATCGGCCCGGCCTTCGGCATAGTCGACGTGGCGTTCGAGCTGGTCGAACCGGGCCATCGCCTCGTCGACCCGCTCGCTCGCCAGCAGGGTGCGCAGGCGGACGCGGTTTTCGGCACTTTCGAGCCGGGCCGCGATCTGCGTCTGGCGTGAGCGGGCTTCGCGCAAGCGGCTCTGCAACTTGTCGATGTCGAGCTCGTAGGCGCGCATCGCATCGTCCAGCACGGTGATCTCCGCGTGCAGTTGCGCGGCCATGTCGGCGGCCTTGCGCTTTTCGCCGAGCGCGGCGCGCGCCAGATCCTCGCGGCCCTTGGACAAGGCCAGTTGCGCCTTCTCCGCCCAGTCGGCCTGAAGTCCGTCGAGCTTGACCGTGTGGCGGTGCAATTCCTTCTGGTCGGCAATCGTGCGCGCGGCGCTGGCGCGCACTTCGACAAGGGTTTCCTCCATCTCGAGGATGATCATCCGGATCATCTTTGCCGGATCGTCGGCCTTGTCGAGCAGGTCGTTGAAGTTGGCGGCAATGATGTCGCGCGTGCGGGAGAAGATACCCATGATGGATGCTCCGTTGAAAGGATTTGGCGCGGCCGGGCGACGCAGCAGTTCTACCCGTTCGTCGAACCGGCGGGAAGGGGGGAGGCCGGGGACGAAGGGAGCAGGGGCGGTCGTCGCTGCTGCCGTGCAGGGGCGCAGCGCGGTATGCCGGGGACGCGATGACGGACAGGTGATGGCGATGCTCCGGTGAGAGGTTTCCCTGGTTTCAGGTTGACCTGCCTTCAGGCTGCACTCCTTTCAGCAAGCGCTGTGCCAAGCCGCAACTGTGGCCGATTTGTGCGGGCCGCCCGGATGTGTGTGGCAGAGCAGATGTAGTTAATATTGCCATATATCAGCAAAAAATGCTAGATATGGCAATGGATCGAAACTTTCAGTTCATTGGCCAGTCGGGCGCCTTTCTCGATGCGGTGGAGCGCGCCAGCCGGGCCGCGCCGCTGCGCCGGCCGGTGCTGGTGGTGGGCGAGCGCGGAACCGGCAAGGAACTGATCGCCGAGCGGCTCCATCGCCTTTCCCCGCGCTGGGGCGAACCGCTGGTCACGCTGAACTGCGCGGCGCTGCCCGAAACGCTGATCGAGGCCGAACTGTTCGGGCACGAGGCGGGGGCATTCACCGGCGCGACGCGGGCGCGGGCCGGGCGGTTCGAGGAGGCGGACCGGGGCACGCTGTTTCTCGATGAGCTGGCAACGCTGTCGATGGGCGCGCAGGAACGCCTGCTGCGGGCAATCGAATATGGCGAGGTGACCCGGCTCGGCGCATCGCGGCCGCTGCGGGTGGATGTGCGGGTGGTCGGCGCCACCAATGAGGATCTGCCCGCGCTGGCGGAGCAGGGCCGGTTCCGCGCCGATCTGCTCGACCGGCTCTGCTTCGAGGTCATCACCCTGCCGCCGCTGCGGGCGCGCGAAGGCGATGTCGCGGTGCTGGTCGATCACTTCGGACGCCGCATGGCGAGCGAGCTGGGCTGGCCGGACTGGCCCGGCTTTGCGGCCGGAGTGATGCGCGAGCTGGAGGACTACCCGTGGCCCGGCAACGTGCGCGAGCTGCGCAACGTGGTCGAACGCGCGGTCTATCGCTGGGATGACGGAGCCGGGCCGATCGGGCAGGTGACGTTCGATCCGTTCGATTCGCCGTGGAAGCCGGCCGGGGGGGCGCTGGCGGGCGCCGAAAACGAGCGCGACACTGCCGGCAGGACTGATACACCGCATGAGGACGCTATTCGCAGCGCGGCGGCGACCGATGCCGCGACCGGGCATGGCGGGGTCACCGATCTGCGCGCGGCGGTCGATGCCCATGAAAAGGCGATTCTGGCCGAGCACCTGATCCGCCACCGCCACAACCAGCGCCAGACCGCCAGGGCGCTTGGCCTGAGTTACGACCAGCTCCGGCATTGCCTTAAGAAGCATGGCCTGAACGGGACGGCGCGGTTGGAACGGGCATAGCCGGCCGGGCAGGCATATCGTCAGCGATTGAGGCGGCGATTGGACTTGCCATTTTCATGGCCCGCGTGTAACGCAGCCTCACTCCCGACATTGTCATGCAACGTTCGGGCTGGCGCCGCGAGGGGCCGGCGCGAAACTCCGTTGTCGCAATTCGGGCTCATGGAGTTTGAATGTCCGACATTGCGCGCATCATCGAGATTGTCGAGCCGGAGGCGAAGGCCCTCGGCTTCGAACTCGTGCGCGTGCTGGTGTTCGGCAAGACCGAAGTGGGCGATGAGGAAACCACGCTCCAGATCATGGCCGAACGGCCCGAGACCGGGCAACTCGTGCTGGAAGACTGCGCCGCACTGTCGCGCCGCGTTTCCGACCGGATCGACGCGCTTGAGGAAGCGGGCGAAATCCTGATCGACGAGGCCTACCGGCTCGAGGTTTCCTCGCCGGGGATCGATCGGCCGCTGACGCGCCCGCAGGACTTTGCGCAGTGGGCCGGACACGAAGTGCGCGTGCAGTTGAAGAACCCGGTCGAAGGCAATCGCAAGTCGCTGCAGGGCGATCTGGTCGGGATTGCCGGGGATGAACCCGGAGCCGAAATAGTAACGGTGGACGACCGCAAGTCAGGCCCCGTCAGTTTCGCGCTGGCCGATATCCATGCGGCGAAGCTGGTCCTGACCGACCGGTTGCTCGCCGCCAGCAAGCCGCTCGACACCTCGGGGTTTGACGAGGAAGACATCGGCGACGCCGACGAAGCAGATTTTGACGACGAGGACGGCTCCGACGCACCCGGCGCCCTTCAGGAACAGGAAGACTAAGACATGGCCAGTGCGATTTCCGCCAACCGCGCCGAGCTGCTGGCGATCGCCAATGCGGTCGCCACCGAGAAGATGATCGACAAGTCGATCGTCATCGAGGCGATGGAAGAGGCAATCCAGAAGTCGGCGCGCAACCGCTATGGCGCCGAGAACGATATCCGCGCCAAGCTTGATCCGCGCACCGGCGACTTGCGCCTGTGGCGCGTGGTGGAAGTGGTCGAAGAAGTTGAGGACTACTTCAAGCAGGTCGATCTCAAGCAGGGCGAAAAGCTGCAGCCGGGCGCCAAGCTGGGCGACTTCATCGTCGATCCGCTGCCGCCGGTCGATCTGGGCCGGATCGACGCGCAATCGGCCAAGCAGGTGATCTTCCAGAAGGTCCGCGATGCCGAGCGCGACCGCCAGTTTGCCGAGTTCAAGGATCGCGCCGGCGAAGTGATCACCGGGGTGATCAAGTCGGTCGAGTTCGGCCACGTGATCGTCAACCTCGGCCGCGCCGAGGGCGTGATCCGCCGCGATCAGCAGATCCCGCGCGAAGCCGCCCGCGTGGGCGAGCGCGTGCGTGCGCTGATCCTCAAGGTGGAGCGCCAGAACCGCGGCCCGCAGATTTTCCTGAGCCGCGCGCACCCCGAGTTCATGAAGAAGCTGTTCGCGCAGGAAGTGCCCGAAATCTATGACGGCATCATCGAGATCAAGGCCGCCGCCCGCGATCCGGGCAGCCGCGCCAAGATCGGCGTAATCAGCCACGACAGTTCGATCGACCCGGTCGGCGCCTGCGTCGGCATGAAGGGCAGCCGCGTCCAGGCCGTCGTGCAGGAACTGCAGGGCGAGAAGATCGACATCATCCCGTGGAGCGAGGACACCGCGACGTTCGTGGTCAACGCGCTCCAGCCGGCCACCGTCAGCCGCGTCGTGATCGACGAGGAAGAAAACCGCATCGAAGTGGTCGTGCCCGATGACCAGCTTTCGCTCGCGATCGGCCGCCGCGGCCAGAACGTGCGGCTGGCCTCGCAGCTCACCAATTCGGCGATCGACATCATGACCGATGCCGAATCGAGCGAGAAGCGCCAGCGTGAATTCGCCGAGCGTTCGAAGATGTTCGAGGAGGAACTCGACGTCGACGAAACGCTTTCGCAGTTGCTGGTGGCCGAAGGCTTCACCGAGCTGGAGGAAGTCGCCTATATCGAGCTGGCCGAACTGGCCGCGATCGAAGGTTTCGACGAGGAACTGGGCGAAGAACTGCAGAGCCGCGCCGGCGAAGCGCTGGAGCGGCGCGAAGAAGCCTCCCGCGAAGCGCGCCGCGAACTGGGTGTCGAGGACGCTCTGGCCGAAATTCCGCACCTTACCGAAGCGATGCTGGTCACGCTCGGCAAGGCCGGGATCAAGACGCTTGACGATCTGGCCGACCTTGCCACCGACGAACTCATCGCCAAGAAGCGCGTCGAGCAGCGCCGCCGCGATGGTGCGCGCCGCGAACGCTCCGAGGACAAGGGCGGCGTGCTGGGCGAATACGGGCTGAGCGAAGAGCAGGGCAACGAGATCATCATGGCCGCCCGTGCCCACTGGTTCGACGACGAGCCCGCCACAGAGGACGGGTCTGCGACCGACGGCGAAGCTGCCGCAAACGAGGAGGCCGCCAATGCGGAATCCTCGCAATGAGCACGTAAGCTCAGACATCTTGGGCGAAGGGCCGGAAAGGAAATGCATCCTTTCCGGCGCTCACGAATCGCGCGATGCGCTGGTGCGGCTGGCGATTTCTCCCGAGGGGGAAGTGCTGCCCGATGTGCTGGCGCGCGCGCCCGGGCGTGGCGCGTGGATCGGCGTTTCGCGCGCCGACCTTGAAATCGCACTCGCCAAGGGTAAACTAAAGGGAGCGTTGGCACGCGCCTTCAAGGGCACGCCGCTGACCATCCCTGACGATCTGCCGGAGCGGATCGAGGCCGCGCTGACCCGCGCCTTTACCGATCGGCTGGGGCTGGAGCTCAAGTCCGGCAAGCTGCTGATGGGTTCGGACCGGATCGCCGAGAACGCGCGCCAGGGCAAAGTCGCCTGGCTCGCCCATGCGGCGGATGCGGGCGAGGATGGTTCGCGCAAGCTCGACCAGGCCTGGCGCGTGGGCGAAGCCGCCGAAGGCACCGGCCTTGCCGGGGTGCGCTTGCCACTGGACCGCGCGGCTCTGTCTGTGGCATTGGGCCGCGACAACGTCGTCCACCTGGCGCTGACCGATTCCGCGGCGGCTGAACGGCTCGCTGCGGTGCTGAAGCGCCTGGCTCACTTTACGGGCCGGCCCGATGCGCCGGACCATGCTGGCGGACTTGATGAATCGAGCGAACGGACGGCCCCGGCCGTCACGCCCGCTGCGACGACGTATTGATACGAAGGACTGTTTGGAACTTATGAGCGAGACCGACAACAAACCGACTCTGGGCCGCAAGCCGCTTGGGCTGAAGCGCTCGGTCGAAGCGGGCGAGGTCAAGCAGACCTTCAGCCACGGCCGCACCAACAAGGTGGTGGTCGAGGTGAAGCGTCGCAAGCTGATCGGCAAGCCCGGCGAGGTCGCGCCCGCTCCCGAGCCGGCCCCCGCCGCACCGCCGCCCCCGGCGGCTGCCGCGCCGCGT
>VMTF01000181.1 GCA_013791705.1 Sphingomonadales bacterium | reverse complement strand
GCATGAAGGCCTGCGGCACGCGCGAGGCCGGCGCGGGTCATGTCGCCGGTGGTGACCAGTTGGCGAACCCGATCAATGAGTGTGATTGACATGCGCGGCGAGCTAGGACGCCGCAATGTGCCCCGCAATCACATCGCACATTAAAATGTGAGAATGGCTTTGAGGCGGTGCTCAAACCTGCGGACGGCCGCCTGGGTGACCAGCGCACAGGCCAGCGCCAGAAACGGGGCGAGGTACCGCGAAATTCCGGTTGCCTCGGCCGCGAGCAGCACCGGAAAGTGGACCGCATAGAGCGGGAACGACAGCGCCCCGACGCGCCGCGCGAGCGGTTCCATCGCCCGCGATCGCAATCCGCCCCACAACATCAGCGGCCCCGCCACCGCCACGAATGCCACATCGAAGAACGGGCCTTCGAACCCGAAACCTTGCGCCGCCGCGAACAGGACCGGCATCGCGAGGAAGGCCAGCACCGGCGGGATCGCGAACGGTGCGCGATCGCCGTGGAAACGCCACAACAGGATGCCCAGGGCATAGGAGAATGCGACCCGGGCGAGCCCGCCGACAACATTCTCAGGGCGCGAACCAAGGTCGAGATTGCCGAATTGCCAAGCGCACAGGCCAAGTGCGCCAAGCAGGCCCGCGACCAGCAGCGCCAGTGTGCGCTTGCCCAGCCGCTGAACGAACAACCCGTGCGCGCAGTTCGCCACCAGTTCGAAGAAGACCGACCAGGCCGGCAGGTTGAGGGCAAAGATCACCGGAGCCGAGCGAGTCGGCAACAGGAAGAAGTTGGGTAGCCCGACGTTGGCCGCAATGCTCCAGCTCATCCCGTCACGCCACAGGAAGGGCAGCGAGAGCAGGGCGCCGACCGCCATGGTCGGCCACAACCGCAGGTAGCGCAGCCAAAGAAACCTCCAGGGTCCGATCCGTCCGGACCGCATCCGTTGTTCATAGGTGCGGGCCATCACAAACCCGGACAGGAGGAAGAAGAAGTCGACTGCCAGATAGGCCGAATCCAGCACTTCGGGGGTCCGGTAAATCGGACCGACATGCATCACCACCACGCAAACGGCCGCAATCGCGCGCAGGGCATCGAGCCCCGGCAGGCGGGCAACCGGCGCCGGGCGCGAGGGGGCCGCCGGGACCGGGTTCGGAACCGAATCGGGGGAAGGGGCGAAATCGATCATCGACACATTCGGTCCGCTATAGCCACCGGCCCGCCGGCGACAACCGCGCCGGAAGCGGACTCGCGGCGCCCGCCAATGCGCCGCCTCGGATCATTCCGGAACATCCCAGAGAGGCCCGCTCCTCGACCGGGAAGCGAGGCAGCAAGGGGTGGGGAAGGGGGCGAGGAGGGCTTTACCGCTTGAGCACAGTGACGGCGCAATTGCCGCCCGCGCCGATGACATGGGCCAGACCGACCTTTGCGCCTTCGACCTGCCGCGCCCCGGCCGTGCCGCGCAATTGCGACACGATCTCGTGGATCTGGCCGAGGTGCGAAGCGCCGACCGGCTCACCCTTGCTGATCAGCCCGCCGCTGGTGTTGACGGGCTTGCTGCCGCCGATCGCGACCGTGCCATCATCGATCAACCGGCCGCCCTCGCCGATCGGGCACAGCCCGATGTGCTCATAGGCTTCCAGCTCACAAAACGCGTCGGTGTCCTGTACTTCCAGAACATCGATATCTTCCGGGCCGATCCCGGCCGCCTCGTAGACTTCCCCGCACGTCAGTTGCGTGACGTGCGGATTCTCGACCCGCGCGCTCACAGTGTAGAGCGGCACGCTGAAATGGGTGTAGAGCGCGACCTTGTGCGCGCAGCCGGCGACTTCGATCGGGGCATCGGTGTATTTCGCCGCCACATCGCCCGAACACAGCACGACCGCCGCCGCGCCTTCGTTGGGCGCGCAGATCGAGAACAGGTTGATCGGATCGTTGACCAGCGGCGAATTCAGCACCTGCTCAAGGCTGAATTCCTTCTGGTACATCGCATTGGGGTTGTGGACCGAGTTCCGGTGGTTCTTGACCGAAATCTTGGCGATCTGCTCGGCCGTGGTGCCGTGTTCATGCATGTGGCGGCGCGCGCGGATCGCCCAGGGAATCGGATTTTGCGACAGGCCGGTCTTGATCTGCCAGTCCTCGTAGAGCTGCCGGGGGTCCATGAACCCGCGCGGCATCTTTTCGACGCCGAGCACCAGCGCCGTGTCCTTGGCGCCCGAGGCGATCGCCATGCAGGCCTGGACCAGCGCCGCGCCGCCGCTGGCGCAGGCGGCCTCGATATCGACGATGGAAATTCCGGTGCGACCGAGCTGGCCGAGAATCTTCACGCCCGAAGTGGCGGGCAGATACATCCGGGCACAATAGGCGAGCTGGACATCGCTCCACGGCATTTTCGCGTCGGCGAGCGCCATGGTCGCCGCTTCCAGCCCCATTTGTGTATAGGGCTTGTCATCGAAGCGGCCGAACTTGTGGATGCCGACGCCGGCTATGTAAACGGGCCGCATCAGCGCTTCTCCTCGCTGTTGGTGGAGGGGGTGGCAGGCCGGAAGCGGTAGGACAGCACCGGGGCACCTTCCTCGTTCCGGTAGAGTTCGTAAACGTCGAGCACCATCGCCATGCCGACGTGGGGTTCGTCGAGCGCGCAATCGAGCACGGACAGCACGCGGATGCCCTCCGGCAGTTCGACCAATCCGACCGGAAAGGGGACAAAGGGATTGTCCGGGCCCTTGTAGTCGCCCGGGGGCCGGTTGCGCACGACCGTGTAACTGAAGAGCTTGCCTTCGCGCGACAAGGTTGCCGGTCGCAAATCGGGCGACTGGCAGTTCTGGCAGGCCGGCACCGTGCCCAATGAGGGTTCGCCGCAGGCGTTGCAGATCGTGCCCGCCAACCGGATGTCCGCAAGCGGGCCTTCACGGGTGGAGAAAAAGTCGTCCCTGATCGTTGCGTATTGCCCGTTCGCGGTAAGCATGACGTCCCCTGCCCGGCGGTTGTTGTGGCCTTGATGACCTGCAGGCGGTGCTAGTCTGGCGACGGCTTGTCAACCCGTCAGCGGGGCAGAAAGCCCCGCGCCAGATTGGCCACCAGCGCTCGCGCCAGTTCCTTCGCCGAGAGCGCGCCACCCGGTTCATGCCAGCGCGCCGGCCAGTTGAGCGCGCCGGCGAGGGTGAAGGCCAGCAGCTTGGGATCGGTCGGCTCGATCGAGCCATCGGCGATCCCTTCCGCGATCAGCGCGCGCATCGCGCTGTCTATGTTGCGCTTGAGCACGCGGAACTGCTTGCGGCTTTCCGGCCCCAGCGCCTCATCGCCGGTGCGGATTACGCAGCGGCCGAAATCGTCCATGTTGATCTCGGCATAGCGGTGCAGAAACGCCATCAGCCGGTCCGCGCCTCGCCCTGGCTCCTGCCGCGCCTGTTCGGCGGCTTCGAGCAATTGCCTGAGGCCGCTCGTCACGCATTAGAGCAGCACTTGATCCTTGTTGCCGAGGTAGTGGTAGATCGTCGGCTTCGACACGCCAAGGCGGGCCGCCACATCATCGAGCGAGGTCTGGTGGAAGCCGCGCTCGTTGAACATCTGCACCGCCGCGCGAAGCACCGCATCGCGTTTGGCCGCACGCTCTACCTGCCGCTGTTCGGCATTCTGGAAAGGGGATGCAGCCTGCTTCACACACACTCCTGATGGTGGTGGCCTGATGGTGGCGGGCAGTGTTGACAAGAAACTCTCCGGAATGCAATCTACTTATGAGTAGATATCGGACCGGAAACCGCCATGATTCATACCGAAACCCAAAGTTCCGTCCGGGACATGGTGCGCTCCTTCGCGCAGCAACGCATCCGGCCGCAGGCTGCGGAATGGGAGGCAAATGGTGCATTCCCGCCGGGCCTCTTTGCGGAAATGGCGGATCTCGGCCTGATGGCGATGACTGCGCCCGAAGAGTTCGGCGGGGCCGGGCTCGATACGGTGTCCTATGCGCTTGCCCTGATCGAGGTGGCGGCGGCGAACGGCGCGCTCTCGACAGTCGTCAGCATTCACAACAGTCTGATAGTCTCGGCCCTGATCAAACTGGGCACGCCGGCCCAGCAGGAGCGGTTCCTGCCGGATCTGGTGAGCGGGCGGGCGACCGGGGCCTTTGCGCTGACCGAGGCTGACGCCGGGTCGGACGCTTCGGCGATCCGCACCCGCGCCCGCAAGGTGGAGGGCGGCTATGTGCTCGACGGGGCGAAGCAGTTCATCTCGTCCGGCCGCATCGCCAAAGTGGCGATCGTGTTTGCTGTGACCGATCCGGCGGCGGGCAAGAAGGGGATTTCCGCCTTTCTCGTGCCGACCGACAGCCCCGGCTATTTCGTCGACAAGGTCGAGCACAAGTTAGGTCAGGCGGCGTCGGACACTTGCGGCATCCGGTTCGAGGAACTGTTCGTGGCCGACGACCTGCTGCTGGGCGCGGCCGGCGCGGGCTATGGCATCGCGCTCGGCAATCTTGAGGCGGGGCGGATCGGCATCGCCGCGCAGTGCATCGGCATGGCGCAGGCGGCGCTGGAGATCGCAGTGGACTATGCCCGCGAGCGCAAGAGCTTTGGCCTGCCGATCATCCAGCACCAGGCGGTCGGCTTCCGGCTTGCCGATCTTGCCGCCCGGCTTGAGGCGGCGCGGCAGATGGTGCTTCACGCTGCATCGATCAAGGACGCGGGACTGCCCTGCCTGACCGAGGCTTCGATGGCCAAGCTGGTCGCTTCGGAAACGGCCGAGACGGTTGTCTCCGGCGCGCTGCAGACGCTGGGCGGCTATGGCTATCTTGAGGAATTCGGGATCGCGCGGATCTATCGCGATGTGCGCGTCTGTCAGATCTATGAGGGCACGTCCGATATCCAGCGGATGGTTATCGCCCGCGCGCTTGCAACGGGAGCATGACCATGCCGCACGATCCGATCGTTATCGCGGGCTATGCCCGGACCCCGATGGGGGGCTTCCAGGGGATGTTTTCGCCGGTCCGCGCAACCGAACTGGGTGCGGCCGCGATCCGCGCCGCTGTCGAGCGGTCCGGGCTCGATCCGGTGCTGGTCGAGCAGGTGATCATGGGCTGCGTGCTCCCGGCGGGGCTCGGCCAGGCCCCGGCGCGTCAGGCGGCACTGGGCGGCGGGCTGCCCAAGAGCGCCCAGGCGACGACTGTCAACAAGATGTGCGGATCGGGCATGCAGGCCGCCATCTTCGCGCATGACGCGCTGGTGGCGGGCAGCGCCGAGGTGATCGTCGCCGGAGGCATGGAAAGCATGACCAACGCGCCCTACGTGCTGGCAAAGCACCGCGCCGGCGCGCGGATCGGCCACGACCGGGTATTTGATTCGATGATGCTCGACGGGCTGGAAGACGCCTACATGCCGGGCAAGCCGATGGGCGCCTTCGCCGAGGACGCAGTCAAGACTTACGGGTTCACGCGCGAAGAGCAGGACGCCTATGCCTTGCGTTCGCTCGAGCGGGCCAATGCGGCGATTGCGAGCGGAGCTTTCGCGGGCGAAATTGTGCCGGTCGCGGTGCCGGGGCGGGGCGGCGAAGTGCTGGTCGATACTGACGAGCAGCCCGGCAAGGCGCGCCCCGAAAAGATTCCGTCGCTCAAGCCTGCCTTCGTGAAGGATGGCACGATCACCGCAGCCAATGCCTCGTCTATATCGGACGGTGCGGCGGCACTGGTGCTCACCCGCGCCAGCGTGGCCGAGCGGCTCGGCCTGCCGGTGGCGGCGCGGATCGTTTCGCACGCGGCCCATGCGCACGAGCCGGGGCTGTTCACCACCGCTCCGGTCCCGGCGATCCAAAAGGCGCTCGACCGCGCCGGGTGGAAGGTTAGCGATGTCGATCTGTTCGAAGTGAACGAGGCCTTTGCTGCCGTCGCGATGATCGCGGCGTGCGACCTCGCCATTCCGGGCGAAAAACTCAACGTCAATGGCGGCGCGACCGCGCTGGGCCATCCGATCGGGGCGAGCGGGGCTCGAATCATCGTCACGCTGCTGGCCGCGCTGCGCTACCGGGGCTTGCGCCGCGGAGTGGCGTCACTGTGCATCGGCGGCGGCGAGGCGACTGCGGTGGCCGTCGAACTGGTCTGAATTCAGGGGATTTGGGAATGAATATCGACGGACTGGCGGCAATCGTGACGGGCGGAGCCTCGGGTCTTGGCGCCGCGACCGCTGAACGACTGGCCGCGCGGGGCGCCAAAGTGACCATTTTTGATCTCAACGCGGACCTCGGCGAAACCAAGGCGCGCGAAATCGGTGGGCGGTTTGCCTCGGTCGACGTGACCGACGAAGGTTCGGTTGAGGCGGCGATCCTCGCCGCCGAGGCCGCGCACGGCAAGGCCCGCATCCTGGTCAATTGCGCCGGGATCGGGCCGGCCGCGAAAGTGGTCGGGCGTGACGGCAAGGCGGCGCCGCTCGGCGGTTTCGCCAAGGCGATTTCGATCAACCTGATCGGCACGTTCAATGTGCTGTCGCAGTTCGCGGCGCGCATTCACGATGCCGAAACGATCGGCGGCGAAGAACGCGGCGTGGTGATCAACACCGCGTCTGCCGCCGCCTTCGAAGGCCAGATCGGACAGGCCGCCTATGCCGCCTCGAAGGGCGGGGTTGTCAGCATGACGCTGCCGATCGCGCGCGAGTTCGCCCGTTACGGTATTCGCGTCGTGGCGATCGCACCGGGGCTGTTCTGGACCCCGATGATGGCCTCGTTCCCGCAGGAAGTGCAGGACGCGCTGGGCAATCAGGTGCCGTTCCCCAACCGGCTCGGCAAGCCCGACGAATTCGCGACGATGGTTGAAAGCATTGTGATCAACCCGATGCTCAACGGCGAGACGATCCGGCTCGACGGGGCAATCCGGATGGCGCCGAAGTGAGCGAGCCGGTCCTCCTCAGCCGCGCGGGTGCGGTCGCGACCATCACCCTCCATCGCCCGGAGGCGGGGAACACGATCAACATGGCGCTGGCCGAGGGGCTGGCCCGGGTGCTCGACGAGATTGTCGACGATCCGGCGGTGCGCTGCGTGGTGCTGACCGGCGAGGGACGGCTGTTCTGCGGCGGCGGCGACATTTCCGCCTTCGCGGCCGCTGGAGATAGCACGCCGCAATTGCTGCGGGAACTGGCCGACGCGTTTCACGCATCGGTTCTCCGGATGGCGAAGATGGCCAAGCCGCTGGTCGTGCTGGTGAACGGCCCGGCAGCGGGTGCGGGGATGAGCCTGGCTTTGCTGGGCGACGTCGTGCTGGCCGCGCGTTCGGCGCACTTTACTGCGGCTTATGGCATGGTCGGGCTGACGCCGGATGGCGGGATGAGCTGGCTGTTGCCGCGACTGGTGGGCTTGCGCCACGCGCAGGAGATGATCCTTACCAACCGCCGGGTCGGCGCGGAGGAAGCCGCCGGAATCGGGCTGATCTCACGGGTCGTGGACGATGCGGATCTGGTTGCTGCCGGACAGGAACTCGCCGCAGCGCTGGCGGAAGCTGCGACCGGTGCGCTGGGCGGCGCGCGGGCTCTGCTGTCGGTCAGTCTGCACAACCCGCTCGACGTCCAGCTCGATCTCGAAGCACTGACCATCTCGGCGGCCGGCGCGACGGCGGACAGCCGCGAGGGCATTTCCGCCTTCCTCGCCCGCCGCAAACCCAAGTTCACCGGAGAACGCTGACATGCCCGAAGCCTATATCGTCGAAGCTGCCCGCACCGCCGGTGGCAAGCGCAATGGCGCGCTGGCGGGTTGGCATCCGGCCGACATGGCCGCCGAAGTGCTTAATGCGCTGACCGATCGCAGCGGGATTGATCCGGCCGCGATCGAAGACGTCATCATGGGCTGCGTGACGCAGGCCGGCGAGCAGTCGTTTGCGTTCGGGCGCAACGCGGTACTCGCATCGCGCCTGCCGCAATCCGTCCCGGCCGTGACGATCGACCGCCAGTGCGGCTCCTCGCAGCAAGCGATCCAGTTTGCCGCCCAGGCGGTGATGTCGGGCACGCAGGACGTGGTGATCGCGGCGGGCGGTGAAAGCATGACCCGCGTGCCGATGTTCACCAACATGACGCTGCACGCGCAAGCCGGGCTCGGGACCGGGCCATTTTCCGAACGCATCCAGCAGCGCTTTGGCGTCAAGACGTTCAGCCAGTTCGAAGGCGCCGAGATGATCGCGCGCAACTACGGGTTCGACCGCGAAACGCTCGACCGGTTCGCGCTCGAAAGCCATCTCAAGGCTTCCGCCGCCACGGCCGCCGGGGCGTTTGAAGCCGAGATCGTGCCGCTGCCGATCGAAGGCGGGATGCACACGCGCGACGAGGGCATCCGCGAGGGCGCGACGCTGGAAGGGATCGCCTCGGTCAAGCTGCTGAGCGAAGGCGGCGTGCTTTCGGCGGCCAGCGCCAGCCAGATCTGCGACGGCGCTTCGGGCGTGCTGGTGGTGAGCGAACGCGCGCTCAAGCAGCACGGGCTGACCCCGCTGGCCCGCATCGTCAACCTGACCGTGACTGCCGGCGATCCGGTGATCATGCTGGAGGAGCCGATTCCGGCGACCCGCAAGGCGCTGGCCCGCGCTGGCATGACGATTGGCGAGATCGATCTTTACGAAGTCAACGAAGCCTTCGCGCCGATCCCGCTGGCGTGGCTGCAGGCGATCGGCGCCGATCCGGCCAGGCTCAACGTCAACGGCGGCGCGATCGCGCTGGGCCATCCGCTCGGCGCCTCGGGCACCAAGCTCATGACGACCCTGATCCACGCGCTGCGCGCGCGCGGCAAGCGCTATGGCCTGCAGACCATGTGCGAAGGCGGCGGCATGGCCAACGTGACGATCATCGAGGCGCTGTAGTGGCTGACAACCCACAGCCGCGCGGGCCGCTGACCGGGCTGCGGGTGATCGAATTCACCAGCATCGGACCCGGTCCGCACTGCGCGATGCTGCTGGCCGATCTGGGCGCGGACGTGCTGCGGATCGACCGGGCGGGCGGCAATGGCTGGCCCAATCCGATCATGGACCGGGGCCGCGCGGCGATCACCGTGGACATTCGCAGCGATGCAGGGCGGGCGCAGTGCATCGCGGCAGCGGCACTGGCCGACGTGGTGATCGAAGGGTTCCGGCCCGGAGTGATGGAGCGCCTCGGGCTGGGGCCGGACGTGCTGTGCGGGCAAAATCCCCGGCTCGTCTATGGCCGGATGACCGGGTGGGGGCAGGAAGGCCCGCTGGCGCAGCGGGCCGGGCATGACATCAACTATATTGCGCTGAGCGGGGCGCTGGCGGCGATGGGCCGTCCGGGCGAGCCTGCCGCGATTCCGCTCAATCTCGTCGGCGATTTCGGCGGAGGCTCGATGTTCCTGATCCTGGGAATTCTGGCCGCGCTGTTCGAGCGGGAGAGATCCGGGCGGGGGCAGGTAGTCGATGCCGCGATTGTCGATGGTGTCGCTTCGCTGATGACGATGTTCACCGGGCTGGTGCCCTCGGGTCAGATCTCGCTGGACCGCGCGGAAAACCTGCTGGGCGGGGCCGCTCCGTTCTATCGCTGCTATCTGTGCCGCGATGGCCGCGAGGTTTCAGTGGGGCCAATCGAGCCCCCTTTCTTCGCGGAAATGATCGCCCGGCTCGGACTGGAGGAATTTGCCGACTGCCAGCAGGATCGCGCGCGCTGGCCTGAACTGGCTGGAGCGCTGGCCCGGGTGTTCGCCGGCGCCGACCGGCAGCATTGGATCGACCTGTTCGAAGGCAGCGATGCCTGTATCGCGCCGGTTTTGACCGCCGAGGAAGCCCCGTTCCATCCGCATCACCGCGCGCGCGGGACGTACGAAGAGCGCGGCGGATTGTTTCATGCCGCGCCGGCGCCGCGTTTTTCGCGCACGCCGGGCGCAGCATTGCCGCCACGCGATGCGGCCGCGCTGCTCGATGCGTGGGCATCGGCGGTGCCGGCCGCGACAAAGCGCTAACCGGCGCTGGACTTGCCAATCAAGCTGCGGCAACAGCAACCGCAAAACAATCACAGAGGTGCCGAAAATGCGCGAAGCCGTTATCGTATCGACCGCCCGGACTGCCATTGCCAAGGCTTTTCGCGGAGCCCTTAACGACACCGATGCGCCGGTGCTGGGCGGCCATGTGATCGATGCCGCGGTCGAACGGGCCGGGATCGATCCCGCCCGCATCGATGACCTGATGATGGGCGCTGCCGTGCAATCCGGAACGCAAGGCACCAATATCGGCCGCGCGGGCGTGTTCGGATCGAAGCTGGTCCCGCTGAGTGTCGCGGGCGCTTCGGTGGACCGCAAGTGCGCGTCCGGCCTCACCGCGCTGGCGGGCATTGCGCGCGGCATCATTGCCGGTGATCTGGACATCGGAATCGGCGCCGGCCTGGAGTCGGTTTCGCTGACCGCGACAAACAATTCGAAGCTGAGCCGCATCCAGTCCGACGCGGTTCGCGCGCGCGTGCCCCATGCCTATATGCAAATGATCGAAACGGCCGAAGTCGTCGCCGCACGCTACGAAGTCAGCCGCGAAGCGCAGGATGAATTCTCGGCGGAAAGCCATGCGCGAGCCGCCGCCGCGGTTGCCGCTGGCCGGTTCGATGACGAGATCGTGCCGATTACCGTGCGCCGCAATATCGTCGAAAAGGACGGCAGCATTTCGGGCAGCGAGGAAGTGACGCTCGCTGCCGACGAAGGGATCCGCGCGGGAACCACCGCCGAGGGTTTGGCCAAACTGAAGCCGGTCTGGCGCGACGGGGAAATCATCAAGACCGGCGAGTTCGTCACGGCGGGCAACGCCAGCCAGCTTTCGGACGGCGCCTCGGCCCAGGTGCTGGTCGAGCGTAGCATTGCCGAGCGTGAGGGCTTGCCGGTGCTGGGGATCTTTCGCGGCTTCCAGTCGGCCGGCTGCGCGCCGGAGGAAATGGGGATCGGCCCGATTTTCGCAATTCCCAAGCTGCTGCAGCGCGCCGGGCTGGGTGTCCAGGATATCGGGCTGTGGGAGCTCAACGAGGCATTCGCCAGCCAGGCCCTCTATTGCCGTGACTATCTCGGGATCGATCCGGCCAAGCTCAACGTCAACGGCGGCGCGATTGCGCTGGGCCATCCGTTCGGGATGACCGGCAGCCGCCTGACCGGGCACATATTGATCGAAGCGCGGCGGCGCGGCGTGCGCTATGCAGTCGTCTCGATGTGCGTTGCCGGCGGGATGGGCGCGGCGGGCCTGTTCGAAATTCCGAACTGATCCAAAAGGCCCGGTCCGGCGCTGGCCGGGCCGGGCGCTGGATCAGGCGTAGATCGCACCGGCGGTGTGGGTGTGATCGTTCTGGCGCCTGCTGAACCGGGCGTCGATCGCTTCCAGCAGCGTACGGGCCAGTTCCTGCTCGCGACTTTGCATTTCCGCGCTGATGCCCGCAATCGCCAGGACCAGCGATGGGCTTCCCTCCGCCACCGGAATCGGTGCGGCGATGATCCCGCCGCCGCGCGTCACCATGTCGCAGGTGAAGGCATAGCCGCGCCGACGCACGAGTTCGAGCTTTTCCATCAGATCGCGGCGCTGGACGATCGGCTGGCCCGGTCTGGCTTCGGCATTCGTGCGGGTCATGATCTTGCGCACTTCGTCATCGGGAAGCTGGCTGAGCAGGACATAGCCGGTCCCGGATGCAATCAAAGGGCGGGCGGTGCCGACCACGATGTGGAAGCGGACCGGGTTCGTCGCTTGCAGGACATGAATATACTGGGCGTGCGTGCCATTGCGGGTGGCAAGGAGCACGGTGTCGCCGGTCTGCTGGCCGAGTTCGCGCATCATGGCCAGGATGGTGCCATCCGCGAAGAACTGATCGTTCACCCAGCTACCCATCAGCGCGGCGCGGTTGGACAGGATATAGCTGCGCTTGTGCGGGTCGAAATCGAGGTAGCCATAGTGCACAAGGCTTTTGAGCAGCGCCGAGGTGCTCGACTGCGGATAGCCCAGTCCTTCCGCGATCTCCATGACCGTGGCGGGGGCTTGCCGATCATCGAAGAACTCGAAGATCTCCACCACCCGCCCGGCGGATTTCACGGTGCCGGCGCCGACGTTCAACCGGTCGCTGATCCGCATGTCACTCTGCGACTGCACATTCCTTGGCATTTCGCGGCTCTCCCAAGCTTGCGCCCGGGCACCTCAGCTTTTTGGCAGGCGCATCAGGCTGGCGATGTTGTTCTTCTGGACGGCGGTCGACCCGCCGAAGATTGGCAGCACCATAGCATCACGTACGTAGCGCTCCATATCGAAATCTTCGGAATAGCCATATGCGCCCATGACTTGCTGGCACTGGATGACGATGTCGCGGATGGTTTCCGAAAGATAGAGCTTGGTCATCGAGGTCTGGACCGCGCTGGGCTCGCCCCGGTCGAGCATTGCGGCCGATTCCTTGAGCATGAGTCGGCAGGTCTGGAGCCGGGTCTGCACGTCGGCGAGCGTGTGGCGGACTGCCTGGTGGCCGCAGATCTTGATGCCGAACTGGCTGCGTTCCTGGGCATAGTTCCAGGCCGCTTCCACTGCGGCTTCGCCCAGGCCCAAAGCCATCGCGCTGGGGCTGAGCTTTTCGGTTTCGAGCGTGGGGCCGGCGAGCTGCGACCAGCCCTTGTTCCAGCAGTCGGGACCGCCGAGGATATTCTCGATCGGAATTTCGACGTCTTCGAATACCACGTCGTTGGTCGGCCCGCCGCGCATGCCCATCGTGCCGGTGGCGGTCATCGACACGCCCTTGGTGTCACGCGGGATGATGACGAACGAGAGGTTCTTGTAGCGCTCGGAGACGGGGCCGCTGCGCACCAGCGCGTAGATGCAATCGGCGATCTCGGCGCCCGAGCACCAGCGTTTGGCGCCGTTGATGATGACCTTGTCGCCGCGAATTTCGGCACGCGTTTCGACCGAGGCGAGATCCGCGCCGACGTTTGGCTCGGACAGGCCGAGCGCGAAGATCAGCGTGCCGTTGGCAACGCGGGGCAGGTATTCGCGCTTCTGCGCTTCCGAGCCCAGCTCACCGATGTTGAGACCGGCGTAATTGGTGCACTGGACGATCAGGCCCGCGAGCATGATGCTGCGGCGGGCGACTTCCTGCAGGACCACGAGCAGGGCACTCACGTCGCGGCCCAGGCCGCCATATTCCTCGTCGACGGCGAGCGCGGTCACGCCCAGTTCGCCGAAGCGCTGGAGAATTTCAGGCGGAACGTGATCGGCGCGATCCCATTCCCTGACCTTTTCGACGGGGGCAATTTCATCAAGCAGGGCGCGCAGGCTGTCGCGCAGTTGTTCCAGTTCTTCCGGGTTCATCGCCATAGCCGGTCTCCCACATATATGCTGAGTTTGCGCCCCTAACGAATGTTAGGCTTGCGTCAATATCGAGGCTCACATAGCACATATCTGACTGCTGCCGAGTGCAAGTTGTCAATTTTGCCGGACCTGGAGAAATGCATGAACTCGGGAGGATTTCCACGCGCCCGCACCGCTATTGTCGGGGCCGCGACGTTCGGGATCGGTGAGGCTCCCGGCCTGACGCCGATGGACATGGGAGCAACGGCCGTGCGCCTCGCGCTGGCAGACGCAGGACTTTCACTGCCCGACGTCGACGGCTTGTTCGTGTGCACCAGCGATGACGCGCTGTCGGGGCTGAGCCTGACCGAATATCTCGGCATCCGGCCCAAGTTCACCGACAACAATCGCACCGGCGGTTCGGCCTTCATGAGCCACGCCATCGTGGCGGCGCTGGCGCTTGACGCGGGCTATTGCGATGTCGCGGTCGTCGTCCATGCCAGCAACCAGCGCACCAGCGGCAAGGGCCTGGTTTCGATGCGCAAATCCAGCCCTTACGAAGTGCCCTACCGGATGCTCAATCCGCTTTCGCCCTATGCGCTGGCGGCGCAGCGGCACATGTACCAGTACGGCACCACGCGCGCCCAGATGGCCGAAGTCGCGGTGGCGGCGCGGGCCTGGGCGATCCAGAATCCCGAAGCCTTCTGTTATGACAAGGGGCCGCTGACCATCGACGATGTGCTGCAATCACGGATCGTCTCCTCGCCGCTGTCGGTGCTCGATTGCTGCCTGGTGGTCGATGGCGCTGCGGCTATTGTGATGACGCGGGCGGACCGGGCGAAGGATACGCGCGGCAAGCCGGCCTATCTGCTCGGCGGAGCGGCGGAAGTGTGGCATTCGGAAATCGCCTCGATGCCGGATCTGACCGTGACTGCGGCCAGCGCTTCCGGCCCGCGCGCCTTCGGCATGGCCGGCTATGGCCCGGCCGACATGGACACCGTCCAGCTTTACGACGCCTTCACGATCAACACGATCCTGTTCCTCGAAGATCTCGGGTTCTGCCCGAAGGGCGAGGGCGGGCGGTTTGTCGAGGGTGGGCGGCTTGCGCCCGGCGGCGATCTGGCCGTGAACACCAACGGCGGTGGCCTCTCCTATTGCCATCCGGGAATGTACGGGCTGCTGGCCATCGTCGAGGCGGTCCGGCAACTGCGCGGCGAATGCGATGTCCGCCAGGTCAAGGACGCCAACCTCGCATTGGCGCACGGCAATGGCGGAACCTTGTCCAGCCAGGCGACACTTGTGCTGGGCACAGGCGAAACCATCTGACCTGGGCATCGCCTGAAGTGCCGCGGCGACGGGATGGACTTCGGGCGACGAATGGCGGAAATCAGTCAGAGCCTGACGTACAGGCCTGACGGGGAAGGGGAGAGCTCGTGGACGACACTTATGCTGACGTGATCCGGCGCAATGCTCGCCGCTATCGCGATGTCGATGCCTTCGTGTGCGGGGACCGCAAGGTCACGCACGGGGAATTTCTGGAACAGGCGACCCGGATCGCGCGGGCGTTCACTGCGTCCGGCATCCGCCCGCAAGACCGCATCTCCATCCTGTCGATGAACTCGGTCGAATATTCGCTGCTCTATGGTGCTTGCGAACTCGCCGGCTTCATCGCGGCAACGATCAACTTCCGCCTGGCCGGACCGGAGATCGCCAGCATCGTCGAGGAATCGCAGCCCTCGGTCCTGTTTTTCGAAGGGCAGTATGCGGAGATGATCGGCGAGATCCGTGACCGTCTGTCTGACGTTGCCGATTTCGTGGTGATCGACGGGGAGGTGCCGGAATGGGCGACCGGATGGGGCGAATATCTCGCACGGGGCGACGACGAAACCATCGCGCTCCATGATCCGCAGCCCGATGACCTGGCTTATCTGATTTACACCAGCGGCACGACCGGCCGCCCCAAGGGCGTGATGCACGACCACAAATATGCCTGCGCGCTGGCACTGCATTGTGCGGAAGGCATGAATCTGGGGTCGCACGACCGGTGGTTGCTGATGATGCCGCTGTTCCACATCGGCGCCAAGGCGATCGGCATGGCCCAGCAGTGGTATGGTGGCACCGTCCATCTGCACCGGGCGTTCGATCCGCTCGCGATCCTCACCACTATCGAGCGCGAACGGATCACGGCCACGCACCTTGCGCCGACCCTGATCCAGGGCTTGCTCGATGTGCCCAATATCGCCGACTTCGATACGTCATCGCTCAAGTCGCTGATCTATTCGGCCGCCTCGATGCCGCCCGCGCTGCTGGCCCGGGGGCTGGAGGCCTTCGGCCCGATCTTCGTGCAGATGTACGGCCAGACCGAAGGCATCCTGACGATCCTGCCGAAGAGTGCCCATGTGCTCGACGGCAACCCGGTAACGCTCGACCGGCTGGCCTCGGTCGGCCATGCCTTCATCGGCACCGAAGTGACCGTGCGCGACGAGCACAACCAGGAAGTGCCGGTCGGCGAAGTGGGCGAATTGTGCACGCGCGGCGACATGATCATGCGCGGCTACTGGAACAACCAGCCCGGCACAATCGCGGCGCTGGAAGGCGGCTGGCTCCACTCCGGCGATATCGGACGGATGGATGAAGGCGGCTATTTCTGGATGGTCGACCGCAAGAAGGACATGATCGTCTCGGGCGGCGAAAACATCTATTCGCGCGAGGTCGAGTAAGCGTTGATGACCCATCCGGCGGTCCATCAGGCGGCGGTTGTCGCGAAGCCCGATCCCAAGTGGGGCGAGAGCGTGTGCGCGATCGTCGCGCTGCGCCCCGACGAAAGCGTGAGCGAGGAGGCCCTGATCGCCCACTGCCGCCAACAGATCGCGGCCTACAAGCGGCCGCGCTCAATCATCTTCATCGATGCAATGCCGCTGCTCGCCAACGGCAAGATCAACTCGGTTGCGCTGCGCGAGCAATATATCGGCCGCGCGGACACGGCCTGAACGCAGGGCGCGGCGGCGCGATCAGATCGCGCCGCTTTCCCGCAGCCGGTCAAGCTCGCTCTGCGGCATATCGAGGACCGACCGGAGCACTTCGTCGGTGTGGGAGCCCATCGCCGGCGGGGCGCGGCGATAGGTGACCGGAGTATCGGAAAACCGAAACGGGCTGCCCATCATCCGCACCGGCAGGCCGTGCTCGTCAGGCAGTTCGATAATCATCTCGCGGGCCAGCACCTGCGGATCGTGCTCGACATCGGACTTGTCGTTGATCGGCCCGGACGAGACGGTGGCCGCATTGAGTATCGCAACCCATTCGGCGCGGGTCTTGTGCCGGACGATCTCGCCGACCGCCGCCTTCATCTCGGCCCGGTGTTTTACGCGCGCCGCATTGGTCGAGAAGCGCGGGTCTTCCTTCCATTCGGGATGGCCGAGGACATCGGCGAGGCGATTGAATTCGCGGTCGCTGAATGTCGCGATGATCAGGTAGCCGTCGGCGGCTTCGAACACGCCGTATGGCGCGGCGCTGGGATGATCGTTGCCGGTGCGACCGAGCGCGGTTTTCGCGTTGAGCCAGGCCGACGCGGTGTTGAGCATCAACGCGGTCTGCGAATCGAACAGCGAGATGTCGATCGCCTGCCCCTTGCCGGTGCGGGCGCGGTTGAGCAGCGCGGCCTGAACGCCGATCACCGCGTTCATGCCCGCGAAGATATCGACGACCGGCACGCCGACGCGGGTGGGTACGCCATCGGGCATCCCGGTCACGCTCATCAGCCCGCTCATGCCCTGGACCAGATAGTCATAGCCCGACCTCGTCGCATAAGGCCCGGTCTGGCCGAAGCCGGTGACCGAGCAATAGACCAGCCCGGGATTGAGTTCGCGCAGCGTTTCGTAATCGAGCCCATATTTCGCGAGCGTGCCGGGCCGGTAATTCTCGACCAGAATGTCGGCCTTGGCCGCAAGGTTGCGCAGCACCTGCGCGCCTTCGGACGTGGCGAAATCGACTGCGATCGAGCGCTTGTTGCGGTTTACCGACGAAAAGTAGGTCGATTCCTTGGTGTCGTGGCCTTCGGCATCTTTCATCCAGGGGGGGCCGACCCGGCGGACATCGTCCCCTTCGCCCTTGCGTTCGACCTTGATCACTTCCGCGCCGAGATCGCCGAGGATCTGGCCGGACAGTGGCCCCGCGATCACGCGGGTCATATCGAGCACGAGCAGGCCCGCAAGGGGGCCGGTTTCATCATTCATCACTTGCTTCCCAATCCCAGGACCGCCTTGGCCAGCACATTGCGCTGGATCTCGTTGGCGCCGGCAAAGATGGTGCCGGGGCGGGCCATGAAGTATTGCCAGCCATAGTCGGTCACCGTGTCGCCGACCGGACTGTCGCCGTCAACCAGCGCGTCGTCGCCCCCCAGTTCCACGTTCAGCTCGGTGATGCGCTGCAGCAATTCGGATTGGATCACCTTGAGCATCGAGACTTCCACGCCCGGTTCGGTGCCGCCCGCGATGGCGCTGCAGGTCTTGCGGTAGAGCCAGCGCAGATCGTGCAGATCGGCCGCGCAGGCAGCATAGGCATCAAACAGCACATCGTCATGCGGGCGTGCCGCCAGCAACGTGCGGGTCAGCGTGAGCGCGCGCGTGGCGAGGCCGGGGCTACCGATCCACACCCGTTCATGCCCGAGCAGCGCCTTCGCGACGGTCCAGCCGTTGTCGAGACCGCCGATGACGTTAGCCAGTGGTACCTTCACGTCATCAAGGAAAACCTCGCAGAATTCCTCTTCTCCCGCCAGATTTGCGATCGGCCGGATGGTGACGCCGGGCGCGTCCATTTCGAGCAGGATGAAACTGATCCCCTGCTGCTTGCGCTCACCCTTCGAGGTGCGCACCAGCGCGAACATGTGGGTCGCTTCCTGCGCGTGGGAAGTCCAGATCTTCTGACCGGTGACCCGCAGCATATCACCGTCGACGATCGCGGCGGTCTTGAGCGAGGCCAGATCCGACCCGGCGCCCGGTTCCGAATAGCCCTGGCACCACAGATGTTCGCCCTTGAGCATCGGCGGGATGAAGCGCGCCTTCTGCTCGGCCGTGGCGTGCACCATCAGCGTCGGCCCGATCTGCACTTCGGCAAGATCGACCACGCGCGCGACCCCGTAAGTCTCGAACACTTCCTGGTGTACCGACTGCTTGAGGAAATCGAGCCCCATGCCGCCGTATTCCTTCGGCCAGGCCGGGCAGCGCAGGCCGGCATCGAGTTGCATTCCGATCCACCGCACGACATCATCGCCGCGCAGCCGCCGGAACGGGCGCCGCATATCCTGCCGCCATTCCTGCGGATAGTTGGCGGCGAGCCAGTCTTCCAGCAGCTTGCGGAAGGCGGAATCCTCAAGAGCGTTGAAATCCATGTCCTTGTCGATCATCACGCCGCGTCCTCGAATTGCGCAAACTGCCGCCGGTTGTCCCGCGCGGTGCCATGGAAGTTGGCCAGCCCGGTAAGCGCCCTAACATAGCGGCCGACGTCGGCCTCGGCGGTGAAACCAATCGCACCGTGCATCTGTACGGATTCGCGCGCGACATGCGCGGCGCCGGTCGATGCGCGCGCCAGTGCGGCCGCGATCAACGCCGCCGTGGCCGGCGCGGCGGGGTCCGCATCGAACGCGGTCGCGGCGGCTTCGACCGAAGCCTCGGTCAGCGAATTGGCGATGAACTGATCGACCGAACGATGCTGGATCGACTGGAACGAGGCGATCGTCTGCCCGAACTGGGCGCGGGTCTTGATGTAGTCCTGCGTCTGGCGAAACGCGCTTTCGGCCAGGCCGCCCAGGAGGGCCGCGTGGGCCAGCCGGCTCGCCGCCAGCGCCACCGCGCCGGCGCGCGCGGCAGCCGGACCCTGTTCGACCTGCAACGGCACTGCCTCCGTCAGGCTGACCGTCGCGATTTCGCCGCCGTCGAGCGCCTTGTGCGGCTCGATGATGATGCCGGCGCCATCAAGCGCGACCAGGCACAAGGCATCGCCCGCCGCCACCATCAGGTGCGTTGCCGGATGCGCAATCAGCTTCCACTGGCCGGAAAGGCGTCCGCCCGCCAGCAGGGGTGCCTGGCTTTGCTTCGCACCGAATGCGAGCCGGAACGTGCCATCGGCGACGAGCGCCAGCGCGGCATCGCTGAAGGCTCCGTCCGGGAGCGCGGCGATCGCGGCCACCGGGGCAACGCCGCACGCAATATAGGGCTGGGCCACCAGCGCCCGGCCAAACTGGCGGGCAACACAGGTGAACCCGGCCGCGCCGAGCCCGCTGCCGCCGCGATCTTCGGGCAGGGCCACCAGCGGCAAGCCCATCTCCACGATCTCGCGCCACAACTCGGCGAAAGTGTTGGTGCCGGGGGCACGCGAACACGCGTCGTCAAGAAAGAGCGTTGCCGAACTCTCGACCATCGACAGCAGTTCGGCTGTTTCATTCGCCTGGGTCACGGGTATTTCCTTTGCATGGCATCGTGGCTCGCTTGCAAACTGACTGGAATGCGAAAGGGCCGGGTCAAGCGGGCGTGAACACAACGGCGGGCTCGCCGTCGATAGGGACGATGCCAGCCTTCACCCGCTGTCCGATCGCGAGATCGGCCGGATCGCAGTCATCGACCCGGCTCATTATTCGGGCACCCTCGTCGAGATCGACCAGCACCACATTATAGGGCTCTGCGGGCGGCCGGGGCCTGATCACGGTGAACGAATAGACTGTCCCCAAACCGCTCACGGGCACCCATTCGAGGTCGTCAGCGCCAGTTCCCGGGGCGAATACGCGCGGATAGAACACGTATTTGCCGCTTGAGCGGCTTCGCTGAATGCGAAGCTCGCCCTTGGCGAGAAACGCGTTGAATTCCTGATCGGGGCGGATGGTGTCGTATTGCAGCATAAAGTTTCCCGTGCATCTCCCGCGTCAGCGGGTCTCGATCCCGTTCAGGAACAGGCTGGCGGCAACTTCGGCCAGCTCGTCCGACGATTTTCGGCTGAGGTCCATCCACTCGGTCGACCAGTTGAGCGCGCCCAGCATGAACAGGCGGGCCAGCCCGTTGGTGCCTGATTCGGCAATGGCGCCTTCGCGATAGCCCTCGTCCAGCAGGTCTGCCCAGAACCGGTCCAGTTCGACCCGGCGCTGACGGTGGCGCTCGGCAAGCTCGGGCGGGATCTGGTTGAGCAACTGGCGGGTCGCGATGAAATAGGTTCCTAACTGGTTGACGGTGGCGAGGTAGGCCCCGATTGCGGCCGTGAAACGCTCGCAAAACGGTGCGCCGGCCGGCAGTTCCGCCATTGTCTGGCGGACCCGGGCCATCGATTCGACAATGCCGCGATCCAGCACCCGGTCGATGATCTCGTCCTTGGAAGCATAGTGGTAATAGATGCTCGCCGCCTTGATCCCGGCCTGCTCGGCAATGCGGCGCATGGTGGTTCCGGCATAGCCCTGATCGCGGATCAGTTGCGCGGTGATTTCCAGCAGCGCAATGCTGGAGCACTCGGCCCGACTTTCCTGCGACTGCATGTGCGAAGCCATTCGTTCGATCCTGACGCCGTTCGATTCTGACGTGGCATGCGCTTGCCCATTTCGTGCCGCGCGGTAGGATGAAATCGAACGCGACACCTCGGCTAACGCTTGTTAGGTGATCGGCCGGATAGCAATCAAGGGGGAGGCCCATGACAATCACATATGAGCTGGAAAATGGCGTCGCCACGGTGCTGATCGCGCGGCCAGACCGCAAAAACGCGATCGACCGCCCGACCCAGATCGCGCTGCACGAGATTTTCCAGCAGATGCATGACGATCGCGAGGTGCGCGCGGTCGTGCTGGGCGGCGAGGGCGGCAATTTCTGCGCAGGCGCGGACCTCGGCAAGGCCGGCGGCGCCGACATCGCGGGATCGATGACTAACGTCCACATCTTCCAGCGCATGATACGCAGCGTGACGATGCTGCCCAAGCCGGTGGTCGCTGCGGTCGAGGGCGTCTCGGTGGGCCTCGGCTGGTCGCTGGCGATGAGCGCCGACTTCGTGATCGCCGCGAAGGACGCCCGGTTCCGCTCGGCCTTCCGCCATCTCGGGCTCGTTCCCGATGGCGGCGCGTCCTACCATCTGGTCCGGCTGGTCGGCCTGCAACGCGCCAAGGAACTGGTCTATACCGGACGGTTCGTGAGCGGCGAGGAAGCGGCTGCGATCGGCATGGCGCTGGAGGCGCTGCCGGCCGAGGAGGTCATGCCGCGCGCCCAGGCCCTGGCCCGCGAACTCGCCGAAGGCCCGACACTGGCGCTCGCGCTGTCCAAGTCGCAACTCACTTATGCCGCGACACAATCGCTGGAGGAAGCATTGACCATGGAAGTTTCCATGCAGCCGCTGATGACCCGCAGCGAAGACTTCCAGGAAGGCATCGCCGCGTTCCGCGAGCGGCGCCCGGTGCAGTTCAAGGGGAAGTAGTGGCCGGGAGGTCCGCAGTGGGCGGGGGCAGGGACGTTGCTCCGCCCGCTGGCCTGCAGCAGCAGTTGCGGACAATCTCGAAATCACCGATTTCGATAATGATGGTGGGCGCACTTGGGCTCAAACCAGGGACACGCTGATAGGGAGCAGTTTTGTGTCCATATGCATCCGTTCGCGTCGTCATTGAATAAGCGAATTATCGCCCGGAACGACTGAAGTTGCTCAGATGGCCTTCGCGCGCGGCTGCAGCCCGCATGGATCCGGCCACTGCCTTGGCCTTGCCGGCAGGCGCGATGGACGAAATCAGGCGCTTGATGTCCGGGGTGCCACATGCCGGGCAGGTCGGGACATCGGCGGACCGGACCAGCAGTTCGAATTGCTTGTCGCAAGCATCGCAACGATAGTCGTAAAGGGGCATGGACATTCCTTCCGCGAAACAAGCCTGCTCCTGGCAAGGCAACAGCCGTGCCAATATCGCGGCCGTGATTCTGGCTACCCGGGAATGGCCCTCTGCCCCAAGTCTCCCGCGCGGCCTGGCATGATCCCTGCTTCAACGCTTTTTAAATCGGCAGGGCAGGGGTCCGGCGCCGGCGCTTCAAGCGGGGATCAAAATGACCGACATGACTGAATTGGTGAAGCGCAAGCAGCCGCTCAACCTGGCTATCGTCCACGTCGATCCGGCGGCGTTCGTCGCACATTATCTGCCCTGGCTGGAGATCACCGCGTTTCTGACCGGCTTGCGGCTCGGCGAGGTTGCCGTGGCTGCCGACGGCGTTACGCCTACCCTGACCGATCAGCAGCTTGCCAGCAAGGAAGTGCACAACATCGGCAACGATACGCTCACGGCTTTCTGCATGACGGCAGCGATGAAGGCGGACCAGGCGGCCGTGGACCAGGTCGAGGCGGCCCTGCGCGCCAGCCTTGGAGCTGATTTTCCCGGCAGCTTCGGACTCTGGCCCTTTCGGGGGGATATCGCCGCGCCGGTCACACTGGATGATTTCGTGGGTCAGGCGGGCAAAAGGATGCTCGCGGGCGAAATCGCACCGCCGCCAATGCGCAATGGCGAGGCGTGGAATACCGGACTGCGATTTCTGGAACGGGCGATGGGCTCCAACTTCAAGCACGAGATCATCTACCCACTCGCGCTGTGGACCCGCGCCCGTTGGGAAGAAGTGACCGACAAGGGCGTCGCGTTCATGGCGTACATCGAGGAAAACCTGCCGATTCTGCGCGAAGCCCTCCAGGAACCGCGTAACGACGCGGCCTTTATCGCCAACATGCTGCTCCTGGGTACACCTGCGGTCGAGATCGACTTGCAGGACGAGGTACAAGGGATGTTACGTTCGCTCGCCAGGCGCTGAGCATGGATCAATCTCGTGCGAACATCATGCCGGGGGCCGGAGTACCGAGGCATTTCTCATCGGCCAAAGGTGCCGCTGCGGCGTAAAGTCGACATAAGCTGAACAATTTCTGGCGGGTTTGCGACAAGGCCGCGCAGTTCAGGGCCCGACGAACGCTTCGGTTCAGGTTCTGTAGGTTTTTGAAGGGTGGTGGACGCACTTGGGCTCGAACCAAGGACCCGCTGATTAAGAGTTTGATATTACGTCTTTTTATTCTACATCATATTGCGTCATGTTGTCCATAGACAATTGATTTACCGGCTCTCGACCTCTTCATATGTCCGCAGATCATGTCACGTCCAAGCAGGCACCCCCGGACGCCCGATGCCCCCTCGTTACCCACACGGAAGACCGGTGAAAATCTGGGTATCAGAGCGATAGTGGGAAGGGGCGGAGACTTGTCCGATAGCCTCGCAGCATCGTCATAAGCCTACCACCTGCTTGCGTCAGGAAAAATCGCCGCGTCATTGCGGTAGCGGCTCTATGCGGAGCTGTCAGACCCATTTGCCTATGTGAGTGCGGACGCGGCGGTAGAAGTCAGCATGAACAGCCGATTAGGATGCAAGGGGAAGGGGATAAACCCGAACGATTGATAGAAGTCCGACGCCGCGCGGTTCTTCGCTTCAACCACGATGGCGAAAACTGCCAAATCTTGCGCCACATTGACAATCCGCTGCAACGCATCGGCTATCAGAATCTCACCGATCCCTTGCCCTCGCACCTGCTCATGCCGGGCAAGCCTTCCGATCAATGCGGCGGGGATATGGTCATAGCGGGGTAGCTTGGCCGCTATGTCGCCCGGCATTTCGTCCAGCGACAGGGTGAATGCGCTTAAGCTATAGAAGCCAACAATCTGTGAGGCATCGTCGAGCGCGACGAACACCCGCGCAACGTTCCGGCGTTCATCTTGGCCTGCGCGCTTCTGAAACCATTCGTCAAGCTCCGCCTCGCCAGACCGGAACTGCGCGCGGTCGTGGCGCTTCGCGAGTGGTTCGAAGGTGATAGGCAAGCAGGATCAG
>VMTF01000207.1 GCA_013791705.1 Sphingomonadales bacterium | reverse complement strand
GGGGCGGGGCCCACCCCGCGCCTGCCGGGCCCGGCCTCCCCATTTGTGTGGTTGCGCGGGTGGGGGGGTGGGGGGGGGGGGGGATGGGGCCGCAAAGGAAAGGCCGGAGGGCCTTTCCGCACTTATCAAAAACTCCGGATGCCAAAGGCGCAACCCAACCAAGGCTCAGCCCGCAACTACCCGGCACCCACCGGCAAAATGCGACCTTCAAACAACCTGCGCCGCGCCCTTGAACAGCGCCTTTACGCGGCCTTGCACCGGCTGACGGTCGAACGGGGTGTTACCCGCGCTCGCGGCCATCTTGTCCGAATTGACGATCCACGGCCGTTCGGCGTCGATCACCGCGATATCGGCTTCGGTCCCGGGGTCCAGCCGTCCGGCTTCCACCCCGAGCAGGCGCGCGGGCGTGGCGGCGAGCAAATCGAAGGCGCGGGTCAGGTCGATCACGCCGTCGCGCACCAGCGTCAGAGTCATCGGCAGCAGCGTTTCGGCCCCCGCCATGCCCGGTTCGGCATCGACGAAGGGCAGGCGCTTGTCTTCCGGCCCGCGCGGATCGTGGCTTGAGGCGATCACATCGATCGTGCCGTCGGCAATCGCGGCGATCACCGCGCGGCGGTCCGTTTCGGAGCGGAGCGGGGGCGAGAGCCGCAGGAAGGTGCGGAAATCGGCCAGCGCATTGTCCGACAGCATGAAGTGAGCCGGGGTCACCCCGGCGGTCACCGCCACGCCGCGCCGTTTGGCCGCGCGCACCAGCTCCAGCGCGGTGGCGGTGGTCACCTGCCGGAAATGGAGCCGCGCGCCGGAAAGTTCGGCCAGCGCGATATCGCGCGCGACGGCCAGTGCTTCGGCCTCGGCGGGTGCGGCGGGCAGGCCCAGCCGGGTCGCCATTTCCGAAGCGGTCGCCACCGCGCGTCCGGTCAGCGCGCCGTCTTCGGCATGGCTGACGACGACCATGTCCAGCATCGCGCAATATTGCAGCAGGCGCAGCATCGTGCCCGAATCGGCAATCCACTGCCGGCCGGTGCTGACCGCGCGCGCGCCGGCATCGCGCATCAGTGCGATCTCGGCGATTTCCTTGCTCTCAAGCCCGCGCGTGGCGGCGGCGAGCGGATGAACCCACAGTCCCGGCTTGCCCGATTGCGCGGCAAAGCGCACCCGCGCCGGATGGGCGAGCGGCGGGCTTTCGTCCGGCATCAGCGCCGCGCGGGTGATCCCGCCGAAGTGGAACGCGGGCTTGTCCACCGCGAACACGCCGAAATCGACGAGGCCGGGGGTGACCAGCAGGCCTTTGGCATCGAACGTGCGGTCGCCGGGCTGCGGCGTCACGGCGGGGCCGATCGCGGTGATCCGGTCGGCCTCGGTGCGGATCGCGCCAGCCAGCGGCGGGCCGCCGGGCAGCACCAGCCGCGCGTTGACGATGGTCAGCGGGGCCAGGATCACTGCCAGCCCTCCACGCCCCGGGCGCGGCGGGTCAGCACGTCGAGGCAGGCCATCCGCATTGCGACGCCCATTTCCACCTGGGTGGTGATCAGCGAGCGCGCGGCGTTCACGTCGCCGGTCAGGTCGGCCACGTCGCTGTCGATCTCGATCCCGCGGTTCATCGGGCCGGGATGCATCACGATCGCTCCGGGCGCGGCCCGTGCCAGCCGGTCGAGCGTCAGCCCGTAGAGATGGCGATATTCGCGGGGGGAGGGGACGAACTCGCCCTGCATCCGTTCGAGCTGCAGGCGCAGCATCATCACCACGTCCGCCCCGGCCAGCGCCGCGTCGAAATCATGGTAGGGCGTAACCTTGAGCTGCTCGATCTCGGCCGGCATCAGCGAAGGCGGCGCGCAGACCCGCACCTGTGCGCCCAGCGTGGTCAGCGCGTGAATGTTGGAGCGCGCGACGCGGCTGTGCAGCACATCGCCGCAGATCACCACCTTGAGCCCGCAGAACGGCTCGCCGCGCTCGCCCCGTTCGCGGAAGGTGCGGCGGATGGTGAGGGCATCGAGCAGCCCTTGCGTCGGGTGCTCGTGCTGGCCGTCGCCGGCGTTGAGCACCGGGCAATCGACCTTGTCGGCGATCAGCCGCACCGCGCCCGAACTGGCGTGGCGGATCACGATTGCATCGGCGCGCATCGCGTTGAGGGTGAGCGCGGTGTCGATCAGCGTCTCGCCCTTCTTCACGCTCGACGTCGCGGCGTGCATGTTGACCACGTCCGCGCCAAGCCGCTTGCCCGCGATCTCGAAGCTCAGCAGGGTGCGGGTCGAATTCTCGAAGAAGGCATTGATGATCGTCAGGCCGGAAAGCAGGTCGGCCCGCTTGTGCCGCTGGCGGTTGAGATCGACCCACTGCTCCGCCTCGTCGAGCAGGAACAGCAGTTCGTGCGGGGGCAGGCCGGCCAGGCCCAGCAGATCGCGGTGGGCAAAAGCATGGCCGCCTGCCGGATAGCGACCCGCGTGAGCGGGGTCCACGGGAGGGGGCGGCGCGGCTGTCATTGAAGACAGCGCCTTAACCGCAGTGGCGCCAGTCCTCAAGCGCCATTGCCAATCTGTCCACCATCCCTATCACGGGCGCGCAACATCGGCAGCAGCGGGTTAAGGCAAGCATGATTTTCGCGCGCAAGGTCTGGCATCTGCTGGTCGCCATCAAGGACGGCCTGGCCCTGCTGTTGCTGCTGCTGTTCTTCGGCGGGCTCTATGCGCTGTTGACCATCCGGCCCAGTCCCGGCGGCGTGCATGAAGGCGCGCTGCTGCTGCGGCTCGATGGCGCGGTGGTCGAGGAACCTGCCCAGGTCGATCCGATCGCGGTGCTGACCAGCGGCAGCCTGCCGTCCGGCCAGTATCGCGCGCGCGATCTGGTCCGCGCGATCGATGCCGCCGCCACGGATCGCCGGATCAAGGCGGTGGTGCTCGATCTGGCGAATTTCTCGGGCGGCGGCTTCGTTCACATGACCGAACTTGGCGCCGCGCTGGACCGGGTGCGCGCCGCGAAAAAGCCGGTGCTGGCCTATTCGGTCGCCTATGACGACGACAGCGTGCTGCTCGCCGCCCATGCGAGCGAGGCGTGGATCAATCCGCTCGGCGCCGGCTATGTGCTCGGGCCGGGCGGGCAGAGCCCCTATTTCGGCGCGTTGCTCGAAAAGCTGAAGATCAACGTCCACGTTTACCGGGTCGGCACCTACAAGGATTTCGTCGAGCCCTATGTGCGCGATTCGATGTCCGCTCCGGCGCGCGAGGCGCGCACCGCCATTCTCGGCGCGCTGTTCGATGAGTGGAAGGCCGATGTCGCCAAGGTGCGGCCCAAGGCCGATCTCGCGCTGGTCACGGCCGATCCGGCCGGCTGGCTCAAGGCGGCGGGCGGCGATGGCGCGCAGGCGATGAAATCGGCCGGGCTGGTCGACCGGATCGGCGACCGGGTGGCGTTCGGCCAGCGCGTCGCCGAACTGGTCGGCAAGGATCCGGTCGATGCACGCCCCGGCAGGTTCGCCCACACCGGCCTCAAGACATGGCTGGCCGCCAACCCGGTCAAGACCTCGGGCAAGCAGATCGGCGTCGTCACGGTTGCCGGCGACATCGTCGATGGCGATGCAGGTCCGGGCGTCGCCGGTGGCGACCGCATCGCCGATCTGCTCGATAGCGCCGCCACCAAGGATCTCGCAGGGCTGGTCGTGCGGGTCGATTCGTCCGGCGGTTCGGTCATGGCGTCCGAGCAGATTCGCACCGCGATCGAGCGGATCAAGGCGCGCGGGGTGCCGGTCGCGGTATCGATGGCCAACATCGCGGCCAGCGGCGGCTATTGGGTTTCGGCCCCGGGCAGCCGGATCTTCGCGGAACCCGGCACGGTCACCGGATCGATCGGGATTTTCGCGGTACTGCCCAGTTTCGAGCGGACGCTGGCCGAATACGGGGTCAAGTCGGACGGGGTCGGCACCACCCCGCTGTCCGGCCAGCCCGACATTCTGGGCGGGTTCAGCCCGCAAGTCGATGCGATGCTCCAGTCGGGCGTGGAAGCGGGGTATACCCGGTTCGTCGGCCTGGTCGCGAAGTCGCGCGGCAAGACGCCGGCCGAAGTCGATCGGATCGCGCAAGGGCGCATCTGGGATGGCGGCACGGCCCGTCAGCTTGGGCTCGTCGACCAGTTCGGCACGCTCGACGACGCGCTGGCCTGGACGGCGGCGCAGGCCAAGCTGGGGAAGGGCGCGTGGCACCCGGTTTACCTCGGCGCAAACGCGAATCCCTATGCTTCGCTGCTGGAACAACTGATCGGCGCGGAGGATGAGGGCGCGGCGCCCGAAGAGGATGTCTATGCCCGGTTCTCGGCCCGCCAGCGCGCGGTGCTGGTCAGGGCGGTGGCCGGGGCCGAACGGTTGCTCGGAGCCCACGGTGCACAGGCCTATTGCCTCGGCTGCCCGCAGCAGCCGCAACCCGTCGCCGCGCCGGACTCCGCCCCGGGCCGGGTCGCGAGCCTGCTCGGCTGGCTGCGGATTTTCGGTCCCGCGCGCTAGAATTCGGGCGGCATCTCGGTGGGTGTCGTCCCGGGCTGGTCGATGTCGGGTGGGAACGGCGGGAAGCCTTCGGGTTCGTCGGGCATTTCGTCGGGCGTGATCACCGGGGGCAGTTCATCGGGCTTGGGCGGTGGCTGCGTGGCCATGGGGAAGTCTCCTTGCGTGTGATGGTTCAGCGTCCGGGCTATCATATGGTTCCCCCCGTCCACCAGCGCTTGCCCTTTTCCCGATCCGCAGCTACGGGCGACCGCTCGGTATTTTAGGCTTCGTCGGGCCGCGGGCGTGGCGGAATTGGTAGACGCGCTGGTTTTAGGTACCAGTATCGCAAGATGTGGGGGTTCGAGTCCCTTCGCCCGCACCAGTTTCGTAAGCACCCCTCCCGCCGCGGCCGCACGCGTTTGAGAAGGCTTCCATTATCATGCAGATTGTCGAGACCAGCAACGAGGGTTTGAAGCGCGCCTATGCGATCACGATCGAGGCGACGCAGATTGCCCGGCGGATCGAGGATGAAATCACCAAGATCGCCCCGCAAGTGAAGATGCCGGGCTTTCGTCCGGGCAAGGTTCCGGCAAACCTCGTGCGCAAGATGCATGGCCCGGCGCTCCATCAGGATGCGCTGAACACCGTGATCCGCGAAGCGATGGACCTGCTGGTGACCGACAAGCAGTTGCGCCCCGCGATGCAGCCGCAGGTCAGCCTCGGCGAAGGCTATGAAGAGGGCAAGGACGCCGAACTGACCGTCAGCCTTGAAGTGCTGCCGGTCATCGCCACGCCGTCGCTCGAAGGGCTGAAGCTCGAAAAGCTGGTCGTCCCCGTCTCGCAGGAGCAGGTTGACGAGGCGGTCGCGCGGATCGCCGAAGGGTCCAAGAATTACACCGACGCCGAACCGGGCAAGGTTGCCGAAAACGGCGATCAGCTCGTGGTCGATTTCCTCGGCAAGCTCGATGGCGTGCCGTTCGAAGGCGGCGCGGCCGAAGACGCCGCGATCGAACTCGGCGCCAATCGCTTCATCCCCGGCTTCGAGGAGCAGCTCGTCGGCGTGAAGGCCGGCGACGAACGCCAGATCACGGTGACGTTCCCGGCCGATTATCCGGCCGAGAACCTGGCTGGCAAGGAAACCACGTTCGATGTCACCGTGAAGGCCGTAAAGGTCGCCGGCGAGACCACGATCGACGACGATTTCGCCAAGAACCTCGGGCTGGAAAGCCTTGAGCAACTCACCGGGCTGCTGCGCGGACAGCTTGAGCAGGAGACTGCCGGGCTTACCCGCACGCAGATGAAGCGCCAGTTGCTCGATCTGCTTGCCGCCGATCACGAATTCGAAGTGCCGCCGTCGATGGTCGAAGCCGAATTTGACCAGATCTGGCAGCAGCTCACCCATGAAGCCGGCCACGAGGAAGACACCGAGGCCGCGCTCAAGGAGCTTGAGAGCGAGAAGGACGATTACCGCAACATCGCCGTGCGCCGTGTGCGGCTCGGTCTGCTCCTGTCCGAAATCGGCCAGGCCAACGGCATCGATGTCAGCCAGCAGGAAATGTCGATGTTGCTGAACCAGGCCGCGCAGCAGTATCGCCCGGAAGATCGTGACCGGTTCGTCGAATATATCCGCAACGAGCCGCTCGCCGCCGCCCAGTTGCGCGCGCCGCTCTATGAGGACAAGGTCGTCGACTTTCTGTTCGACAAGGCTGAAGTCACGGAACGCGAAGTGACCAAGGAAGAACTCCAGGCCGCGATCGAGGCGGACGAGGGCGCGACCGGCGGCCACGTCCATGGTCCGGACTGCGGCCACGATCACGGCCATGACGAGAAGCCCGCGAAGAAGCCCGCCGCGAAGAAGGCCAAGGCCGAACCCGCCGCCGAGGAAGCACCTGCGGCCAAGGAAGCGCCGGTGAAGAAGGCCGCGCCGAAGAAGAAGGCTGCTGCGGCCGATGCCCCGGCCGGCGAAGCGCCCAAGAAGCGGGCTCCGGCCAAGAAGAAGACCGAAGTCTGATCTTTCGCTGCCCGGAAGAAAATTGCCGGGATGCGGACTGACAGAAAACAATCTGGCAGGAAACAATCTGGCAGGAAACAAGCAGGGGGCGCCCCGCCACGTGGGCCCCCGGTTTTTGTGAGGCTGCCGGGGTGGTGAGGCCCCCGGTCTGGGGCGCGCCGGGCGTGAGCGCAGG
>VMTF01000234.1 GCA_013791705.1 Sphingomonadales bacterium | reverse complement strand
GCGCGGTGCGGCTGGTGAGTTCCCATTCGCGCCACGGGGCGATAACCTTGATGTCGGGCGCCAGGGCATAGGCGGACAGCTCGAAACGGACCTGGTCGTTGCCCTTGCCGGTTGCGCCGTGCGCGATCGCATCGGCGCCGGTTTCGCGGGCGATGTCGATCAGGTCCGTTTCGAGCTGTCCGCCTATGCCCTGGCGCCCGACATCAAGGTTATCGCCCCGTGGCGCGAATGGGAACTCACCAGCCGCACCGCGCTGATCGCCTGGGCCGAGCAGCACCAGATCCCGGTGCCCAAGGACAAGCGCGGCGAGAGCCCGTTTTCGACCGATGCCAACCTCCTCCACACCTCGTCCGAGGGCAAGGTGCTCGAAGACCCGTGGGAGGAAGTGCCGGACTATGTGTTCAGCCGCACGGTCAATCCCGAGGACGCGCCGGATCAGCCGGAATATATCACGATCGACTTCGCCAAGGGCGACGGCACGGCGCTGAATGGCGAGTCGATGAGCCCGGCCACCCTGCTGACCGCGCTCAACGAACTGGGCCGCAAGCACGGCATCGGCCGGCTCGATCTGGTCGAGAACCGCTTTGTCGGCATGAAGAGCCGCGGCATGTACGAGACTCCGGGCGGGACGATCTACGCGATCGCACACCGCGGGATCGAGGGCATCACGCTCGATGGCGGCGCGGCGCATCTCAAGGACGAGCTGATGCCGCGCTATGCCGAACTGATCTACAACGGCTTCTGGTTCGCGCCCGAGCGCGAGATGCTGCAGGCCGCGATCGATTGCAGCCAGGCCAGGGTTTCGGGCACCGTGCGGCTCAAGCTCTACAAGGGCAGCGCCACGGTGGTCGGCCGCAAGTCGCCCAATTCGCTCTATTCGGAACGGCATGTGACGTTCGAGGACGATGCCGGCGCCTATGACCAGAAGGACGCGCAGGGCTTCATCAAGCTCAATGCGCTGCGCCTGCGCCTGCTCGCCCAGCGGGACCGGCGCGGCTGAGTTTCCGCCGCTGGAAGCAGGCTAACCCGTCCGGTTGACGACCCTTTGCGATTCTGTCCACCGCTTATGCCTTGTTTTCCACCGGCCTGATCGCCGTTTGTGGATAACTTGCTTGAACGACTCACCTGTCAGGCGCAGCCTCTGCTTATCGAAAGGCGCGGAAGGGCGGCCGAATTTACGGACTAACATCCTGATATTCGATCGTTTTCTGCAAGATTCGAAACGGCAGCGAAGTCTGCGGCAGTATCGGAAAATCCACCACGTGCGCTCTTCGGGACAAGCGTGGTGAGTTTCGGAAACGGCCAGTGGCACGCTGACGGATGACCGCTCTCGCGGCGGAATTGCGATGGCCCATGCAGGGTCGCCGGGAGCGCCTCCATCAGAGATGCTCGGGGCGATTGCAGTGGATCGGCGCAAGGCCGGCGAGGAAGCGATCACGGAACCGCCAGGTGGCCGGCGACGGTGCGGGAGACTTCCTTCGGGCAGCCACTCGCCGTATCCCAGCCGCCGCCTGACGGGACCGGACGCCGGGCCGACGGTCGCGGAACGAACGGGGCGCGAGCCGCGATCGCAACGGGGCCGACCAAAGCAGGCGACCGCCGGAACCGACAGGCCAGCATTGGCCCGAAGTTGCCGGTCCGACAGTGCCGGCTCCGTGCCGCAAGGCGCGGATGCGGGCGCGGCAGGACCACCGGCCAGAAGGAACGAGCAACGGCCCGGAGAAGGCGGCGTGCCAGCGCTGGCCGAAACCGGCCGGGTCCGATGCGACGAGCATCACGATGCGCAGTACCCCGGTGCCAGACCGTCAGGGTGCTCGCCAGGCATCACCGCGACCGGCCCGTTCCCCGTCCTGCGCCCACCCGCCCGGTCTGCGGACCGGTCTGGTGGCTGGGACTTCCGGTTTTCCGGCCGGAACGCGTTGGAGAAGCCGCTTGCGGACTTGTCCCGCCGTTCGAGACGGAAACCGGAGCGAGGCAGCAGCCCGTCGCATCGCGCTGGACGGCAGGCGAGCATGGGGCCGGCAGCAATGCCGGCCCCATTTTGCTGTCCCGGGAGAATGCGACCGAAGCGGAGCCCCGCCCGCAGGCTTGATCAGCACATTAGCCCGCGCCCGCGCCGCCTCGGCGGGCTTCCGCGCCGTGGCATAAACCCCCGGACCATGCCCCCTCGAGCTCAGGATGAACTTGCCGTCGCGCTCCCGGAGCAACACGGTTCTACAAGCCCCAACACCTATCTATTCCATTTTGGATACGTTTTTCGGGTCACACTCCCCGCTGGGCGATTGATCCAAACCCACAAGCGCTTCATCATTCGCGCAACTGCTCCGTGACCTGACCGCAATTGATTCCGGTGTTTTCGGATGTCTCAAGTCCCTCAAGATAGCGCACATTGGCCTGAATTTGCTCAAATATTCAAAAGCTCAAAAGCGGAAGGGAGCTTTTTACCATGGGAGGCAGTGTTATTGTAGATCAATCTACATCGCTTTTTGAGATCGCAAGCCAGTTGCGCGCGTGTCTGCATCATCTCGATGCAATGGGCTTAACAGTGGCAGGCGCCTGCCTGGACATGGCAATTTTCCATGTCGAAAAGGAGCTTCATCCCCAGAATTTTGCGTCCATTTTGAACCTAGACGTTGAAATTGACTTCACATATCTGGATGAAATGACGTCAAAACTCTTCT
>VMTF01000046.1 GCA_013791705.1 Sphingomonadales bacterium | reverse complement strand
TCTTGGCGGTCGAAACGGGGTCAAGCGCCGAAGTGGGTTCATCGAGCAGGATGACCTCGGGTTTCACCGCCAGCGTGCGGGCAATGCACAGGCGTTGCTGTTGGCCGCCGGACAGGGCCAGCGCGGATTGCTTGAGCTTGTCCTTGACCTCGTCCCACAGCGCCGCCTGTGCATTGCCCGCACGCTGGCGGTGAAACCCGAGGTCATCCTGCTCGATGAACCCACTTCGGCGCTTGACCCCGTTTCGACCGCCAAGATCGAGGAATTGATCCTGGAGCAGAGCCACGCGTTCACTTTCGTGATCGTGACGCACAACCTGCAACAGGCTGCCCGCATCGCGAACCGCACCGCGTTCATGCTGATGGGCGATCTAGTCGAGATCGGGGATCACGAGCAGATGTTCGTCAATCCGCAGAACGAACACACCCGGGCCTACGTCACCGGACGGTTTGGTTGAGAGGGAATCCATGATGACTCAGCATCCCGACCAACCGCATACCTTGCGCTCGTACGACGACGACCTGCTTGGCATCCGGGCGCTCGTCGAGGCGGCGGGCGACCTGGCCCAGCGGCAAGTGCTCGCCGCCGTCGATGCAATGAGCCGGCGCGATCTGGGCGAGGCCTCCCAGATCGTTGCCGCAGACGAGGATCTGGACCGGCTGCAGGCCCAGATCGAACACGACGCGATCAGCACGATCGGTCGGCGCGCGCCGATGGCCGACGATCTGCGCGAGATCATTTCCGCGATCAAGATCGCCGGTGAACTCGAACGGATCGGCGACTACGCCAAGAACATCGCCAAGCGCATCCCGGTCATCGCCGAGACCGCGCCGGTCGATCCCGCAGTCATCATTCCCGAAATCGCCGGTTTCGTCGCGAACATGGTGCGCTCTGCCATCACAGCCTACATCGAGCGCGATGCGGACGCGGCCATGAACGTGATCCGGCGCGATGCCACGGTCGATGAATACTACAACAGCCTGTTTCGCGCCCTGCTGGTGCACATGATCGAGAACCCCAAGCATACGACACAGTCAGTCCATCTGCTGTTCGTGACCAAGAACCTCGAACGGATCGGCGACCGGGCGACCAATATTGCCGAAATGGTCTATTACAGCGCGACCGGACAAACCGCAGGGACGCGCGCGCCTGCCGTCAGCGCCGCCTATGATGCGGTCGTGCCGCCGGAAGGCAAATAACGCCGCCGATGACAGCCCCGCCCGGTCTTCGCCGGGGGGCAGGGTCCACCCGGTTGCGGCTTTGCAACGCGGCGCTCACCGCCTAACGTAAGCTCCAGGCGGAGTGGATCGGAAAGTGGGGCGATGTGGCGCGGTTGATCCTGTTCAACAAGCCCTATGGCGTGCTCTGCCAGTTCACCGACAGCAGCGCGGCTTCCGGTCCGGATGCGGCCCGGCCGAACCTGTCGCGCTTCATCGCCGTGCCGGGCGTTTACCCGGCGGGGCGGCTGGACCGCGATAGCGAAGGGCTGATGCTGCTCACCGACGATGGCAAGCTGCAGGCGCGGATCGCCGATCCGCGGTTCAAGCTGCCCAAGACTTATCTGGTGCAGGTGGAAGGCGACGTGGCCGAGCCGAGCCTTGAACTCTTGCGGCGCGGCGTCCGGCTGAAAGACGGTCTGACGCGGCCGGCCGAGGCGGAGCGCATCGCCGATCCGGCGCTATGGCCGCGCGATCCGCCGGTCCGCTTCCGCAAGAGCGTGCCCGATTGCTGGCTCAAGCTGACCCTCCGGGAAGGACGCAACCGGCAGGTGCGCCGGATGACGGCGGCGATCGGTCATCCGACCTTGCGGCTGGTGCGCCGGTCGATCGGCGAGTGGACGATCGAGGGGCTGCAGCCCGGCGAATGGCGCGAAGTCGCGGCCTCGCCGAACCCGCGCTGATCAGGGGAAGGCGAGCTGGTGCCGAACCGGCGTAAGTCGGAAAACCCTAGTCCTCGTCCTCGTGCGGGGTGTCGTCGTCCGGCTCGAATGCCACGCTGCCCTGATTGTACAGCGTTGCGAGCAATTGCCGCGCCGCATCCGCTTGCAGCAGGTCCGGCCGGAGCGTGAATCGGGGCAGCGCGCAGAGCTGCCGGGCAAATTCGGCCGTTTCCGCCGCGCAGGCGAAGCTCTGGCCATCGACGAACAGCAGCACCGCGTTCGCGGGTTGGCTGATGAATGAAAACCGGCTGGCCGGATTGCGGCACAGTTGCAGATCGTGGCCAAGCCATTCCTGCAATTCGGCAACGTCGATCGGCTCTTCCGGCCGCCAGTCGATATCGGGATACTTGCGCGTGCTGTTGTAGCGCCCGAACCAGCGGGCGAACGCGTCGCGGTCGCCCATCTTTTCGGTGATCAGCGCGTGGAGGCCGGCGAGCGCCTGCGCCGAAATTTCGCCCGGATTGCGCTGCGCGGGCAAGCCGGGGTCCTGATAGCGATCATCGTCGTCCAGGCGTTCGAGCAGATCGTCGCACCAGTGCGCGATCAGTTCGCTGCGCGACGGGGCGCGAAAGCCGATCGAATAGGTCATGCAGTCATCGCCGACCGCAATGCCGTTGTGCGCGAAGCGCGGCGGCACATAGAGAATGTCGCCCGGTTCGAGCAGCCATTCCTCGGTGACCGAAAAGTCTGCGAGCAGCCGCAGATCGTCGTGCGGCAGCAATCGGGTGGCGGCATCGCACACCGCGCCGACTTGCCAGCGGCGGCGACCCAGGCCCTGAATCAGAAACACGTCATACTGATCGAAATGCGGCCCCACTCCGCCGCCGTCGGTGGCATAGCTCACCATCACATCATCGATCCGCCAGTTCGGCACGAAGCGGAACGGCTCGATCAGCGCGGCAATGGCCGGAACGTGGTGGTCCGCAGCCTGCACCAACAGGGTCCACGGCTGTTTGCCAAGATCGCTGAAGCGCGGTTCGGGGAAGGGGCCGTGTTCGATGTTCCAGGCGTCTGGCCATGGATCGTGCGCGCGATCGTTCGCCAGCGTGATCAGGCGCGATTCGACGCCCTCCTCGCAGGCGAGGCCGGCCAGCTCATCGGGTTCGAGCGGATTGCTCCAGCCCTGCCACGGTTTGCGGATCAGCAGCGGTCGCTTCTGCCAGTAGTCGCGCAGGAAACGGTCGAAGTCGAAATGGTCGAGTTGCATAGGCCCTCGCGGGGTAAGGGGGCGGGCGGCGTTCTTGCCCGGTCCGGGGAGCTTGTGCGGCGTCCGGTCAGTGGGGGATCACGCCCAGTTCCACGCCGGTCTTGTCGTGCAGCGCGAAGCGGTCGACAATGTCGGCACTGGCTTCGTTATAGCCGATAACATCGACCTGCCGCCCGTCGCGGCGCAGGCGAGCGATCACCTTGTCGAGCGCGCCAACGCCGGAAATATCCCAGAAGTGCGCGGCATGGACGTCGATTGTGACCTGCCGCGCGCTGTCTTCAATCATGAAGGCGCGGGTAAAGCGATCGACCGAGGCAAAGAAGATCTGCCCCGTCACGCGATAGGTCGCATGGTTGCCATCGGGCGAGGCGAGCCGGTCCACCGCGAACATCCGGCGGACCTTGCCCGCGAAGAAAATGCCCGAAAGCAGCACGCCGACCAGCACGCCCTTGGCCAGATCATGGGTCGCCACCACGACGATGACGGTCGCGACCATCACGACCGAGGATGTCCACGGATGGCTGCGCATGTTGGGAATGGAATTCCAACTGAAGGTGCCGATCGACACCATTATCATCACCGCGACCAGCGACGGCATCGGGATCTTGCCGACATAGGGGCCGAGCGCGGCCAGCAGGAACAACAGGAACGCGCCGGCGGTGAAGGTCGATAGCCGGGTGCGACCGCCCGACGTCACGTTGATGACCGATTGCCCGATCATCGCGCACCCGCCCATGCCGCCGAACAGCGCCGCGACAAGGTTGCCGCTGCCCTGGCCCGCACATTCGCGGCGCTTGTTGCTGTCCGTGTCGGTCATGTCATCGACGATCTGGGCGGTCAGGAGCGATTCCAGCAAGCCGACCGCCGCCATGGTCAGCGAATAGGGCAGGATGATCCGCAAGGTATCGAGCGTCAGCGGCACGTCTGGCCAGGCCAGGCTGGGCAGGCCTTGCGGCAGCTTGCCCATGTCGCCCACCGTGTGAACCTGCAGGCCGAGGCCGATGCTGACCGCGCTCAGCACCAGGATCGCGACCAGCGGCGATGGCACCGCCCTGGTGATCCTCGGCAGGGTGTAGATGATGGCCAGCCCGCCTGCGACCATCGCATAAGTCTGCCAGCCGACGTTGGTCAGTTGTGGAATCTGCGCCATGAAGATCAGGATGGCGAGGGCATTGACGAACCCGGTGATCACCGAACGCGAGACGAACTGCATCAGCAGATCGAGCCTCAGCAGCCCGGCGACAATCTGGAACAGGCCCATCAGGATCGTCGCGGCGAAGAGATATTCGACGCCGTGTTCCCGCACCAGCGGCACCACCAGCACCGCGACTGCCGCCGTGGCCGCCGAAATCATGCCGGGGCGCCCACCGGTAAACGCGATCACCATGGCAATCGCGACCGATGCGTAAAGGCCGACGCGCGGGTCCACCCCGGCGATGATCGAAAAGCCGATCGCCTCGGGAATGAGGGCGAGCGCGACCACGATACCGGCCAGGATGTCGCGCCGCGCACCGCCGGCATCGGTGAACCATTCCTTGCGGTATCGAGAGACTTTGCCTGTCATGAACTTTCCCGGCCTAGCATGAAATTTCCCGCATCAAGCACATCGCGCCGCTGGTGTTTCCGGCGACGCCTGACGTTTCAGGTGCATGCTTTGTCCGGCGGATCGGCGGCCGGAACAGCCACCCGGAATCTCACCGGGTCCATATGAATTCCCGGCCCATACCCGGCATTTCATCGCAGGGGCAAGCCTTGGCATCTGCGCTGGGGAGCGATTTTGCGGGTCCGATGCCCGTGCCGGACGGGCGCGGCATTGTGCTCGCGCTGCTGCCGGCCGGCGCTTGGGGCGGAAATTGTCCTGAAGGTTCAGTCGGCCTGTAGATTCAGTCGATAGGCCCGCGCAGCGGTGCCATGGAACAGCGCCCGCTGCTCTTCCGCCGAGTAGCACGCCGCGATGCGCTTGTAGGCATTCCACAGATTGCCGTAGCCGTAGGCCAGGCCATCGACCGAGAAATTGCTCTCGAACATGCAGCGCGCCGGAGACAGTGCATCGACCGCGTGCCGGACATAGGGGGCGTAAATCGCGGCGATCGCTTCCGAGTCCGGTGGCGCCGGCAAGTCCGCAAAGTGAAAGCCCGCGACGGGCATTCCCAGTCCGCCCAGCTTGAGAAATACGTTTTCGCAGCCCGCCAGGGCGCTGATGCCGGCCTTCCAGCTCTCGAATGCTTCGGCCTGCCGCGACTGGAACCGGCCGATCCGCACCGGCGTGGCAAGGTGGTTGAGCACAAAGACCGTGTCGGGAAAAGCCTGCGCCAGCGCGAGGTAATCGGCGAGCTGGGTGTGCACGCACCAGGTGTCGAAGCTCAGCCCGAACTGCCGCAGCCGGGCGACGCCGGCGCGAAATTGCGGATCGGCCATCACGCCTTTGCGGGCATCCCCCGCGAATGGCTCGTCCGGATCGGCCGTCACATGATCGCGAATGCCGCGAAAGCGGGTCGGCGAAGCCGCCAGATGGGCTTCGAGCACTTCATCGACCGCTGCGCCCAGCGACAGGTCGGCATGGCCGACAATGCCCGCCGCCAACGCCGTGCCGGCGGTCCTGGCGGCGCCGAACTTGCGCGCCACGGCTTCGACCTGCTCGGTTTCGCCGACGCAGCGCAGATGTTCCGGCCCGTCCGCGCGATAGGACCACTGGCATTCCACGAAGACGGTCGCGACGACATTCTGTCCGCATGAATCGATGGTCGCCACCAGATCTTCGGGCAGGATGCGGCCGAACATGTCGGCGAACGGTCCGTCGTCCCAGAAATGGTGATGCGGATCGACGATCGCCATGTCCGGCGCAAGGGCGGGTTCGAGCGATGATCTCAACCAGGCCGGTTGCTGCATCTCATGCCTCCTATCCTCTGGCGGCCCGCTGCTGACCGGCCTGCGCGGCATACAATAGCCGTTGTCGAGCGCGGCTGCACCCGTTTCCGGTTGCCCAGACACCCGCGTCCCGCCGCAGGGCGAGCAGGCTGCCTTGCGTATCTGGTTGCGATTTCATCGGCCGGTGGACTAGGATCAGCCCGCTTGGGCCGGGGTCCATGCTGTTGGCCAGGAAAGCGGAAAATCGGTGCACGCGCTTCTCAATGAACTGTATTTCGGGAAGACGCGCCGGGCGCTGAAGTTTCAGTCGCTGGTGTTGGTTTTCGATGCGGCCCTGATCATGTTCTTTGTGGTGTCGCCATTTCTGGAGCGCGATGCCACTTATCTGGTGCTCGACTATGTCCTCGCCGCCATCCTGGGCCTTGATCTGGCCGCACGGGCCACCGGCTTCGGAAACTTCAAGCGCTGGCTGCGCAAGCCGATTGTGTGGGCCGATATGGCGGTGCTGGCATCGCTGCTGGTGC
>VMTF01000130.1 GCA_013791705.1 Sphingomonadales bacterium | reverse complement strand
GTGAAGGGCATCCTCGTCAACATCTTCGGCGGCATCATGAAGTGCGACATCATCGCCGAGGGCATCGTTGCCGCGGCGAAGGAGGTGAACCTCTCGGTTCCGCTCGTCGTGCGCCTCGAAGGCACCAACGTGCAACTCGGCAAGGACATTCTCGAGAATTCGGGCCTCCCGATCGTCTCGGCCAATGACCTGGGCGATGCGGCGGCCAAGATCGTTGCCGAGGTCAAGAAGGCGGCCTGATCCGCTGCCCTGAATTCGGGCGCAGGTATGTCTTGAATTCACTTGGGCATTGCTGGACAACAGTGCGGTCCCTGCCGGAAACGGCGGGGACTTTCGCCCTCTTCTGCATTTGTGATTTGTTGCATTGCAGCATACATCTTGCCCCAAGGGGGGGTTGACCTTCGTGAAATCGGGCGCGATGGGGGCTCGCGCGTATTAATCGGTCGGCTAAACGCGATCCCTCCCCGGGAGTGAGGCTGACTGCACGATAAAAAGGTTGTTCGCGATGAAGATCCTCGTGCCCGTGAAGCGGGTGATCGATTACAACGTGAAGCCGCGGGTCAAGTCCGACGGCACCGGCGTTGATCTTGCCAACGTAAAAATGAGCATGAACCCGTTCGACGAGATCGCGGTTGAAGAGGCTCTCCGGCTGCGCGAAAAGGGCGTGGCGACCGAGGTGATTGCCGTTTCGGTCGGCCCGGCCAAGGCGCAGGAAACGCTGCGTACCGCGCTCGCCATGGGCGCTGACCGCGCGATCCTGGTGCAGACCGACGATGAGGTCGAGCCACTGGCGGTTGCCAAGCTGCTCAAGGCGATCGCCGAGGAAGAAGCCCCCGGCCTCGTGATCCTTGGCAAGCAGGCCATCGAAGACGATTCGCACCAGCCCGGACAGATGCTTGCCGCCCTGATGGGCCGCCCGCAGGGCACGTTCGCTTCGAAGGTGGAAGTCTCGGGCGACAGCGTCGCCGTGACGCGCGAAGTCGATGGCGGTCTTGAAACCATCAACCTCAAGCTGCCGGCGATCGTCACGACCGACCTTCGCCTTAACGAGCCGCGCTACGCTTCGCTGCCGAACATCATGAAGGCCAAGTCCAAGCCGCTCGCCACCAAGGCGCCGGCCGATTATGGCGTCGAAACCGCGCCGCGCCTCAAGACCCTGAAGGTCACCGAACCTGCCGTGCGCAGTGCCGGCGTGAAGGTTGCGGATGTTGACGCGCTTGTTGCCAAGCTCAAGGAACTGGGAGTCGCCTGATGTCCAAGACGCTCGTTTGGGTCGAACACGACAACGCGTCAGTCAAGGACGCGACGCTTTCCACCATCACCGCCGCCAGCCAGCTCGGTGAAGTTACCGCGCTTGTCGTCGGGTCGGGTTGCGATGCCGCCGCTGCGGCAGCCGCGCAGATTGCCGGCGTCACCAAAGTGCTCAAGGCCGATGACGCGGCCTATGCCAATACGCTGGCTGAAAATGTCGCGCCGCTGATCGTGACGCTGATGGCTGATTATGACGCCTTCCTCGCACCGGCCACCAGCAACGGCAAGAACATCGCGCCGCGCGTTGCTGCGCTGCTCGACGTAATGCAGGTTTCGGACATTCTTTCGGTCGAAGGGCCGAAGACCTTCACGCGTCCGATCTATGCCGGCAACGCCATCGCCAGCGTCGAATCGAGCGATGCCAAGCTCGTCATCACCGTGCGCGGCACGGCCTTCGCCAAGGCGGCGCCGACCGGCGGCTCGGCGGCGGTCGAAGCCGTTTCGGGTGCGGGTGAAGCGGGCCTGTCCAGCTTCGTCGGCGCTGAAATCGCCAAGAACGAGCGTCCGGAACTGACCAGCGCGAAGATCATCGTTTCAGGCGGCCGCGCGCTGAAAGACAGCGAAACCTTCAAGCAGGTCATCTTCCCGCTCGCCGACAAGCTCGGCGCGGGCGTCGGCGCGAGCCGCGCCGCGGTCGATGCGGGCTATGTGCCGAACGATTATCAGGTCGGCCAGACCGGCAAGATCGTCGCTCCGGAAATCTACATCGCGGTCGGCATTTCCGGCGCGATCCAGCACCTTGCGGGCATGAAGGATTCGAAGACCATCATCGCCATCAACAAGGACGAAGATGCTCCGATCTTCCAGGTTGCGGACCTCGGCCTGGTTGCCGATCTCTTCAACGCGGTTCCGGAACTGGTCGGCAAGCTCTGATCTGGTTGAACGCCGGAAAAAGAAAAGCCCCGCTTCGGCGGGGCTTTTTTGTGGCCGGCTCTTTTGTCGCCGCCGGGCGTCGGGTTTGGCATGGCCGGCCGGCGGCCCCGGGGACGATCGCCCGGGGGCCGCCGTTCAGTTCGCCGGCCCGAACATGTGCAGCGCCAGCCGCCGGGCATGGTGATCGATATCGCCGAACTGCTTTTCGAGCGACAGCAGGCGGCGGTAGTGGTGGCTGACGATATATTCGTCGGTCACGCCATAGCCGCCGTGGAGTTGAATGCCCGAACGCGAGACGAACTGTGCCGATTCGCCAACCAGCAGCTTGGCGGACGAAACGGCCGCCTCGCGCTCGGCCGGGGCGGCGTTCAGGTGGGCCAGCGCATAGTAGAGCATCGAGCGCGCCTGATGCGTCGAGACGAACATCTCGGCCATGATGTGCTGCAGCGCCTGAAACTTGCCGATTGGCTGGCCGAACTGCTTGCGCTCCTTGATATAGGCCGCGCACACCTCGTTGCAGGCTTCCATCGAGCCGACCGCCTGAGCCATCAGCGCAATCGTCGCACGATCGTTCGTTTCGGCCAGCAAGGCCTCCGCGTCAGCGCCGGACGCAATCAGGGCGCCGGCATCGACCTGCACGCCATCGAGCATGAGATCCGCGCCGGCGGCGCCATCGACCAGCGGATAGTTCTCGCTGGTCATTCCGGCGGTGCCCGCAGGGACTGCGAACAGGCCCAAGCTGCCGTCGTCCAGCGTGGCGGAAACGACGAAGTGAGTCGCCGAAGGGCCATCGAACACAAGCATCTTGTTGCCGGTCAGTGCAAAGCCGTTGCCACTCGCTTTCGCCATGGTCTTGCGCGTCCCGCCGTCGCCATAGCGCTCGCCGGGCTCGCCATGCGCCAGCGCGACCAACACTTCGCCGCTGGCGATCCCGCCCAGCAGGGCGTTGCGCGCGTCTTCATCGGCGATCGCCGCCAGCAGGTGGCCGCCGATGACGACCGTGCTGACATAGGGCTCAACCGCAAGCGCCCGGCCGAGCATGGTCGACAGCACGACCGCGTCCTCGAAGCTGCAGCCGAGCCCGCCGGCTTCTTCGGGCAATGGCAGGGCCAGCCAGCCGAGTTCGGCGAACTGCGCCCAGTTCTTTTCGTTCAGCCCGCTCGCGATCGTGCGCTGGTTGCGCACGTCTTCGAGCGTGTAGGTATCGGCCACCAGCTTGGTGGCGCTATCGACCAGCATCTGCTGCATTTCGGAATAGTTGAAGTCCATGGGTCTGTCCGTTCCGTCAGAGGCCGAAGGCGGTCGCGGCGAGAATGTTGCGCTGCACCTGCTTGGAGCCACCGTAGATGGTTGCCGCGCGTGCGATCATCGACATGTTGGTGCGGTTCACCACATGCTCGGGCCAGAGCGTGCCGGCGTCGCTGCCCAGCGAATCGATCGGATAGGAGCGCAGCGCCTTGTCGCCGATCAGGTCGACTTGCGCTTCGGTGACCCATTGCTGGAGATCGGACCCGCGCACTTTCAGCACCGAAGCCGCCGCCGGCGTGCCTTGCGGGAAGGTTTCGTTCGCGAGAACGCGCAGGACCGACCATTCGAGCGCCGTAAGCTCCGCCTGGATACGCGCCAGTTTCATGCGGAAGGCCGGGTCTTTGGCGACCGGGTTGCCGTTCAGTGCCTCGGCATTGGCCAAGGCGATCACACGGCGCATCTCGCGCTTGTTCCAGAAGATGTAGGAACTGGTGGTGCGCTCACCCTCCAGCAGCTTTTTGGCGTAAGTCCAGCCCAGACCGGCCTCGCCGATCAGGTTGGCGACCGGTACTTCGACGTTGTCGAAGAATACCTCGCACAAGTGCTTCTCGTTATTGATCTGCGGAATCGTGCGCACCGTGATGCCGGGTGACGTCATGTCGATCAGCAGGAAGCTCATGCCCTTCTGCGGCTTGCAAGTCGTGTCGGTCTTGACGAGGCAGAAGCACCAGTTCGCGTCGTAGGCACCGCTGGTCCAGATTTTCTGGCCATTGACGACGTACTTGCCGTCCACCAGATCGGCTCGCGTGCGCAGCGAAGCCAGGTCCGACCCCGAGCCCGGTTCCGAAAAGCCCTGGCACCACCGGATTTCGTTTTTCCTGATCATCGGCAGGAAGCGCTCCTGCAGTTCCGGGCTGCCGAACTTGTAGAGGACCGGACCGATCATGTGCAGCGTGTTGAACGAAAGCGGCGGGGCATAGGCCTTGTAGAGTTCGTCCTCGAAGGCGAACTGCTTCATCGCGCTCCAGCCGCAACCGCCCAGTTCCACCGGCCAGGTGTAAGTGCCCCAGCCCTTCGGCTCGACAATCTTGCTCCAGGCCTGATCGTCGTCGTGGTTGCTGAACATCGAGCCGGAATAGACCTGCCGCGCCTTCATGTCCTCAGGCAGGTTGTCGCGCACGAAATCTCGGACTTCCTGGCGGAATTCCTCAAGGCCGGGTTCGGACTCGAAATGCATGTCACTCTCTCCGATGCGGTTCTGGCCGGCTGGCGCTATGCGGTCACGTCGCCGCAATCTTGCCGCCAGGTCGCCTTATTGCAGATTGCCTTATTAAAGGCGTGATGCCCGGCCGGCGCAAGATGGCCGCCCGGGCATGAGTTCAGGGTTATCAGACTTCGATCAGCACCGCACCGCCCTGGCCGCCGCCGGCACACATCGACGCGACCCCAAGGCCGCCGCCACGGCGCTTGAGGTCATGAATCAGGGTGGTCAGCATGCGGCCGCCGGAAGCGGCGATCGGGTGGCCGATCGAGCAGCCGCTGCCGGAAATGTTGACGATGTCCTCGTTGATGTTCAGCAGCTTGCACGCGGCGACCGGCACTGATGCGAACGCCTCGTTGATTTCCCACAGGGCGATGTCGGAGACTTTGCGGCCGGTGCGGTCGAGCAGCTTCTTGACCGCTTCGATCGCGCCCATGCCCATGATCCGCGGCGGAACGCCGGCGGCGGTCCACCCGAGCACCTTGGCCATCGGCTTCAGGCCCTCGGCAGCGGCGAATTCCGCGCTGGTCAGCGTCAGCGCCGAGGCGGCGTCGTTCATGCCGCTGGCATTGCCGGCCGTGATCGAGAAGCCCTCGATTTCGGGGTGCAGAACCTTGAGGCTGGCCATCTTTTCCATCGAGCTGTCACGGCGGGGGTGCTCGTCCACTTCGAAGATCCTGGTCGTACCGTCGAACTGCAGGGCTTCGATCGGGACGATTTCGTCCTTGAAGTTGCCGGCGTCGATCGCGGCGACCGCGCGCTGATGCGAGCGCATCGCCCAGGCATCCATGTCCTCACGGGAAAGGCCGGCCTCCTTGGCGGTGTTCCAGCCGACCGAAATCGACATGTCCATGTTGGGCGCTTCCGGGCTGTCGGGGTGAGTCGGCGGCATCCAGAAATCGGTGAATTCATCGACCGTGCCCGGTTTGCGCATGCGCATCATCGGGCTCATCGAGGTAGCCATCACGCCGCCCGCGACAATCGCGTGTTCCATCCCGGCCAGGATAGCGCCGGCGGCAACGCCAACCGAAGTCAGGCTTCCCGCACAGTGACGGTTCACCGCCATGCCGCCGGCCTGCATCAGCCCCAGTTGGACCCCGGCGGGGCGGGCCAGAACGCCCCCGCCATAGCCCGATTCGGCAAACACGACATCATCGACCAGTTCGGGATTGATCCCCGAGCGTTCGACAGCGGCCTTGAGAATGGCAAGCGCCAACTGTTCGCCGGTAGTGTTGGCAAGGCTGCCCTTGCGGGCGGTGGCGACTGCGGTGCGAACCGCGCTGACGACGACAACTGATGACATGATAAACTCTTCCCGACCGGAGTCTTTTGAACTGATGCCTTGTCAATTTCAGTGCGATCACGGGATGTCAATTGCAAGCCCCGCCACGCCGCGAGATCGCAGATGCGCGATGGCGGCATTGCGAGTTTCCCGCCCGCATGGCGCGCCCGGCTCAGTACATGTGCTGGCCGCCGTTGATCGACATCGTTGATCCGGTGATGAAGCCGGCGTCTTCCGAAGCCAGGAACACCACCGCGCGGGCGATTTCCTCGGCATGGCCGAGCCGGCCGACCGGAATCTTCGCCACGATCTTTTCAAGCACCGGCGGCGGCACGGCGGCGACCATGTCGGTATCGATATAACCGGGCGCGATCGCATTGACGGTGACTCCGAATTTCGCACCTTCCTGTGCCAGCGCCTTGGTGAAGCCGTGAATGCCGGACTTGGCGGCGGCGTAATTGACCTGGCCATATTGCCCGGCCTGTCCGTTGATCGAACCGATGTTGACGATCCGGCCCCAGCCGCGATCGCGCATGCCCGGGAAAGTGGCCTTGGCCATGTTGAAGCAGCCGCCGAGGTTGATGCGCATCACCTCGTTCCAATCCTCGAATGTCATTTTGTGCAGCGTGCCGTCGCGGGTGATGCCGGCATTGTTGACGATAATGTCTACCGGCCCGATATCGGCCACCACTTGCGCGCAGCCGGCGAGGCTGGCCTCATGGTCGCCTACGTCCCAGCGGTAGGACGGAATGCCGGTTCTGTCGGAGAACTCGGCAGCCTTGGCTTCGTTTCCCGCATAATTTGCGGCTACCACGATGCCTTGCTCCTTCAGGCCGCAACTGATCGCTGCGCCAATGCCACGGGTTCCGCCGGTAACGATTGCAACGCGTGCCATGCCTCGATCCTCTCTTCAGCCGCCTCTGCTCCGGGGGGCAGGCTAGAAAGGCCAAGGCTCCACCGCAAGCCGTGCATAGTTATTCATTCGTTGAACCGCGAGAATTGTCCGGGGTCAACGGGTTGTGCCGAGGGTGCGCAAAAAATGGCGGGAAAGCCGCAACCAATCAGGCCGCAGATAGCGCTGTCTCGAAAGCGGAACCGGTCTGCCTCAAAAGCGGAACTGGGTTCCGACATAGACAGCCTGATTGTCTTTCTGGCCATCGACGATCGGCAGCAGACGGTCACGCTCCTGCGAATAACGCACGCCAGCCGTAACATTGAGGTTCCGGGTCAGGCGGTAGGAGCCGCCGACATCGACAGTCGGCTCGCCATTGCCTTCCAGAGTGCGCGGCGCGCGCCCGGTCTTCTCTCGCTCGTCCAGCGCTATCCGGGCGTTGAGGCGCGAAGGTTCGTCAGCACCACCATTGCCCGGCTTGCCGGCGCCCAGCTTGAACGCGGAAATCTCAGGCATGTCCGACCGGTGCAGCGCGCCTGCAATAGTAAAGCTCTGGAAGCCGCGCGAAACGCCAAGGCTATAGGCAGTCGGTGAAATGCGCAGCGCGCCGACGCCGCCGGCCAGCGGCGCTTCGCCGAGCGGCTTGCGGGTCGAGATGGCTTGCGCGGTTTGCGCGTCCACGCGCACCGCGACTGTCACCGAGCGGTCGGGCCGCGTTGCCGTCCCCGCCGGGGTGAAGTGGAATTGCTGGCCGTCGGTCAGGCCGCGCACGGTGATCGCGCGGGCCAACCGGGAATCGACCACGGCCGGCGTGAATGTTTCTCCGCCGCCGCGGGCCGCGGGTTTGGCGGGGCGGCTGTCCAATCCGCTGGAAAATGCGAGCACCGCGCTCGGCAGCGCGAGCGCCAACACCGCACATGACAACAACATCGCGGGGCTTAACCCGCTCCGCCGTCCGTCTTTGGCTGTGCCGCCCATCTTCACAACAACTTCCCTGTCTTGCCGTGCCGCGCCATCTGCGCCGCACTATCCATCATTGTGCCACGGCCCACCTGAATACCGGGATAACCGGACTCGGGATTGCTGCCGGGGCAGAACGCCGCTGTTATCATTGACCTCCATCGCGAACGATTCCAAGTGGATTCGCAAGCTCATAATGGCGGCGGACATATAATCTGCATCGCGCTGTGGATGTGGCGCAACACCGGGCGGCCCATTCAGCCGGGGTTCAACGCCTGGCGTGCCAGGCGGCGCGCGGACGATGGGTCAGGCAACTGGCCCGGCAACAGCCCAGCAACAGGCCTTGCCGCTGCGCCACCTGCGGCTATAGAGGCCACAGTGGGCGTCCACGACCCCGCCGACAGGACAGGATTTGAGCGACGATGACTGGCACCACGACTGGCACCACCGCAATTGGCCGTACTAATCTGCCCAGGCTGGCACGGCAGCTCGGACAGGGCGCGCTTGTTGCCACGCTGGCCTTGGTTCTCGTGGGCTGTGGCCACAAGGAGCGCCCGAAGGCCGATCTGGCCGCTTCCAAGGTCACCACGATCGGGGTCAACTCCTATTTGTGGCGCGCGTCGCTCGATGCGCTTTCGTTCATGCCGCTGCTGCAGACCGACAGCGCGGGCGGGGTCATCGTCACGGACTGGTATGCCAATCCGCAGGGGCCGGCAGAGCGCGTGAAGATCACCGTAACCATTCTCGATCAGGATCTGCGCGCCGACGCGCTGCGGGTCGCGGCGAGCCGCCAGGTTTCGCAAGGCGGCGTCTGGGTCGATGCCCCCGTCCAGGCCGCGACCGTGCAGCGTCTGGAAGACATCATCCTGACCAAGGCCCGCGATTTGCGCCGCCAGGCGATCAGCGGGTGATCGCGGGCAGTCAGCGGACGATCAACGCCCGGTAATTGTCGTCAGGGCGAAGGTCTGACGTCCGCTGTTGCCGCGTCGGGGGCGTTCCCGACCGGGTTCGCTTTCAGCGCGCCGCGCAACTGCGGCACCAGTTGCAGCGCGCCTGCGACCGATACGTGGGCAAAGTCGAAGTACCAGGACTCCCGGCCGTCACTCCAGACGTAACGATCACCGCGCGTGAATGGCGCGCCGAGGTCGATAATGCGCGTGCCTTTGGACAACTGGCTGTCCAGCACCCGGTTCGACCGCGCGGCCAAATTATCGAATTCCGTGCGGCTGCGGCCGGCAGCGAAGGTGAGGGCAGGCAGGTTGGCGGCGCGCACTTCGGAATAGCGCAGGCGCTCCACGAAACGGCCAACGTCAAGTTCGAACTGCGGCAGTTGCCGAACCAGGACCACTTGCTGGTTCTGCGCACGATAGGCCGTTACGGTGCGGGGCAGGGCTTCCGCAAAGACTTCGCGTGACTGCGCGAGCGTCGGCGATGACGGCGCAGGCTCGCGGGTCAGCCAGTAGTGGAAGCGGCTGATGCCTGCCGACTCGTTGTATAACGTCCAGCGTGCCACCAGGAATACGGTGTCCGCGCGGAAACGGCGGGCAGCCTCCATCTCCTCCATGGCGCGTTCCCCGCACCGTTCGGGCCGATAGTTCCCGTCGTAAACATAAATGCCCGGAAACGGCGGGCAGCCCGAAGCAAATCCGAATACCAGTCCAACCCGTTCGGCGCGGGCGGCTGCGAGGAAGGCCGGCAGGCTCGCTTCGGCCAGGCTGTCTCCGAACAGGGCCACTGTGCGGCCGCCGGGTGGGGGCGGCAGGATCAGGCAGGGAACCGCATCGTCGCCGAACCCGGGCGGGCAAGTGGGGCTGGGCAACTTGCGAAGTTCCCGCGTCGCGGCGAGCTCGACAACCGCCGGGTCAAGGTTCGGACGCAGACGCCAGCGAACGGAATCGGTCGCGATCCCGTAAGTGCCGACAGCGCCGAACACGGCGAGCGAGCAGCCGAACAGGACGGCGGCCCGGCGTTGCTGTTGCCGCGTATAGTCGTGCCGCCGGAAGGGGCGCTCTATGAAGCGCCAGGTTGCCCAGGCCAGCACGAGCGCGAACACTGCCAACGACAACATCGTTGCCATGCCTGGCTCGTCCCGGCTTCGCAGCCGGGCAAAAGCGAACAGTGGCTGATGCCACAGATAGAAGCTGTAGCTGATCAGCCCGACGCCGACGAACGGGGGCAGTGCCAGCACGCGGCCTATGCCCGATTCCGGCCGGGCATAGACCAGGATCAGCGCCGTCCCGATCACCGGCGCCGCCGCGAAGTGCGAGGGAAACGGGATATCGTCGCTGAACAGGAAGATGGCCGCGACGATCGACGCAAAGCCCAGCCAGCCGGCCGCTGTGCCCTTCCGGTCTTGCGGCTGCTCCCCGATAACGGCGCAGGCTGCTCCGACCAGGAGTTCCCATGCGCGTGTGGGGGCCAGGTAGAAGTTGGTCGTGAGCGAGTGGACCGCCGCGACTTCGCACAAGGCAAAGTTGGCGATCGCCGCGAAGATCACCGCCCTCAGCGCGAAGCGACGGCCGAGCCGGCTGGCCAGCACGAGGAAGGGTGGAAACAGGAGATAGAACTGTTCTTCTACGGCGAGGCTTCAGGTGTGGATCAGGGGCTTCAACTCGCTGGCGGTCGAGAAATAGCCCTCTTCGTGCCAGAACCACATATTGGAGACGAACAGGCACACGGCGACGACGCTCTTGGCGAATTTCGCGAAATCCTCCGGAACCAGCCAGAACCACGCGACGGGCGCGCAGCACAGCATCACCGTGAACAGGGCCGGCAGGATCCGCTTGGCACGGCGGGCATAAAAGCCGCGAATCGAAAAGGCGCCGGCGTCGATCTCGCGGAGGATGATCCCCGTGATCAGGTATCCGGAGATAACGAAGAACACATCGACGCCGACATAGCCGCCCTGGAAAAGGCCAGCACCGGCATGGAAGAGGACCACCGGAACAACGGCGAGCGTGCGCAGTCCATCGATTTCAGGCCGGTAACCGCGCGCAGTCGAAGGTGGCTGCATGTGTTCTGGTCAGACCTGTTGCATGTTTGGGGATGACGCCACTTTTGTCGTCCCGGCGCGCAGCGGTCAACCGGCACGATGCGGGCGTGGCCGGCAGCCATGCCCCTCGACAGTGCAGGCGAACGCGCTAAGTGTCTGCCCCCATGAGTGCAGACAGTGTTACCCCGGCCGCCGATGTGGCTCGCGGCTCCGCCGAGCCTTCCCGGGTTCCGCTCGCGGTCGATGTGGACGGCACGCTGGTGCGGACCGATCTGTTGCATGAGGCGCTGCTCCAGCATGTTGCCCACCGCCCGCTTGAAATTCCGCGCCTTCTCTTGTCGTTGGGTGGGGGCAAGGCCGGTTTCAAGTCGCACCTGGCCGATCGCGCGGCACCGGATTTCGCCAGCTTGCCGTTGCGCGAGGAAACTCTTGCCCTGATCCGCGCTGCCCAGGCCGAGGGCCGCCCGGTCTATCTCGTTTCGGCCTCCGACCACCGCTACATCGCCGCCCTGGCCGAGCGCATCGGCGGCCTCGCCGGGGCTTTCGGAAGCTCGCGCGAATGCAATCTTGCCGGTGCCAACAAGGCCCGTTTGCTCAATGAGAATTTCGGACCGGGCGGCTATGACTATGTCGGGGATCGGCCGGTCGACCTGGCCGTGTGGCGCGACGCGCGCCGCCGGTTTGTCGTCGCGGCGCAATCCGCGTTCGAACGCCGGGTGATTGCGGAATTTCCCGATGCCGAGGTGATCGCCCGTCCCCGTTCGCACCCGCGCCGATACCTCAAGGCACTGCGACCGCATCAGTGGGCGAAGAACCTGCTGGTTTTCCTTTCGATTATTGCCGGGCACTATTTCAATCCCGAGATGTTCGCCGCCACGTTGGTAGCCTTCGTGTGCTTCTGCGCGGCGGCCTCGAGCGCCTACATCATCAACGATCTGCTCGACTTGCCCGGGGACCGCCAGCATCCCACCAAATGCCGCCGCCCATTCGCCGCAGGTGACATCCCGGTATCCCAAGGCGTGGTGCTCAGCGCTGTGCTGCTGGCCGGGTCGATCGGATTGGCGCTTCTGCTGCCGGGGAAGTTCCTGATCATCCTGCTGCTCTATGTGGCGACAACGCTTGCCTATTCGCTGGTGCTCAAGCGCAAGATGGTGATCGACGTCATCACCCTTGGCGGGCTCTATTCCGCGCGCGTCTATGCCGGACTCGCTGCGTCCGGTGCAAAACAGTCTGAGTGGCTGCTGATGTTCAGCCTGTTCCTGTTCCTCAGCCTCGCTCTCGTGAAGCGCTGTTCCGAGCTGGTGATGCTCCGCGAGGAGGGCAAGGATGGCATCGTCGGTCGCGGGTACCGGGTGGCGGACCTCGCGGTGCTGTTCCCTGCAGCCTGTGCCGCAGGCTACGGCGCGATCCTCGTCGTCGCGCTCTACATGGCGAGCCCCGAAGTGGCGGTTCTCTATCGCCATCCGGCCCGGCTGTGGCTGCTCTACCCCCTGCTGCTGTACTGGATCACGCGGGTGATCCTGCTTTCCGGCCGCAATGAACTGCATGACGATCCGGTCGTCTTCGCGCTGACTGACCGGGTAAGCTGGGCCGTGGGCGCTCTTTGCGTGGGCGTCATCGTGCTGGCGATCTGAGATCTTGGGCTGAGACATCGGGCTGAGATATCACATGCAGATATCATGGCTGGTTTGCCACGTGGATCGATCGTGTTCAGGCAGGTTGCATTGCGGTTGCAGAACGGATGTAAATCCCGAACGCCCGCCACCGGAATTCTGCCGGGCTCTCGACAACGGCCTCGGAAACACTAGAGGGTGCGGGCCATGACCGCAGACCGTTCCGAACCCTCCCGCTTTGATCCCGCCGCTGCCGATCCCCGCTGGCAGCGCGCCTGGGATGAACGCCAGTGTTTCCGCGCCGACGATGCCAGTGCGAAGCCGCGCAGCTTCGTCCTGGAGATGTTTCCCTACCCCTCGGGCCGCATCCACATCGGCCATGTGCGCAACTACACGATGGGTGACGTACTGGCCCGCGCCAAGCGGATGCAGGGCTGCGAAGTCCTGCATCCGATGGGCTGGGACGCGTTCGGCATGCCGGCCGAGAACGCGGCGATGGAAAAGGGCGTCCACCCCGGCGGCTGGCCGCGCGAGAACATCGCGACCATGAAGGCGCAGCTCAAGCGCCTCGGTTTCGCGCTCGACTGGAGCCGGGAAATCGCGACCTGCGAGCCGGAGTATTATGGCCACGAACAGGCGCTGTTCCTCGATCTTTATGCGGCGGGGCTGGTCTATCGCAAGGAAAGCGCGGTCAACTGGGACCCGGTCGACCAGACGGTGCTCGCCAACGAACAGGTGATCGACGGGCGCGGCTGGCGCTCGGGCGCGCTGGTCGAGAAGCGCAAGCTCAGCCAGTGGTTCCTCAAGATCACCGACTTTGCCGAAGACTTGCTGGAAGGGCTCAAGACCCTCGACAAGTGGCCCGAGAAGGTCCGCCTGATGCAGGAAAACTGGATCGGCAAGAGCCAGGGCCTGCAACTGCGCTTCGATCTTTCGGATGGCGGCAGCATCGAGGTTTACACGACGCGTCCCGACACGATCTTCGGCGCCAGTTTCGTTGCGGTGGCGGCCGATCATCCGATCGCGCAGGCGGCGGCGGGCAATCCGGCCGCGCAGGAGTTTATCGCACTGTGCAAGCAGGGCGGCACCACCGCCGCCGAGATCGAGACTACCGAAAAGCTGGGTTTCGATACCGGACTGACCGCGAAACATCCTTACACCGGCGCCGATCTGCCGGTGTATATCGCCAACTTCGTCCTGATGGATTACGGCACCGGGGCGATCATGGCCGTGCCGGGGCATGATCAGCGCGACTTCGAATTTGCCACCAAATATCGCCTGCCGATCCTGCGGGTGATTGCCGCCAGCCCGGCCGAGGCGGACCAGCCGTTCGCCGGTGAGGCGGAAGCCGGCGACGGCATCCTGGTCAATTCCGGCGTGCTCGACGGGATGGCCGTGGCCGAAGCCAAGGCCGCCGTCATCGCGCGCGCCGAAGCCGAAGGGTGGGGCGAAGGCAAGACGGTGTGGCGCCTGCGCGACTGGGGGGTGTCGCGCCAGCGTTACTGGGGCACGCCAATTCCGTTCATCCACTGCGATGCCTGCGGCGTGGTGCCCGTGCCGAAGGATCAGCTCCCGGTCACCCTGCCGGAAGACGTCGATTTCTCGGTCCCCGGCAACCCGCTGGCACGCCATCCGACGTGGCAACAGGCCGATTGCCCGGGCTGCGGCCAGCCGGCCTGCCGCGAGACCGACACGCTCGATACCTTTGTCGATTCCTCGTGGTATTTCCTGCGTTTCGCCAGCCAGCCGGCAGACCGGCCGTTCGATCCGGAGGCCATCGCCAAGTGGCTGCCGGTCGAACAGTATATCGGCGGGATCGAGCACGCGATCCTGCACTTGCTCTACGCCCGCTTCTGGACCCGGGCGCTGCAGCGGATCGGCAAGATCGGGGTCAAGGAACCCTTCGCCAGCCTGTTCACGCAAGGCATGGTGACGCACGAGACCTATTCACGGACCGACGCGAAGAATGGCCAGCCGGTCTATTTCTCGCCGTCGGAGGTTGAGCGCCGCGCCGATTCGGCCATGCTCAAGGCCGATGGCGGTGCGGTCGAAGTCGGCCGTGTGATCAAGATGTCGAAGTCGAAGAAGAACGTGGTCGATCCCGACGAGATCGTCGCGGCTTATGGCGCCGACGCGATCCGCTGGTTCATGTTGTCCGACAGCCCGCCCGAGCGCGACCTGCCATGGTCGGAAGCCGGGATCGAGGGCTGCGCCCGATTCGTCCAGCGGTTGTGGCGCCTGTTCGGCCAGTTCGATGCCGCGGCGACAGGCCATGACCAGGCGCTCGACCGCAAGCGCGACCAGGCGGTCGCCGCCGTGGCCGAGGATATCGCCGCGCTCTCGTTCAACAAGGCCGTTGCGCGCATTTACGAACTGACCAACGCAATCGAGAAGGCCCCGCTATCGGCCAGCCGCGCGCAGGCGATCCGCACGCTGCTGCTGCTCGTCGGCCCGATGATGCCGCACCTCGCCGAAGAAGCCTGGGCCGCGATCGGCGAACCGGGCCTGATCGCCGAAGCCGCCTGGCCCGCCGTCGATCCGGCGCTGCTGGTCGATGACGAGGTTACCATTGCGATTCAGGTCAACGGCAAGCTGCGCGATACGCAAACTGTCAGCAAAGGCGCCGAAAAGGCCGTGCTCGAGGCGCTCGCCCTCGCCAATCCCAAAGTGCAGGCCGCGCTTTCGGGCGGATCGCCGAAGAAGGTCATTGTCGTTCCCGACCGGCTGGTTAACGTAGTGGCATGAAGCGCCCGCTCGCCTTGCTCGTCCTGTCGCTGGCAATCTTGCCGCTGGCCGGCTGCGGCCTCCAGCCGATGTACGCAGGCGGCGGCAATGGCGCGGTCGCGCAAGGCCTTGCGGGCATCGAGGTTCCGGCGATCGAGGGCAAGGCGGGCTGGCTTGTCCGCAATGCCCTGAGCGACCGGCTCGCCGCCACGGGCGGGCATGGCCAATCCCCGCGCTACCGGCTGGACGTGCGGCTGGATGACAAGCTCCAGGGTCTGGGGCTCCTGTCGGATGACACGATTGGCCGGGAACGCCGCACGCTGCGCGCGCGCTATCAGCTTGTCGATCTGACCGATGACCGCATCCTCCTCGATGCGACTGCCGGGGCGGACGCCGGAGTGGACGTGGTCAGTTCGGAATATGCGACCATCGCCGCCGAGCAGACCGCGCTCGAAAATCTCTCGAAGGAACTGGCCGACCGCATCATTACCAGCCTGGCACTCCACTTGCGCAAGGGCGCGGCGGCCCGGCCCTGATGTCAGTGCGCGGATGAAAGCGACCCAGAAGGATTTCGCGTCGGTCGCGCCGAAGGCTGCGCGAGAGGCTCGCGTTTTTTTCTTCTGTGGCCCCGACGAGGCTGGCGTGCAGGATGCCGCCGCCCGGATCGCAGGCTTGCTGGTGGACCCGGGAGAACGCATCGAACTGGCCGGGGCCGACTTGCGGCGGGATCCGGTTCGCCTCGGTGACGAGGCTCGTTCGACGTCGCTCTTTGGCGATGCGCGCCATATCTTCGTGCGAGCCAGCGGCGACGAGGCGGCCGAGGCGGTGGAAATCCTGCTTGCCGGCGAGGCCGAGCCCTGCCCGGTGCTGATTCTCGCTACGGGGGCGACCGACAAGGCCAGGACCGCCAAGCTGCTGGCCGATCGCAAGGACGCGCTTGTCGCGATGTTCTGGCCGCCGGACCTCAAGTCGGTCGCGGCGACGGTGCGCGCACTGGCCGATGGCGCCGGGGTCCGGGTGGATGGCGCGCTGGCCGAACGGATCGCGCGTGCCGCCGGGCTCGACACGCGCATTGCCCGGTCGGAGATCGTCAAGCTGGCCTTGTATCTCGATGCGAGCGCGGAATCTCCGCGCACGGCCGATGCGGCCGCGCTCGATGCAATCGGCGCCAGTTCCGAGGAGGATGGCTTCATGCCGCTGGTCAATGCGGTCCTTGCCGGCGAAGCGGGCAAATTGGCGGCAGAACTGCGGCGGCTGCGGGAACTCGGCCTCAATCCGGTCGGCGTTCTGCTGGCATTCGAACGGCGCACCGCCCAACTGGCGGCACTGGCGGCCAGGCTGGGTCCGCGTGGTGATGTGCGCGCGTTGATGGAAGCGGAGAAGGCGGCCCGCCGCGTGTTCTGGAAGGACGAGCGCGATCTTGCGGGCCAGTTGAAGCGGTGGCGTGGCCGCCGGCTGGAGCGGCTCGTCGCCCGGATCGCGGCGTTGCACCGAGCCCTCCTGGCCAACAGCCAGAGTGCCGAATTGTTGCTGGCGCATGGTCTGGCCGAGATCACGCGTGCCGCCTCCGCGAGGAATTGATCCCTAAAGGGGCTGTGATACGACACGTTATCGGCCATTTGTACGCCGGCGGGGGTGGGGCCAACCCCAGAAAATGAAAAAGAACCCAATTCACAGTAGGATTTTGCCCCTTGTGGAGGCGGTTTTGATGCCTCATTCTCGCGTTCTGTGTCAACCTGAAGAACGCCTGTGACTGACAAGCAGAATGATAAGTCCCGCGAATTGACGCCGCCGCGGAAACGCTTCTCCGAGCACGACATCGAAGCGGCGTTCGGAACCAGCGAAGTGGACCAGGCCAAGTGGCGCCTCCGCGAGCTCACGGATATCGTTCGGTTGCCGAGCGGGATGTCCGAAGAGGCCCAAGAGGACAAGATCATGCAGGCCGTACTGACGCTCGCCGATATCGCCCCAGGCGATGAAACCGAGCGCATGATAGCCCTGCAGATGCTCGCCTGTCATGAGGCCGCGATGGAATGCTTCCGCCGGGCAATGTTGCCTGGCCAGACGTCCGTAGGGCGCGATTCCAATCTCAAGCATGCCGAAAAACTGACCGCGACTTATGCCAGGTTGCTCGATACGCTCAACAAGCATCGCGGCAAAGGTCAGCAGAAAGTGACCGTCGAGCATGTCCATGTGGCAGCGGGCGGCCAGGCCATCGTTGGCAATGTGGATGCAGGGAGCCTTGCGAACGGTGGGGCACGGCGTCCCGAGGCGGCGCCATCGCATATCGAGCATCATGGTGCTTCGCCAAACCCTCTCGACACGCTGAACGAGGTTCCGACCGCCAGGAAGGCACGGCGGAGCAAGTCCGATGGCTGAGACCCATCGGCGTAATACCGGGCCGATGACGGCCTCTCCGCGCTGCGGGGCGAAGACCCGCAAGGGCACGCCATGTCAGGCGCCGGCGATTGCCGGAAAGGCGCGCTGCCGCATGCATGGCGGAAAGGGTTCGGGCGCGCCGCCGGGCAATCGGAACGCCCTCAAGCACGGCTTCCACACCCGCGAAGAGCGCGCGTTCCGCCAGGAAATGCGCCAGCTGTTGCGAGCAAGCCAGGATTTGCTGGAAAAGTCATGAGGCCCGGATGTTCAGGCGCTTCCTGCAGCGAGTCGCCGCAGGAAGCGCCTTGAGGGGCCCTTCGCCGATTGCCCTGCCGCAGACCTCGCAGGCTCAATAGCTCCTGTGCTCGATCCGCCCCAATGCGGCCCGGAACTGGCAAATCTCCCGGCTGATGACGTCGTCGTCGGCGGCGCCAGCCAGTGCCTCGTCAACGGCAAGGTCAACGGCCTGCTCGGACGATTCGGCCACCAGAGGATGGTGCAATCTATCCTCGATCTCACCCGACCGTGCGGTGAATTCGTTGAGCCGTTCCTCCAGAAATCTTGCGACCTGGCTGCTATCGGTCATCGGCCTACGTCCCGGTGCGAATTTGCAGGGTCGCCCTGCGAACGTACCGTATCCCTCGTCGGCTGAATGGGGTGGAAAGGCATGGAACTCGGGCTGCCAGTCCTGAGCTGGCGTTGCGCCGTGCGATGGGGGCCGGCAGTCTATTCTTCTGCGTTTACCACGGGCGCGGACGCTGCCGCACTAAACAGCTGTGGCCGGAAGCGGGCGAGGAGCAAGAGAAGGGTTGGCAGGCACATGGTGAGGAGGACGTCTTTGGCGCTTTCCCCCCACTGCATGGCGTGATCGGGCCACACTTCCCCATGCAAGTCAGCCGCCTCGTTAGCGATTTCGAGCGTGAGAACGATGCTCCACGGCCAGGGGCTGCGCACGGATACCTGCAAAAGCGAAGCAAGCAGCAACTGCAGGCAGACGCCGACAATGACGTGGAGGGCGTCGTGGCTGAAGGCGATCGTGTGCTCGACAAATGTCTTGGCGTTGAACCAACCCATGCCGATGCGGTCGAGCACGTCAAAAATGGCCGTCCAGATGGCCATCAGGTTTTCGGCGGTGCCTTGCGTTGAAGGCTCGATTTGTTGTTCGGGCTGGTGACAGGCTGGCGCTGGGGCCCCTCCTGCGCCACCTTGTTGCAACCGGCGCCCATCAGCTGCTGCGTCCGGCCGGTCAGCCAATAGGCGAACAGGCCAATCCATTCCCTGGTGCCTGTGTTGAGGCTGGCGAGGTTGTCGGCGAAATGCCAGCCGATACCGTCCGCGAAATTACCGCTGCGGTAATCGGTTGGCCATGCCGTGAGGTTGGTCCAGCCCGCCGCGCAGAAGGTCGCCATCGCGCGCGGCATGTGGAAGGCACTGGTCACGAGGACCGACTGACCCTCTGGCTGACGGCGGACCAGCTTGCGGAGCAGGGCGGCATTCTCGGCCGTGTTGCGCGACGCGTCTTCGAGACGCAAACGGGCTTGGGCGATGCCGTCGCCCAGGAAAATATCCGTAGCGATACTGGCCTCTGAGATGGCCGAACCCGTCAGGCTGCCGCTGCCGCCGGCAAACAAGATCTGCGCCTTGGGGAAGCGCCCCCGCCGTGCGAGCGCCGCCCGGGATCGGTGGCACGCCACGGTTGGAATGGGTTTACCGCCCGCTGCCGCCTAAGCACGCTACGCCCGCACCCCCCCG
>VMTF01000202.1 GCA_013791705.1 Sphingomonadales bacterium | reverse complement strand
TCGGCCTCGGGCTTCGTCGATTGCTTCGCGACCAACACCGCCGCCAACACCACTTATGCCGCGATCAATCCCACGCTCCAGGGACCGCAACAGCGCGTGGTGAAGTATACCCGCGTGCTGCCGAGCGTGGGCGTGGGCTATGGCTTCGACAACCGGACGAGCGTGGTTGCCAGCTATTCGAAGAACCTCTCGCTCCCGGCCACCGACAACCTCTACAATGCGTTCTTCTTCCCGGCGAACACGGCGGAGGCACAGCCCGCTCCCGAAACGACCGACAGCTTCGATTTCGGGGTGCGCTATCGCACCAGTGCCCTCCAGGCGCAGCTTTCGGGCTGGTACACCACCTATCAGAACCGCACTGCCTCGGCCTATGATCCGGTGCTCGATGCCACGATCTTCCGCAACCTCGGTACGGTCGAAAAGTACGGCATCGATGGCAGCATCGCCTGGCAGCCGATCCCGGAGCTGGCGCTCTACGCGTTCGGTTCCTACCTGAAGTCCAAGATCAAGGATAACACTCCGGCCGGAACCTGCTCGGCGTCAAACGTCTCGGCCGCCATCTACGGTTGCACCGTCGTCGGCGCCCCTGCGTTCAACCAGACCGCCGGGAAGCGCGAATCGGGCGCGCCGGAATACACCCTTGGCGGCTCGGCGCGCGGCACGCTCGGCCCGGTCGAACTCGGCGTCACGGCCAAGCGGACCGGCCCGCGCTATATCAACGATGAAAACCTGCCGGTGCGGCAGATCATCAGTGGCACGCTCACCGATGTCTATCCGGCCAAGGCCCCGGCCTATTGGCTGGTCAATCTCGACGCCCGCCTCAACCTCGCGCAGTGGGGCCTCGAAAAGACCCACTTCCAGCTCAACGTCTACAACCTGTTCGACCAGTTCTATGTCGGCGGCTTCAGTGGCGGGCCGAACAGCGTCAACGTGCCGTTCGTGCAGATCGGCGCGCCGCGCACCGTATCGGGCACGATGGTCATCGCGTTCTGAGCGTCATCGCGCTCTGAACTTGGGTTGATATCTGTCACGGCGGGGCGGGGGAAGCAGCGGCTTTCCCCGCCCCATTTGTTATATGCCGGTGCGCCGGGCAGGCCCGCTTGTGGGGCGGGGCCGCTTACGGCAGCGTCATGGGCGGCTTGCGGATTTGTCCCGGCCCGCGCCCGGTCAATCGTAAACGCAGGCGTCGAAGTCGGCCCGGCGCACGACCGCGCTGCGCGCCGCGATCGCATTGCCGTGGCGGCGGGTGAAGCCGGTCGCGCCGATCACTTCGCGCTTTTTGGGGGCGGGCAGGGCGGCGGCGATCCGGGCCGCCTCGACGGCCGAAAGGTGCGCGGCAGAATGGCGATAATAGCGCTGCGCCCCGGCCTCGACGCCATAAGTCCCGATGCCGGTTTCGGCGACGTTGAGGTAAACCTCCATGATCCGCCGCTTGCCCCAGATGCGTTCGATCAGCACGGTGAACCATGCCTCCAGGCTCTTGCGGAAATAGCCGCCGCCTTGCCACAGGAACACGTTCTTGGCGGTCTGCTGGCTGATGGTCGAGCCGCCGCGGATGCGGCCGCCGCGCTGGTTGCGCTGCCACGCCCGCTGGATCGCATCGGTATCGAAGCCATGGTGGCTGCAGAACTTGCCGTCCTCGCCCGCGATCACGGCGGCCACCATGTCCCGGTCGATCCGCGAGAGCGGGGTCCATTGCTTGTGAAAGCCGTTGGGGTCGAACACCATGGTCGGGGTCACCGGCACCGGCAGCCACTTGAACAGGACCACGAACAGCAGGCTCAGCGCGACGAACCACAGCATCGCCCGGGCGATCCACCAGGCAATGCGATAGCGCCGGCTGTGCCGGGCTCTGGCGGGGGACCACGTGAGAAAGCGTTTCATCATCGGGCTGATTAGCGCGCGTTTCGCCCCGCGCCAATCGGGGAGGGCGGCCGGGCGCGCGGTTTGCCACAGCCGGGAAAGCCGGGTCAGGCGCGGTGCGTCCGTGCCGCCCATGCAAAAGGGGCGGACCGGCCGGCCCGCCCCTTCGCAATTTTCAGTTTCGCAGACGCTTACGCCGGCAGCAGGTGGCGCTCGGTCGCGATCCGCGTAATCGCCTTTTGCAGCTTCTCGAACGCGCGCACCTCGATCTGGCGGACACGTTCGCGGCTGACATTGTAAACCTGGCTCAGTTCCTCCAGCGTCCGGGGGTCTTCGCTCAGGCGCCGGTCGGTCAGGATATGGCGTTCGCGCTCGTTAAGCGTGTCCATCGCCTCGTTCAGCAGTTCGCGGCGATAGGCGGCCTCCTCCGCGTCGGCCACGGTTTCGTCCTGCAGCGGGCGCTCGTCGGCCAGGATATCCTGCCACTGGCTTTCGCTGTCCTCGCGCATCGAGACGTTCAGCGATGCATCGCCGCCCATCATCATGCGCCGGTTCATGTTGACGACTTCCTGCTCGGACACGCCAAGGTCGGTCGCGATCTTTTGCACGTCCTCGGCGCGCAGATCGCCGTCTTCATAGGCGTCGAGCTGCTTCTTCATCCGCCCCAGGTTGAAGAACACCTTCTTCTGCGCGGCGGTGGTGCCCATCTTGACGAGGCTCCACGAGCGCAGGATGAATTCCTGCATCGAAGCCTTGATCCACCACATCGCGTAAGTCGCGAGGCGGAAGCCGCGTTCGGGCTCGAATTTCTTAACGCCCTGCATCAGGCCGATGTTGCCTTCGCTGATCAGTTCGGACACCGGCAGGCCATAGCCGCGATAGCCCATCGCGATTTTCGCGACGAGTCGCAGGTGGCTGGTGACCAGTTGCGCGGCGGCCTCGGTATCCCCGTGCTCGGAGAACCGCTTGGCCAGCATGTATTCCTGCTCCGCGGTCAGCACCGGGAACTTGCGGATTTCCGACATGTAGCGGTTGAGGCTTGCCTCGCCGCCCAGGGCCGGGACCACCGGAAGATTGCGTTCCTTACTCACTTTAACAACCCGTCCTTTCATCGTCGGCCGGAGAGCAGAACCCTAGCAGGCATCCCGCGTTTCGGCCACATCAAGGCACCAAAGAAAATCTGCTCACTCTGATCGGAAACCACGCAGTTCGGCCAGAAGTTCCCGCATGTCGTCCGGCAATTCGCTTGAAAACCGCACTTGCGCGCCCGATATGGGGTGAACGAACCCGAGTACCGCAGCGTGAAGCGCCTGGCGGTGGAAATCCAGTCGGGCAAGTAGCGGCCGCAGCCGCGCGGGAGAGCGTCCATAGACAGGGTCTCCCAATAGCGCATGACCTATTGACGCAAGGTGAACGCGAACCTGGTGGGTTCGCCCGGTTTCCAGCCGGCACTCGATCAGCGCTGCTCCGCCCCGAGGTGAATTATCGAGCACTTCCAGCGTCTTGTAATGGGTCACCGCGTGCTTGCCGCGCGTCCGGTTCGGGCCATCCTCGATCAGTGTCATCTTCTTGCGATCGGCCGAACTGCGTACGATTGCGCCGCGCACGGTTCCCGCCGCCGGCACCGGCCGCCCGGCGGTAACGGCCAGATAGGCCCGCTCGATCGAATGGTCGGCGAACTGGCGCGCCAGCCCCTCGTGCGCGGCGTCGGTCTTGGCGACGACCAGCAGCCCCGAGGTATCCTTGTCGATGCGGTGGACAATGCCGGGCCGCGCGACCCCGCCGATGCCTGAGAGTTGCCCCCGGCAATGGTGGAGCAGGGCGTTGACCAGCGTCCCGTCAAGGTTCCCGGCGGCGGGATGGACCACCAGTCCGGGCGCCTTGTCGACCACGATCAGGGAATCGTCCTCGTACGCGATGGATAGCGGAATATCCTGCGCCTCCGCCTCGGCGGGCGCGGCGGCGGGCACGGTGATCGCATAGGTCGCCCCGGCGGCGGGCTTGAGCGAGGGTTGCGACGCCACTTTGCCGTCAAGCGTGATACGGCCTTCGCCCAGCAGCGCTTTGATCCGCTCGCGCGACAAGTCGGTCGCTTCGGCCAGCGCCTTGTCGAGCCGCTGGCCGCCGCTCGCGCTCAGGCCTTGCAGTACTATCTCGCTGTCCCCCATGAGGGACCAGATGGGTATTGGCTTGACGCTGACAAGTGGCGCGGTTGCCACAGTGCTGGGCGAAGCGCGCGAGGCCGCCCCGTATGAGGCCTGCGGGCTGCTGCTGGGCGAGGGCACGCATGTCCGCGCCGCGCCCCGCGTCCGCAACGTCCATCCCGAACCGCTGCGCCATTTCGAACTCGATCCCGCCGCGCTGATCGCCGCGCACCGCGCCGCGCGCACCGGCGGGCCGCAGGTTCTGGGCTACTGGCACTCCCATCCCAACGGCCGCGCCGCCCCGTCCGACACCGATCGCGCGGCGGCCAGCGGCGATGGACGGGCCTGGGCAATCGTCGCAAATGGAGCAATTACGGTCTGGTCTGACCGGTCCGGCGGGTTCGAACCGCTTTCCTATGCGGTCCATGACGGTTAAGGCATGGCCATAACAGGGCGGCAACCACCCCGGATTGGCAGGGGTGGACCGGCTTGTGCCGTGTCAAACCGATCAGCCGGGTTCCCCAATCAATGACCAATTCGCTCGATCTTGCCGCCTTGCTCTGCTCGCGCCTGTGCCACGATCTGCTGAGCCCGGTGGGCGCACTGAGCAACGGACTGGAACTGCTCGCCGAGGAAAAAGATTCCGAAATGCGCGGGCGGATCGTCGAATTGCTCGAACAAAGCGCGAAGGCATCGGCCGACAAGCTCAAGTTCTTTCGCCTCGCCTTCGGCGCCGCCGGCGGCTTTGGCGATCTGGTGCCGGTGGCCGAAGCCCGCGCACTGGTCGATGCGCTGGTCGGCAACAACGGCCGGATCGAGGCACGCTGGGCCGTCACCGGCGATGCGCTGCCCAAGCCCGCGGTCAAGACCCTGCTCAACCTCGCACTGATCGGGATCGAGGCGCTGGTGCGCGGCGGCACGCTCGATCTCGGCGCGGAGCTGCGCGATGGCGAAACCGAAATCGTGATCCGCGCCGCCGGTCCCCGCATCGCGTTCGATGCGCTGGTCGGCAAGGCCCTTGACGGCACGCTGCCTTCAGCCGAATTGTCGAGCCGCACCGCGCCGGCGATGATGATCCATCAGCTCGCGGAAAGCCTTGGCGGCGAGGTGCAGGTCGTCCTGGCCGAGGGCGCGCTCGTCATGGGCGCGGTGCTTCCGGCTCAATAGGAAAGCGCGCTTTCATGTCGATGCGGCAGTGGCTCGTCCATCGCGAGGCTCCTTCGCCCAACTGCAACGAGCGCAAGCTGCCGGTCTCGATGGTCGTGCTGCACTACACCGGGATGCGCACCGCCAATGATGCGCTCGAGCGGATGTGCAATCCGGCGGCCGAAGTCTCCGCGCATTACATGATCGATGAGGATGGCACTGTCATCGCACTGGTCGACGAGGACAAGCGGGCCTGGCACGCCGGCCGCTCCTACTGGCGCGGGACAACTGACGTGAACTCGGCCAGCATCGGGATCGAACTGGTCAATCCGGGGCACGAATTCGGGTATCGGCTCTACCCGCGCGAGCAGATCGAAGCGCTGCTGCCGCTGCTCGCCGATATCGTCCGGCGGCACGATATCCCGCGCGCCAACGTGGTCGGACATTCCGATGTGGCCCCGGCGCGCAAGCAGGACCCGGGCGAATTGTTTCCGTGGGAGGTGCTGGCCGAGCACCGACTTGCCCTGTCGGTCCCGAAACTGTCGATGCGCCTGATCTACGACAATCCCGGCGCGTTCTACCTCGCGCTCGAACGCTTCGGCTACGACATCAGCGACGGCCGCGCCGCCGTCCGCGCCTTCCAGCGCCGGTTCCGCCCCAAGCGGGTCGATGGCGAGATCGACGGCCAGTGCGGCGCGCTGCTGTTCGAACTGCTGTTGGAGCGCGATCTGGGGCGAACGCGTTGATGTAGGGTGGGCTATGGGCATCCGCATCTGGCTTGCGGCACCAGTCAGGAAAGCTCCCCGATCCTGTCCGCCGAACGCTCAATTGCGGGTGAACAGGCGTCCCGCGATCCAGCCCATCGCGACCGAGATCGCCACGGCCATCAGGCCGTAGTAAAACGAGTCCCGGTCGGCGAAATCGGCGACCACTTTTTCGAAACCGCTTTTCTTCACTTCCACCTGAGCCATTGCCGAGGCGACCACGCGCCCGCGCGAGATGGCGAATGTCTCGGCCGTGTAGGTGCCGATCTGGACATTCGACGGCAGGCTGATGCGGGCCTGGTACAGCACCTGTTCGCTTACGGTGACGCCATGCGGGTCTTCCTGATAGAGCCTTTCGCCTGCCATCAGCGAGACAAGCCCGGAAGCGAAGCGGATCTGCTCGCCCGGTTCGATCGTACCGATCGGCGACAACTGGAGAAACGGCAGGCCCAGTTCGTAGATCGCAGCAGTGCGGGGATCGACGATCTTCTCGATCGGACGGCTCGAAGCAACCGCGTAGAATGTCGGTGCGGAGCGGAACTGGGTGCTGGCGGCATTGATCCAGATGCCGGCGTGGCGCTGCTTTTCGCGCAGCGTGACAGACCGGGTGGGGCCCTTGAGCTCCACGACAATGTCGTAATCACGGCCCGCGCGGGTACCCTGCGGATCGAGGATCGCCCCGTACAGCAGCAATTCGGTGCCGGTAAAGCCCTGCCGCACCTGCACTTCGTGCTGCGAGACTTCGGGCACGAGGATCGGATCGCGCGTCGCGGCCTGCAAAGCGGCCGGAACGAAGATCGCCAGACACAGCAGCGCTCGGAGGGTTTTCAGCGCGCCGGCCATCACAGCGGCGCGAGCGTATAGATCGCGTCCGGCCGGTACGTCAGCCCAAGCGCCATCCGAAATGCCACCAGCAGAACGATCGCAGCCAGGAGCAGCCGCAACCGTTCAGGCCGCACCTGCAGCGCCAGATTCGCACCGACTTGCGCGCCGGTCACCGAACCGACCAGGAGCAGGACCGCCAAGACGATATCGACCGCCTTGGTGGTGAGCGAGTGCATCATCGTGGTCGCCATCGTCACGAACACGATCTGGAACAGCGACGTGCCGACCACGACATTCGCGCTCATGCCAAGGATGTAGAGCATCGCCGGAACGAGCAGGAAGCCGCCACCGATACCCATCAGCATGGTGGCCACACCCGTGACTACGCCAAGCAGCAGCGGTGCGAGCGGGGAGATATACAGCCCCGATTTGTAAAAGCGCCAGCGTAGCGGCAGGCTGGCGACCAACGGGTGATGGCGCCGCTTCTTGGCCGGCAGCGGCGTGCCCCTGGCCTGGGCGCGAATCTCGCGAAACGAATCGCGGGCCATGAACCCGCCGATGCTGCCGAGCAGGACCACGTAAAGCAGGTTGATCACGGTATCGATCTGGCCAAGCGCGGTAAGCAGACGGAACAGCAGCGCGCCGAGGCCGGTGCCGATCACCCCGCCGAGCACCATGACGCCGCCGATATGGTAATCGACTCCGCCGCGCTTGCGGTGCGCAAAAACGCCGGAAACGCTGGCGCCCGTCACCTGGCTGGCGGCCGATGCGGCCGCAACCGTGGGCGGAATTCCGTAGAAAATCAGCAGCGGAGTCGTCAAGAATCCCCCGCCAACGCCGAACATGCCGGACAAGACACCGGTCAACCCGCCCAGTGCGACGATAACGAGGCCGTTGACCGCAAGGTTGGCAATAGGGAGATAGACGTCCATCGGATTGCGCGAAGCCTAGCCCGACGCGGGATCACAATGAAGCGCCCAATCCTCAGAAACCTGCGGACAAGGTGAGCGCCGGCCCGGAATCGGGCTTGGCGCGGCCCGCAACGCGAAAGCGCCAGTCGGCCTCGAGCCGGGCGCGGGCACTGTCGTTCAGGCGGAACGAAACGCTGGCCACCGGGCCAAGATCGAGCCGTCCCGCCCCGCGCTGTTTGGCACCCCACGCGCCGCCGCCGGCGCGCACGACCGTGCCGCCGATATCCGTGACCGGACGTTCCGCCCGCGCCAGGCCATCAATGAAGGCCGTCGCATTGCGGCCGCCGATGTAGCCGCCCTGGGCATAGAATTCGCCGGAGAAGCCCAGCGGCAGCGACTGCGGCGGCAATTCGGTGACGAGCAGGGCGGCCGGGCGCAGGTGCACGCCGGAACTGTCGCGCAAGGCGCGCGCTTCGGCCATCGCCACAACCGGAACCCGCGCCAGCGGACGGGCGGACAGGCCCAGTGCGGCTTCCTGTTCGCGCGTGCCGTTGAGCGCTGCGGTAGCGCGCAGATAAGCGCCGGGTTTGCGCGGATCGCCCTGATCGAGCCGGTAGCGGATGACCGCGCCAGCCTGGCTCGCGCCATAAGTTCCGTAAGCCGGCCCCGGTGCAAGCGGGCCGTTGCCCCGGCGCAGCAGGAGCCAGCCATCGCCCGACCAGCGCGGATCGCGTGATTGCGGCACAGGAGCGGGCTGAATGCCCAGCGGCGGCATGGGCAGCAATGCGGTGGCGGCAAGCCACAGCAACTGATGCCCGCCGGCGACAGCGATGCGCGGTGATGGTTCGTCCGGCTCGCCGGCGGCCGAAGCCGGATCGGCCAAAGGTGCTTCGCGCGGGGCGACAAATACCCCGGACGGTACATCATGGGGCACCAGCGGCGCGAACAGCGAACGCGGCGAAGGCGCTGCGAACTGGCCGGAAAAATTGGCCGTGGTGTCTGCGGCATCGCCGCTTCCCGGCTTTAGCCCGTGCCCGGCCCCAGGCCCGGTGGGCGCGGCAGCGGCCACTCCGGCCTGCCGCGCCCCGGCCCGCGCGTCCTCTTCGAACGCTTGATCCCAGGCAAACGCACGGACACCCAGCCAGCCGGCGACGAGCAAGCCCATCGCCAACAACGGTTCCCCGCGCCTGCGGTGCGCGAGCATCATGCCCGCGCCTCCACCGGCCGCGCCAGTGCCGGGTGGGCGCGGTGAGCGGTCTTGTCCCAGCGCACGGCCGCGCCGTTCAGCGATTGGAGATAGGCGGCAAAAGCGCGGCGACCCGCAACGATCGCGATGATGTTGGCGATCGGAATCCGCAGCACCGCGCGCAGTCCTTCGCCAAAGCCATATTCGTGGGCGGTGAAGGCAAACCGCAGCACCATGCGCCAGACGAGCCCGACGAGGCAGACCAGTACCAGCAACCGCAGTTCGGGCGCGTTTTCGGCAGGCCCAACCAGACCGGCGGCCTGTGCCACGCCAAGGCCCGCGCCCAGCACAACCAGCAGGTAGGCCACGAACAGCACGAGCGCTACGAGCGGCCCGCGCCGATCGCGCATCGCCATCCACAGATCGGCCGGCCGGCCCCACCAGCCGAGCCGGTCCCAGCCCTGAAACGCAATCCCGTGGACCCAGCGGGTCTTTTGCCGGATCGCTTCGGCCACAGTCGCGGGGAAGTAGCTCCGCGTCGCAATGAGCTGCCCATCCTGATCGCGCAGCCGCAGGAACCGGCCGCGCCGCCCGCTACGGGCGATCCGCCAGCCCAGCTCGTAATCCTCGGTCAGACATTCCGCCGAAAACGGACCGGCGCGGCGGCCATGCATCAAGCCCTCGGCGCTTTCCAGTTCGCCCTTGCGGGCATCGGCCAGTTCGGCGAGCACCTCGCGCCGGATCGCACAGCCGACCCCGGCAGCAGGCAGCGCGGCCCCCAGAGCATCGCGCACGACCATCGCCTTTGCATGGGCCTCGGTGAACTCGTCGGCATAGTGGCCGGAAACCCAGCGCGATTCCGCCATCGGCTCGGGCCGGACCGGCAACTGGACGAAGCCCGCGCCGTCGAGCGCGGTATCGAGCACGACCAGCGCGGCAGGGTGAACCATGTCTTCCGCATCATGCAGTACCACGCAGCGGGCGCGGACGCCGCTCCGCAATTCGTCCTCGCTTAGCGCGCCATAGAGCCGGTTGAGACAATCGGCCTTGGTGGTCGGCCCGTCACGATCGTGAATCACCAGCCTGATGCGCGAATCGCCCGCCGCCGCCGCCATCGCCGCGGCAATCGTCGCCGGGTCGTTGCGATAGCAGCCGACATAAAGCCGCAATTCTTCCTGCCGCCACGCTTTGAGCGCGTGGCCGACAGTGGCGCCGATCACCTCCGCCTCGCGCCACGCCGGAATGAACACGGCGGCAATCCCGGAAAGCGGACGGTCGGAAATATCATCGACCAGCCGCGCAGAGCGCGCCCGGCCGCGCAGCAGCAGCCAGAACCAGGCGAAATCCACCGCCATTTCGTCGATCATGCCGACGACAAACCAGAACCCGGCAAATAGCATCAGCTCGTACTGCACCAACTGCAACCATTGCAGCGGTGACAGGAGAAATGACGACGACGCCAAGGCATGGGCCCAATAGGCCATGCAGTCCAACCCCCCGATTGTCCCCACTCAGGGGAAATACGGTAATCATTTACAGCGGACTTGCAATGGTTTCGGTTAACACCGTAACGGTTGGGAATGCCTCGTCACCACCATCTCCTGACCCGAATCGCCACCTCCATGATGAAGGTGGCGCATGGCGAAGCCGGCGCGGGCGTGCTGCTTATGCTGGCCGCCGCTACCGGACTGATCCTGGCCAACTCACCGTTCGGCGATGGTTATCATCTATTGTTCCACGGCCAGTTACCATGGACCCCGATCGCCAAGCTGGTGACGCTCGACCTGTGGATCAATGATGCGCTGATGGCGGTGTTCTTCTTTGTCGTCGGCCTCGAAATCAAACGCGAACTGCTCGACGGAGAGCTCGCGCACCCGGCCCGGCGGCGCCTGCCGGTGCTGGCAGCCGTTGCCGGAATGCTGGTGCCGGCGCTGACCTTCCTGATCGTCGCTCATGGCACCCGGGGGATCGCTCCGGGCTGGGCGATCCCGGCCGCGACCGACATCGCCTTTGCGGTGGGTGTCCTGGCACTCATCGGCAAGCGCGCTCCGCCCACTCTGCGGCTGTTCCTGCTGACGGTCGCGATCGTCGATGATCTTGGCGCGGTGGCGATCATCGCGCTGGCCTATACCCCCGCGATCAAGCTCACCTGGATAGCAGTGGCCGCCGTGCTGCTTGCGGCGATGGCGTTGCTAGGCTGGCGGCGCGAGGGCAGGATGCTGCCCTATCTCGTTCTGGGTGTGGCGCTGTGGTACGCGGTGCTGCACTCGGGCGTGCACGCTACGGTCGCCGGCGTGCTGGCTGCCTTCACGATCCCGTTGCAACCCTCGCACCGCACCGGCGACAGTTTGCTGCTGCGCCTCGAACACGGGCTGGTGCCGTGGAACGCCTTTATGATCGTGCCGGTGTTCGGCTTCGCCAATGCCGGCGTGGTGCTGATCGGGTCAAGCTGGTCGGCTCTGCTTGCGCCGCTGCCGCTGGCGGTTGGCGCCGGGCTGTTTATCGGCAAGCAGATCGGAATACTCGGCGCGATCGCGCTGGCCGAGTGGACCGGTTTCGCCCATCGCCCGGCCGGGACCAGTTGGCGGCAGCTCTGGGGCCTTGCCGCGCTGTGCGGGATCGGCTTCACCATGAGCCTGTTCATCAGCGCCCTCGCTTTCCCCAACGCGCCGCACCTCGTCGATGAAGCAAAACTCGGAATTCTCGTCGGTTCGCTCCTGTCGGCGCTGCTCGGGTTCGGACTGCTGCGATTTGCCGAGAATCGCGGCTAGGGGAGTCTTGGTTGGATTACGCTATGAGCATCCGGCACCAGCCCGAGTTTTCGCTTAGTGCGGAAAGGCCCTCCGGCCTTTCCTTGCGGCACCAGCCCGCTCCCCCGCCCG
>VMTF01000185.1 GCA_013791705.1 Sphingomonadales bacterium | reverse complement strand
GTTCCATCATCGCGTCGATCAACTGGCCGTCGGTCAGTACGGGATCGCCGAGGCCCAGCTCGGCAAAGGGCGTGCCCTTCTCCCGCAACAGTTCGCGCGGGGGGATCCCGGCCCGCGCCAGCAGGCTTTCGAGCAATGCGCGCGACGGCGGCGTTTTCAGGTATTCCACCACATGCGGTTCGATCCCGGCATTGCGGATCATCGCCAGCGCATTGCGCGAAGTGCCGCACTCGGGATTGTGATAGATGGTGATGTCAGGCGTCACGCAAAACCTCCGAGGGAGCGAACAGGGTGTTCGCGACGTGGTGGGCGGCCCAGGCCCCAGCCAGTTGCGCGGCAATGAACGCGGGCACGTCACCGGGGGAAATTCCGGCGAAAGTGTCGGACAGCGAACGCGCTATCGTGATCGCGGGATTGGCGAAACTGGTGGACGAGGTGAACCAGTAGGCGGCGGCGATATAGAGCGCGACTGACGCCGGAACGGCTGGCCGGTGATGGCGCAGCGTGCCCAGAATGGTCAGGATTAGGCCGAAAGTCGCGATGAATTCGCCGGTCCACTGTCCAGGTCCGGTCCTGACCTTGGTCGACAATTCGAGGATCGGCCGCGCGAACATGATGTGGGCGACCCAGACGCCGGCAATTCCGCCAAGCAATTGCGCAGCGACATGGCGCAGTGCCTGACCGGTTCCCATCTCCCCGCGCAGGCGAATCACCAGCGTCACCGCCGGATTGAAGTGTGCGCCGGAAATGGCCCCAAGCATGGTGATCAGCACGAACAGGATCGCGCCGGTGGCCAGCGTGTTGCCAAGCAAGGCAATGGCGACGTTCCCGCCGGAAAGGTTCTCGGCCATGATGCCGGAGCCGACCACCGTAGTGAACAGGAAGAAGCTGCCGACCGCCTCAGCGGCGAATTCCCGCTTCATGCCGCGCCTTCCATCTCACCGATCTCATTAAGGCTGGCGGCAATGTCGCTAGGCGCCATCCGCTCGAACGGCAGGGCCAGAAACGCCCGGACCCGCGCCCCGAGTGCTTGCCACGTCGCCTCGAACGCGGCATCGACCTGGGCCTCATCCCCGGTCACGTCCGCCGGATCGGGCAAGCCCCAATGGGCCTTGATCGGCGCGCCCATGAACACCGGGCAGGCTTCCTGCGCGGCATTGCCACAAACGGTTATGGCGATGTCGATCCGTGGCGCCCCCGGACCGGTGAACTCGTTCCAGCTTTTCGAGCGAAAGCGCGCGGTGTCGATGCCCTTGCGGGCCAGCAGGCGCAGCGCGGCGGGATGAGGCTCGCCCTTCGGCTTGCTGCCGGCGCTGAACGACGCAATGCGCCCCTCGCCCAACCGGGCGAGGATCGCCTCACCCAGAATGGACCGGGCAGAATTGCCGGTGCACAGGATCAGCACGTTGCAGGCTTGATCGCTCATGCTTGTTCTCCGGCTTCGCAGCAACTGTGGAGCGTGATGGTCATCAACGGGGCGCAGATTTCCGACGAGCCCGCGCAGCAGTCCTCCACCAGAAATGCGAGCAACTGGCTCATGTGCGCATAGCGCACCGTGTAGATCATGGATTTGCCTTCGCGCCGGCTCTCGATCAGGCCGGCATTGCTCAGGACATTGAGGCTGGCCGACAGGGTATTGGGCGGAATGCCGAGGCGGCGGGCCACCTCGCCGGAAGCCACGCCTTCGTGGCCGGCCTGGACCAGAATGCGAAACGCGTTGAGCCGCCCTTCATGCGCGAGGGCCGACATGGCGGCGACAGCCTCCCGTGTCGTCATGGCTGGAGCATCGTGGCCCGGCTCGGCCGCCACGCTTCCCGAATCGGAAATCATCAAGTCTTCCCCACAGGTCGGCTTCGCTTTCATTTCCATAATGCCGGAATTATGGAAATTAAAGCGATTTGAGGACTCGCCGAAGGGCTTTGCCGCGCAAGCGCCCAATCGGTCGCAGGCCGGACAAATTTGTCGCCGCCCGGCCCTGCACCTTGCCAACCGCACGATCCCGCCGCATGAAAACGGCAACCAGGCAACGAACTGGACAAAACGGAATTCGGGAAGGTGATGCGATGAGCAGCGATATTCTTGGTTATGCCGGCAAGCGCGTGGTTATCATGGGGTGCTATTCCGGCACCGGCGAGGCCTGCGCCCGCCAACTGGTTGAGCTCGGTGCGGAAGTGCATGGCGCCGATATCAAGCCTTCACCCGTCAACCTCGCTTCGTTTACCCATGTCGACCTGCTTGATCCGGCCTCGATCGAAGCCGGCGTGCGTTCGATCGGCGGCGAGATCGACGCGATCTTCAACGTCTCGGGCCTGCCGCAGACCTTTCCGGCCGAAGACGTGGTCACCGTCAACTTCATGGGCATTCGCTATTGGACCGAATGCTGGCTGCCGCACCTGCGCGCGGGCGGAGCGATCGCCACTGTTTCGTCGCTCGCCGGCATGGCCTGGCTGACCCGCCAGCCGTTGCTGGCCGAGTTCATGGCCCACACCGATTTCGCCGCGGCTCGCAAGTGGTATGCCGCCAATGCCGAAGCCGCCGGCGATCCCTACTCGCTGGCCAAGGAAGCACTGAACACCTGGACGCAGAAGCTCGCGCCCGAACTGATCAAGCGCGACATCCGCATCAATTGCACGATGCCCAGCCCGATCGACACCCCGATGCTGAACGACTTCAAGAAAGTGGCCGGCGACGCGGTGCTCGCGGCGTTCTCAAGGGCGCGCGGCCGGTTCTCCTCGGCACGCGAACAGGCGCTGCCGCTGATCCTGCTCAACAGCGACGCCGCCAGCTTCATCAGCGGCGTCTGCCTGCCGGTCGACGCGGGGCTGGCCGGCGGCCTCGCGACCGGCGTGCTCGACATTCAGAAGATGATTGCCGAGGAAATGGGCGCCACCGCCTGAAGTCCCGCGCTCAGGAGAACGGGCGGGCGCCTCAGGCTCCCGCCCAGAACACCACGGGCGGGTCGCGGCGGGCGAAACGCCACTCGCCCCCACGGCGCACGATGATGTCGCGATATTCGACCACCATGTCGGGCTCGATCAGCTTGACTGGAAATTCGCCGCGAACGGGCGTGTCATAAACCGTGGTCTGCGAGATCGATGTGGCGGACTGGCCGTCTTCGGCCACGGTAACCACGCACAGTCCGTTCACATGGCGCAGCGTGCGCTCGCGCGACTGACCTTCCATGAAGGCGCGAATGTCCGCATGGCCGTTCATGGCCGGAACCTTCGGCCGCTGCCAAACCGCGTCGGGCACGAACAGCGACACAAACGCGTCGATGTCCCAGTCATTCACTGCCAGGGCATAAAGCGCCACCAGCCGCTCGCAGGCGCGCTCGGCTTCGATCCGTTCCAGGGTATCCATGTCGTGCCTCTCCAGTTGTTGCGGTCACTTATAACTCCCGCAGGTGCAAGGTCGACCGGCCGGCGATTCCAGCAGGATCGTGATCCGATGTACGCCAATGGCAGCGTGCGGCGATTGCTTTTGCGCGCGAGCGCCTATATGGGCATCACTGCCCCGGCCCAGTCGCGTTGCCGCCTTGCACAGGCGCTTCGTTCTGCCGGGGCTTGCTGTTTGGGGCTTAACCGCCCGCCAAGATCGGGCGCAATGCCCCACAAGTCGAGGAAGTGCCCGTGTCCCGTCGCCGCCAGATTTATGAAGGCAAGGCCAAGATCCTTTACGAGGGTCCGGAGCCCGGCACGCTGATCCAGTATTTCAAGGATGATGCCACCGCCTTCAACGCGCAGAAGCGCGGCACGATCAACGGCAAGGGCGTGATCAACAACCGCATCAGCGAATATGTCTTCACGCGCCTTTCGCACATCGGCATCCCGACGCACTTCATCCGCCGTCTCAACATGCGCGAGCAACTGGTTCGCCAGGTGGAGATTATCCCGATCGAAGTGGTGGTGCGCAACGTGGCGGCCGGATCGATCTCCAAGCGCCTCGGCATTCCCGAGGGCGAGCCGCTGCCCCACACGTTGATCGAATACTACTACAAGGACGATGCGCTGGGCGATCCGATGATCGCCGAAGAGCATATCGCCTGCTTCGGCTGGGCCACCAACGAGGAGATGCAGGACATCTCGTCGATGGCGATTCGGGTGAACGACTTCATGGTCGGCATGTTCGCGGCGATCAACATCCGGCTGGTCGATTTCAAGCTCGAGTTCGGCCGGATCTGGGATGGCGACTACAGCCGCGTGATCCTCGCCGACGAGATCAGCCCCGATGGCTGCCGCCTGTGGGACATGGTCACCGGCGAAAAGCTCGACAAGGACCGCTTCCGGCGTGACCTTGGCGGCGAGGAAGAAGCCTATCAGGAAGTTGCCCGCCGCCTTGGCCTGCTCGAAAACGATGGCGGCCCGAGCGAAGTCTTCGACCTTTCCAAACACCGCAAGCTGCGCGGCAAGTAACCAACCGAAACCCTTGCCGCGCGGGCATGATACGGCCACGGTGCGCGCGATGATCCGTCGCCTGATTCTCGGCTTGACGCTGGCCCTTTCGGCTTGCGCCGAGCACGTCCCGCCCCCCGCCAGCACCCCGGCAGCCAGCACTCTGCAACCGCGCCCGATCTGGGCGATGGATCGCAGCGACGTGCCGCTGGACCCGGCGTTCCGCACCGGCCGCCTCGCCAACGGGATGCGCTTCATCATCCGCCAAAACGGCACCCCGGCCGGAACCGCGCAGATTCGCATGGAAATCGAGGCCGGCTCGCTGGATGAGCGCGATAGTGAACGCGGCTATGCCCATTTCGTCGAGCACATGGCCTTCAACGGCAGCACGCATGTGCCCGAAGGCGAGATGATCCGCCTGCTCGAACGCAATGGCCTTGCCTTCGGCGCGGACACCAACGCCCAGACCAACTTCCACTATACGCTCTACATGCTCGACCTGCCGCGTACCGATCCGGCCCTTGTCGATACCGCACTGATGCTGATGCGCGAGACAGCGAGCGAGCTTTCCTTCACCCCCGAGGCGATTGCGCGCGAGCGCGGCGTAGTGCTCGCCGAAATGCGCGACCGTAATTCCTGGGCACTGCGTGCCGCGATCGACGAGATGAATTTCACCAATCCGGGCGCGCATTACACCCAGCGCCTGCCGATCGGCACGACCGAGACGCTGGACGCCGCCACCAGTGAGAGCCTCAAGGCGTTCTGGGCGCGCGAATATGTGCCGGCCAAGACGACGGTCATCGTCATCGGCGACATCGATCCCGACGTGGCCGAAGCGGCGATCCGCCAGCGCTTCGAAAACTGGCAATCCGCGCCGAGCCCGCCGCAACCCGACGCCGGGCCGGTCGCTGCCCAGGACAAGGGCCGCACCGGAATCTATCTTGATCCAGCCTTGTCCGAACGCGTTTCCGCCACGCGCAACGGCCGCTATCTCGACGAGCCGGACAGCGTCGCCCAGCGCCGCGAAAACCTCCTGCGCCAGATCGGCTACGATATCGTCAACCGCCGGCTGCTGCGTCTCACCCGCCAGGCCGACGCGCCGTTCCGCACGGCCTCGCTCGGCACCAGCGAAGTCTTCCGCGCGGGCCGGACCACCGCGCTCACAGTCCACACGGTCGACGGGCAATGGCGCAAGGGCCTGGTCGCGGCCGCGCGCGAATATCGCCGGGCTATGACCTACGGTTTCACCGCAGGCGAGATCGCCGAACAGGTCGCCATTGTCCGTGCCGCGCACCGCAACGGCGCGGCCGCCTCGGCAACGCGATCGAACGCCGCGCTGGTCGGCGCCGCACTGGCGCTGGTGCGCGACGATGTGGTGCCGGCCACGCCCGAAAGCTCGCTCGCCCGGCTCGAAGCCTTCATCCCCGAGATCACGCCCGCCGCAGTTCTGGCGGCGCTCAAGCGCGAGGCGCTGCCGCTGGTTGATCCGCTTCTGCGCCTTGCCGGCCGCACCGCACCCGCCGGCGGCGCCCAGGCCCTGCGCGCCGCTTGGGACGAGGCGATGAACGGCAAACTCGCCCGCTCCGACGGCATTGTCCCCAGTGCGTTTGCCTATACCGATTTCGGCCAGCCCGGCACAATCATCACCGACACGCGCGAACCCGCGCTCGGCATTCGCACCGTGCGCTTTGCCAATGGCGTGCGTCTGAACCTGAAGCACACCGATCTCGAACAGGACCGCGTCCTCGTCCAGCTCGGCATCGACGGCGGCGAAATGCTGAACACCCGCGAGAATCCGCTGGCGACCGAGATGATCTCTGCCTTCGCGGCCGGCGGCCTCGGCAAGCTCAGCCAGGATCAGCTCCAATCGGTCCTGGCCGGCCGCACGGTAAAAGTTTCGCTCTCCGCCACCCCCGAAACGTTCAGCGCGGTTTCGCAAACCACTCCCGACGATCTTGGACTGCAACTCCAGTTGATGGCGGCCTATGTCACCGATCCGGGTTATCGCCCCGAAGGCGAGGCGCTCTATCGCCAGAACATCAACAACTTCTTCGCCCAGAAGGACGCCACACCGGGCATGGCGCTCGGCACCGCGCTGGGAGGCATCCTGTCGGGCGACGACCCGCGCTTTACCTTCCAGCCGCCGGACGCCTATCGCGCGCAGACCTTTGCCCGGCTGAAGCGCGACATTGCCGACCGCCTCGACCACGGGGCGATCGAGATCGGCATCGTCGGAGACATTCCGGAGGATGCGGCGATCAAGCTTGTCGCCACAACATTTGGCGCTCTGCCCGCGCGCGAGCCCGAGTTCCGCGCCTACTCCGAACAACGGCTGCGTCCGTTCACCCAAGACCTGAGCCGCCGCGTGGTTCGCCACACCGGCCCGAAAGACCAGTCGATCGTGCAGATGACGTGGCTGACCCGCGATGGCGAAGATCCGGTCGCAGCGATGAAGCTGGAACTGCTCGAAAGGGTCATGCGGATCGAACTGATCGAGACGATCCGCGAGCAACTCGGCAAGGCCTACTCGCCCGCCGCCAGCAGCGAGACGTCCCGCACCTGGCGCGGCTACGGTACATTTTCGGTCGCGGCCTCCGTCAATGTCGCCGACATGGTCGCCACTCGCGCGGCAATCACCGCGACCGTGGCCGAGCTGCGGTCCCGCCCGGTAAGTGTCGACGTGCTGCAGCGCGCCCGCCAGCCGCTGCTCGAAGCGCTCGAAAATGGCCTCAAGACCAACCGGGGCTGGCTGTCCCTGGTCGATCGCGCCCAGAGTGAGCCGGACCGGATCGACCGGCACATCAAGGCTGCCGAACGACTGAAAGCGCTCACTCCCGCCGATATTCAGGCGACGGCCCGCGCGTACCTTGCGCCGGATCGGGCAGTGGAAGTCGATGTGCTGCCCGAAGGCGAGCCCGCCCCTTAAGTCCCCTGCCCAGGGTTCACTCCTGAAGCGATGGAGGCCCCTCCGGCATGTGCGCCAGCGCCGCTGGCGCGCGGCGGCGATCAGAGCGATTACCACATGTCTCTTGAGCGTCATGATTCCGTCATGTGACGTTGGCAACTAGTCTGCCTACTGCTGCCCCGCAGCGCTCCATGTGCATGTCCCCATGACCGATTCCGTTACCATCCTGCTAACCACTTCCGACCCCGTACTGACCGATGGCATCGCGCGGCTGCGGCCTGATGTGCGGGTCATCGCGCCGGGCAGCCAAGGGCAGCTCGAACGCGTCGTCGGCCCGCTGTGGGGGTTCATCGACTGGATTCTGCCAGAACTGTCGGGGCTGGAACTCTGCCGCCGGTTGCGCGAGGCGGAGAACACGCACGACGCACATCTCACCATGGTGCTGGAGGGCGCCGATGCCGATGCGCGGCGCCGGGCGCTGGCGGCGGGCGCGGATGACTACATGATCGGCCCGCTCACGCCCGAAGGCCTGCTCGCCCGGATTGACGCCGTTCACCCGGAGCATGGGCGCCATGGCGTCGGACAGCGGCTGCGTCACGGCGAAATCACGCTTGACCTGACCGCCTTTCAGGCGCGCTTTCGCGGCGCTGTTCTGCCGCTGCGCCCCAACGAGTTTCGTCTGCTGGCCCACTTTGTCGAAAACCCCGATCAGGTCTTCACCCGCGCCAGCCTGATCGACCGGCTCGGCAAGGACAGCGAGGAAATCGACGAGCGCACCGTCGATGTCTGGATCGGCCGCTTGCGCCGCGGGCTGCGCGCGCAGGGCGTGCCCGATCCGCTGCGCACCGTGCGGTCCCTCGGCTATGTGATGGATAGCCTCCCGGTCTGACTGACCCCCGGCCGGATGGCGCGGCCACGGCGGATCGCACGTTCATCGGCATGGCCGGCATGTGCGAAGGCATGGCCGGCATGTGCGAACCGATCCCGCCTGTGTTCATCGCAGGCAAAGCCCCGCCTGCACCTTGCAATCGGGGCCTCGCCTGCCAGACTGCCGGTCTGAACAAAATTGGAGAGATATCCGTGCTTGACCGCCTCCTCACGACAACGAAAGCAGCCCTGCTGATCAACGAGGCGCAGATTGGCATCTGCCATCCCGATCATGCCATGTTCAAGGCCATGCCGCTCGAAGCGCAGAAGCGCGGCACGATGGGCAATATCGCCGAACTGGACCGGGCTTTCCGGGCCGCCAAGCTGCCCGTGTTCCATCTGCCCTGCGTTCATCGCAAGGACTTTGCCGATATCAAGCGCAATTCGCTGATCTCGGCGATGTCGCTCAAGGCGCGCGGCATGTCGGAAGGCTCACCCGAAACGGCCTTCATGCCGGGCCTGGAGCCTGAACCGGAAGACCACATCTCCACGCGCAGTTCGGGGATTTTTGCCTTCCTCGGCACCGACCTCGATGTGCGCCTGCGCCGTCTTGGGGTCGAAACGATCATCGCCACCGGCGTATCGACCAATCTCGGCATTCCCGGCATTGCCTTCACTGCCGTGGACATGGGCTACAACGTGGTGATCCCGGAAGATTGCATCGCCGGCTCGGACCCCGAAGTGCACCGGGTCATCGTTGAGGAACAATTGCGGCTGGTCGCCACGATCACCAGCAAGGACGAGGTTCTGGCCGCGCTCGAAAAGCGCCATGAAGCCGCCGCCGCCTGAGCGGGATCACAAATCTGTTAGTGCACAATAATGTATACTTAAAGCGGCGAAAATTGATTTCGCGCAACGCCGCCATGCGCTGCTCCCAGCACCTTGCCCTCTGCGGAAACGCAACTGTTTTCGGGAGAGCAAGGTGTCATGAACGAGATCGCAACAGCGCCGATCCTGGCGGACAAGACGGATTTCATTCCCAAGGAAGACTATATTTCGCGCGAATTCGCGCGGCGTGAAAAGGAGCGGATGTGGCCGCGCGTCTGGCTGGTCGCCTGCCGCGAGGAAGAGCTTACCGAGCCGGGCAAGTTCGTCACGTTCGACATCGCCGACGAATCGATCATCGTCACGCGGGACGGTGCCGGTGCGCTCCGCGCGTTCTTCAACGTCTGCCCACATCGCGGCCGCCGCCTGACCAAGGGATGCGGCCTGACGGCCAAGTTCTATTGCAACTACCACGGCTGGCAATGGAACCTCGATGGTTCCAACAAGGTCATGATCGACGGGGGCGACTGGACCGGGATCGGGCCGGACGACGTCGGGTTGCGGCCGGTCCGGCTGGACACCTGGGGCGGGTTCGTGTTCGTCAACATCGACGGCCAAGCCCAGCCATTGCTCGATTTTCTGCATCCGTGGCCGGAAATGTGGGAAAGCTTCCGCCTGCAGGACATGCGCTACCGCTGGTTCAAGACCACGCGGCTCAACTGCAACTGGAAAGTCGCGCTGGAGGCTTTTCTCGAAGGCTATCACGCCCAGACCACCCATCGTCAGGTAAACCCCGCCTGCGGTGAAAACCGCTGGGAATGCCGGACCTTCGGGCGCCATTCGATGTTCTACGATGCCAACCCGGAATCGGTCGGCGCGCCCAATCCCAACCTGCAATACCTGCCCGAACTCGGCGCGGAAGCCTTCACCGGGATCGACGACCGGCGCGAGCGGATCTACCGCTATCTCAAGACCGTCGCGGGCGATCTCAACTGCCTGTTTACCGACCGGATGGTCGAAGCGGCCCGCCGCCTGCCGGAACGCGTTCCCGCCGATTGCGACGATGCCACCCTGATGGGGGCGTTCATGACGCTGCATCTGGAAATTGCCAAGCGCGACGGGGTCGATCTCAGTCACCTGCCGCTGGAAGATTTCGGCGCGTTGGGAACGGACTGGAACATGTTCCCCAACCTGGCGATCCTGCCGACGCTGGATGGCCTGCTGATCTACCGCGCCCGGCCCGACGGCGACGATCCGGACAGTTGCCTGTTCGATATCTTCCCGCTCGAACGCTTTGCGCCGGGATTGGCGCCGCGGGTCGTGCGGGAATTCTATGACGACTGGCGGGACGGCGCCTTTCCGCGAATCTTCGTGCAGGACTTCGAGAATGTCGATGAAGTGCAACGCGGGATGAAATCGTCGGCCTTCCCCGGCTCGCTATCGAACCCGCGTGCCGAAAAAGTCGTCTGGAACCTTCACCGCGAGATCCGCGAGATGATCCTCGGCTAAAGCAGGATCGCGATCTTTCGCGGAGTGGCGGGGCAAGGGGCGGCCCCGCCACAATCATGCGCGCACTTGCCCCGGCTGGCGCTTGAAGGCATAGGCCCGACCGAGTCACCAGCCCGCCACGAAAGGCTTGCCCGATGAAGGTCCGCGTCCATGTCAGCCTCAAGAACGGGGTGCTCGATCCGCAAGGCCGCGCAATTCATCATGCGATCGAGGGGCTCGGGTTTTCCGGCGTCAAGGATGTGCGGGCCGGCCGCCTGATCGAACTCGAAGTCGATGACAGCGTCACCGATGCCGCGCTGGACGAGATGGCCAGCAAGCTGCTCGCCAACATGGTGATCGAGAACTACCGGATCGAGAGGGTTCCCGCGTGAAGGCCTTCCGCTCGGCCGTCATCACCTTCCCCGGCTCCAACTGCGACCGGGACATGGCCGATGCGCTGGAGAAGGTTTCGGGCACGGCGCCGTTCCGGGTCTGGCACGGCGATGCCGAACTGCCCGCCGGCCTCGATTTCATCGCCTTGCCCGGCGGCTTTTCCTATGGCGACTATCTGCGCTCGGGCGCGATGGCGGCTCGCTCGCCGATCATGCAGGCCGTTATCGCCGCCGCCGGCAAGGGCGTGCCCGTGCTCGGCGTCTGCAACGGTTTCCAGGTTCTCACCGAGGCGGGCCTGCTCCCCGGCGCACTGATGCGCAATGCCGGCATCCGCTTCGTCTGCCGCGAGGTCGCGCTCACAGTCGCGAACAACCAGAGCCTGTTCACCTCAGGCTATGCCGCTGGCGAGCGGATTGTCGTTCCCGTCGCCCACCATGACGGCAACTACTTCGCCGACGCCGCCACGCTCGACCGGCTCGAAGGCGAAGGCCGCGTCGCCTTCCGCTATGCCGAGGCGGTCAACGGCTCGGCCCGCGACATTGCCGGCGTGCTGAATGGCACGGGCAACGTGCTTGGGATGATGCCGCACCCCGAACGCGCGATCGAACCGGCTCATGGCGGAACCGATGGCCGTGCCCTGTTCGAATCTGCCGTGAAAGGCCTGGTGGGCGCCTGATTTCGCCGACGAGCATGGGTTCAGGCGGCCTTGCCGTCCGCCCGCAATGCCTTCTGCTCCGCCGCCACGAACAGCTCGCGCGCATCGGCTGCAGGCATTGGGCGGCCGAAATAGTAGCCCTGGATCTTGTTGCAGCCCAGTGATTTGACCATGCGCAGTTCGGCCTCGGTTTCGACGCCTTCCGCCGTCGTGGTGACACCGAGGCTGTCGGCCATCGCCACTACCGCGCGGATGATCGCCAGGCTTTCCGGGTTTGACTGCGCCGCGCCCTGCACGAAGCTGCGATCGACCTTGATGGTCGAAAAGCGCAACTTCCTGAGGTAGCCGAGCGAGGAATAACCGGTTCCGAAATCATCCAGCGCGATCGAACAGCCCAGCGCCATGATCTGCTCGAGCGTGCTGCGCGCCGCGCTCGCGGCGCGCAGGAAAATGCTCTCGGTCACTCCGATCTCGAGCCGCCTGGCAGGCAGTTCGGTTACGGCGAGCGCTGACACCACGGTCGCGGCGAACTGCGGATCGAGCAGTTGTTCGCCCGAAACGTTGACCGCGACTTTCACGTGCCCGGGCCAGCGCTTCGCCTCGCGGCAGGCCTCGCGCAGTACCCATTCGCCGATCGGAATGATCAGGCGGGTATCCTCGGCCAGCGGGATGAACTTCGCCGGGCTCACCGAGCCGTGCTCCGCACTCTGCCAGCGCAGCAACGCTTCGAAGCTCACCACTTCTTCGGAATCGGCGGTAACGACCGGCTGATAATGCAGCAGCAGCTCATTGCGTTCGAGCGCGCGGCGTAGCGAGAATTCGAGCTGGCGGCGTTCCTCGGCGTGAGCGTGAAGCGCCGGCTCATACGTGAAGTGCTTGCCTCCGCCCGCATCCTTTGACCGATAGAGCGCAAGATCGGCGTTGCGCATCAGCGTCTCGACGGTCGAACCGTCGCGCGGACCGATCGCCGATCCGACGCTCGCGCCCACGTAGAGCGTATGGTGATCCACCTCGTAGGGCTCCGACAAGCGCTCGATCACCGACTTGGCCACCTGCTCCACCCGGTTGAGATCCGACGCATCCCGGATCACGATCGCGAATTCGCCGCCGCCCAGGCGCCCACACAGCTCGGTTTCCGGCATCAGCCCCTTGAGCCGGCCCGACACCCGCGCCAGCAACTGGTCCCCCACCAGGTGGCCAAGCGTGTCGTTGACCGACTTGAACCGGTCAAGATCGATCATCAGGAACGCGCAGCGCGACCGCCATTGCTCGGCATAGTGCATCGCATCGCCCATCGCCTCGGTCAGCATCAGGCGATTGGGCAGCCCCGTCAGCGTGTCGTAGCGGGCCAGCCGGGCGATCTTGTCGGCGCTGTCGCGCTGCTCGGTCACGTCCGAACCGACCCCGCGGAAGCCTTCGTAGATGCCGTGCTCGTCGAGCTTGGGCGTGCCGGAAAGCGCCCACCAGCGTTGCCGGCCCTTGATCGTCACGCGCACCAGCAGGTTGGAGAAGTTCTCGCGCCGCTTCAGCCGCTCGGCGAGGTCATGCAGGCTGGACGGGAACTGGCCGCTTTCCCAGGCGGGACCGGCAATCATCTGGATGAACGGCTTGCCCTCGATATCTTCCGGATCGAGCCCGAGTGCGAATGCGAACCGCGGGCTTACCGACCGAATTCGGCGCGAGGTATCGACCTGCCACAGCCAGTCCGCCTCGCCTTCCTCGAATTCGCGCAGCAGCAGCGAGACAACTTCCGCCTTTTCCAGCATCCCGGCCTCGGCAACCCGGGAGGCAAGATACGTGCGCGCGCCCTCGATCGTCCCCACCACGACAATGACGATGAACACCGTCGCGACCAGCGCGGTCTGCCACATGCCCCAGAGGCAGAATTCCAGCACCGCGATGCCGCCGACGATTCCGGTGAAGATGATCGTGGCGAGCGGCACCGCCGGCACCACGACCGCCGCCGCCGTCATCAGCATGGCCAGGATCGTCCAGAACTCGAGCCGCACCTCGATCGGCGCATAAGGAGCGAAGAACAGGATCGGCACCGCCCAGACCACGGCGACGATCGCCGAACTGATGCTTTGGGTGTTTATTTCCTCACGGCTCATCCGGCGCCGGTCCGCATCGACCAGCGACTGATCGAACCGCGCGCCATAGTAAAGCGCTCCGCCCAGCGCGATGAACCAGCCGATCAGCGCCAGCATCATCACATGGTCGGCGAAAATCTGCATTGTCGCCAGCGCCGCAATGCCCTGGGCGATGATCCGCGATACCGCAATTCTGGCAAGGCTGGAATATTGCAGGCCGCGCAGCCGCGACCAATCACCCTCGGGCGGATTGGCCAGCCCGAGTACCGCCAGGACCGGGAAGTCCTTTGGCAACGTGGATATTTCCGTCGAGCGCGCTTTCACGCAACTGCTACTAGCCGGACAATCCTTATCGGCGCGTAAACCGATCGGTCAATTCCGGCACGGTTTACAGAATATGCGAGCGACTGATTTTCTATTCCACCGTCACCGACTTGGCGAGGTTGCGTGGCTGATCGACGTCGGTCCCCTTCACGCAGGCGACGTGATAGGCGAGCAGTTGCACCGGCACCGCATAGACCAGCGGCGCGATCAG
>VMTF01000261.1 GCA_013791705.1 Sphingomonadales bacterium | reverse complement strand
CCGGGCTTGCATTTTCAAGGCTCGTTCCCGTTTTAGCAAGAGGCTGGGATCGGGCAGTATTCCACCTGACTGAAAAGGATGAACTGGCTTGCGACTGTTCAAGCCCATTCTTGCCGGTGTGCGCACCGGCGACCGACTTTTGGCCTGTCTTGGCGCGTCGGTCGGCATTGCCTTTTCTATTCTGATTTTTTCGTTCCTACCGCTTCATGGGTCGGATTTCCCATTGGTCGTCGCACCTTTGGGGGCTTCTGCTGTGCTGGTGTTTGCCGTGCCGTCCAGTCCGATGGCGCAACCTTGGTCCGTCATCGGTGGCAACATCATTTCGACCGTGATTGGCGTGCTGGTTTACCAGGCGGTCCCCGATATGGGGCTGGCAGCCAGCTTTGCCGTAGGAGCCGCGATACTGATCATGTCGCTGCTGCGTTGCCTGCACCCTCCCGGGGGCGCATCGGCTCTGACGGCCGTAATCGGATCAGACGCAATCCATACGGCAGGATTTGAGTTTGCACTGCTGCCGGTCGGCATCAATTCGGCCACCCTGGTGGTAGCTGGATGGCTGTTTCACAGACTGACAAGCCATTCGTATCCGCATCGACCGGCACCAGCAACGGATGCAGGCCTGCATCTTGCCGATATTGATGCCGCACTTGAAGATATGCACGAAAGCTTCGACATCAGCCGAGAAGATCTCGAAGCGTTACTTTCCCGCGCGGAGATGCATGCGGCAAAGCGAAAGAGGTCATGACAAGCGCCAACGTCTATGACGACACGAATCGCTGGAGACCATCCCGTGTAGCTAGTCTGTCACGTCGCAAGCGTAACCTTAACGTGGCAGGCCACCCAGGGGATCAGGGAGATGCCGCATCCTGCCTTTCCTCGATCGTCACGCCATCCCGGATGTTGTAGAGTCGGCGGAAGGTAGGAATGATCTTTTCGTCGTGCGTGACGACGATGATCGCCGTGGCAAACTGGCGCGCCATCGTGTTTAGCAGATCGATGACCGCAAGCGCGCGAACGCTGTCGAGCGGCGCCGTGGGTTCATCGGCCAGGATCACCGGCGGACGGTTGACGAGTGCGCGGGCAATGGAAACCCGCTGCTGCTCCCCTCCGGAAAGCTGGGACGGCATGGCTGCCGCCCGGTGCCCGACGTCGAGGGCATCAAGCAGATCGCGTGCTTCCTTGCGGGCGACGGCGTTGGGTTTGCCCGCCAGCATCGGCAGGAGCGCGACATTGTCGGTCACGTCGAGAAACGGGATCAGATAGGGTGCCTGAAAAATGAAGCCGATGAGGTCGCGCCGCAATGCGCGCAAGTCGCGGACTTTCCAGCCATCGTCGTAGATCACATTGTCGCCGATGATCATCCGGCCCGAGCTGGGCTCGATCACCGCGCCGAGGCACTTGAGCAGCGTGTCCGTCGTCAGAACATTTGGCGCAACTCGCGGCGTAGATTAGCGGAGTGTCGGCCTCGTCTGGGGATTGATGTTAGGCGGCGAGCCTGCGGTGTTGCAAGCGCCGATGTTCGATGGTCTGTCGCTTGATCCTTT
>VMTF01000080.1 GCA_013791705.1 Sphingomonadales bacterium | reverse complement strand
GGGGGGGTTGGGCAGCGTGCGGTGTGTGGGGTGTTGGTTCAAACCAAAACCCCGCTCTCGCCGCGGGCGCCCACGGCCCAGGCGCCAGAACAGCTTTCAATAGCGCCGCGCTACCGCGAATTCGGCAGCTTCGGCCATGGCCGCGCGGGCCGGACCGGCCGGGAAGCCGGCAATGGCGTCAATCGCCCGCTGGGCAAAGTGACGCGCGCGTTCGCGGGTGGCGGCGACCGTATTGTGCTTGTTGATCAGATGAACCGCATGGGCGAGATCCTCGTCCTCGGTGCGGAAACCGGCGATGGCTTCTTCCCAGAACCGGCGTTCTTCGCTGCTGCCGCGCGCATAGGCCAGGATCACCGGCAGGGTCATCTTGCCCTCGCGGAAATCGTCGCCCTTGCCCTTGCCCATTTCGGCAACTTCGGAATCGTAGTCGATCGCATCGTCGACCAACTGGAACGCGATGCCGAGGTTGCGGCCAAAGGCTTCGAGCGCGAGTTCTTCCGCCTCGCTGCGCTCGGCGACGACCGCGCCGATCCGCGTGGCGGCCGCGAACAGCGCGGCGGTCTTGGCGGCGATGATGGTGAGATAGCGCTCCTCGCTCGTCTCCACCTTGCGCTGCGCGGTAAGCTGGTCAACCTCGCCCTCGACGATCACCGACGAGGCAGTCGAGAGGATCTTCAGCACCTTGAGGCTGCCGTCTTCCACCATCAGTTCGAACGAGCGGGTGAACAGGAAATCGCCGACCAGCACCGTGGCGGGATTGCCGAACACGATGTTGGCCGTCTCCTTGCCGCGCCGCAGGTCCGAGCCATCGACCACGTCATCGTGCAGCAGCGTGGCGGTGTGGATGAATTCGACAGCGGCGGCGAGCTTGTGGTGGCGCGCGCCCTGATAATCGCACAGCGCGGCGCCGGCGATCGTCAGCATCGGCCGCATCCGCTTGCCGGCACCGGAGATCAGATGGCCGGCCAGCGCCGGGATCAGCGGGATCTCGCTTTGCATGCGATCGAGAATGATCGCATTGACCGCGTTCATGCCCGGTGCGGTCAACGCCAGGAGCGGCGCAAGCGAGGGTTCGGGCGCGCGGGGCCTGAGAGGAATGACATCTGCGCTCATGGCCTGACCCTTGGAAGTTCATGCCACGGAAGGCAAGCTTGGAATCATCCACGTTCCCATGCTAGCGCGAGCGGCGATGGCACAGGACAACCCCCCGAGCGCGCCCGATCCGATCCTGGCCGGGTACCGCGCCAGCATCGACAATATCGATGCCGCGCTGATCCACATGCTGGCGGAACGGTTCCGCATCACCAAGGCGGTCGGCACCTACAAGGCCGAGCACGCGCTGCCGCCGTCCGATCCGGGCCGCGAGGAGCGCCAGATCGCGCGGCTGCGCAAGCTGGCCGAAGACGCCCAGCTCGATCCCGATTTCGGTGAAAAGTTCATCCGCTTCGTGATCGAGGAAGTGATCCGCCATCACGAACGGGCGAAGAACGGGCAGTAACCGCGCGCGGCATTTCGCCGCCGGGATCACCCCTCCGAGCGCGGCAGCCTGAGCCGGACCAGCAATCCGCCCAGATCCTCGCTTTCGCCCAGTTCGACCGACCCGCCATAAATTTCGGCCACATCGCGCACGATCGCCAGACCCAGGCCGGTGCCGGGCTTGCCGGTATCGAGTCGCGTGCCGCGGGTGAAGATGCGGGTGCGCTCGGCCTCGGGAATCCCCTTCCCGTCATCCTCCACCCAGATCTCGCACCAGGCCGGATCGCCCGGCATCGCATCGACCGTCACAAACACCGAGCCGCCGCCATACTTGGCCGCGTTTTCGATCAGGTTGCCGAGAATCTCGTCGAGATCCTGCCGTTCGATCGCCACGGCCGCATCGCGGACGCCATCGAGATCGAACCGGGTCTGGGCATAGAGCCGGGTGACCGCGCGCAGCACCGCTTCCACGCTTTCCCACACACAGGCGCGCGACAGGCCAACCGCTCGGCGGCCGACCGCGCGGGCCCGGGCAAGGTGGTGATCGACCTGCCGCCGCATCACCGCTGCCTCGCGGATCACGGTATCAGCGAGGTCCGGCGCCTTGGCGGTTGCGGCATTCATCACTACTGTCAGTGGGGTCTTGAGCGCATGGGCCAGATTGCCTGCATGAGTGCGCGCTTCCTCGGCCTGGCGTTCGGCGTGGGCAAGCAGGCCGTTCAGTTCGATCACCAGCGGCTGGACTTCGAACGGCAGCGGTTCGGTCACGCGGTTCGCGCCGGTCGTGCGCATCTTCTGGATCGCCCGGCGCACGCGGCGCAGCGGCCCCAGGCCATACCAGGTCTGCAGCCCGGCCATCAGGAACAGCCCCAGCCCGAGCACGATGAAGCTCCACACCAGAATCAGGCGGATGCGATTGATCTGCGCATCGAGCTGCTCCCGGCTTTCGGCCACGACGAACCACCAGCGGACATCGCTACCCGGCAGGATGATCGAACGCTCCATCACCCGCAACGGTTCGCCTGCGAACTGGTCGCTGTCATAGACATGGGGCTGGCTGTCGAAGTGGTCCGCGCGGACCTGCAACGTGCGATCCCACAGCGAGCGCGAAGGGAAATCGTCGTGCCCCTTGCCGCTGATCTGCCAGTAGAGCCCGGAATTGGGCTCAAGGAAACGCTGATCGCCCAGCGGACGGTTGAAGAATACTTCGCCATCCGGGCCGATCTCGCCCGAGCCGACCATCGCGGTGAGCATATAGCCGAGCTGGTCGTCGAAACTGCGGGTGATGAGCGAGGCCAGCGTGCGATCGAGTGTCAGACCGCCCAGCAACAGCAGGATGGTGATCCAGCCCGCCGCGATCAGCATCATGCGGCGCGAAAGCGAGCCGGTATCGCCGCGCGGCACCAGCGGCCCACCGGAACCATCCGGCCCGTCAGACGCAGTTATTGCAGCCGAGGCCCGCGCGTCCGTCGTAGCGGGAGCGTGCGCGTCAGCCACGCCCCGGTTCGGCCGGGTCATCGAGGCTGTAACCCAGCCCGCGGATCGTGGTAATCACGTCTGCCCCCAGCTTCTTGCGGATCCGCGTCACAAACACCTCGATCGTGTTCGAATCGCGGTCAAAGTCCTGATCGTAGATGTGCTCGATCAGTTCGGTGCGGCTGACCACCTTGCCCTTGTGGTGGAGCAGATAGGACAGCAGCTTGTATTCCTGCGCGGTAAGCTTGACCGGCTCGCCGTTCAGGGTGACGCGGCCGGAGCGGGTATCCATCCGCACATCACCGGCGATCAGCTCTGACGAGGAATTGCCCGAAGCGCGGCGAATCAGCGCGCGCAGGCGGGCGATCAGTTCCTCGGTCTGGAACGGCTTGGCGAGATAATCATCCGCGCCGGCATCGAGCCCGGCGACCTTGTCGGACCAGCTATCACGCGCGGTGAGCACCAGCACCGGGAACTTGCGTCCCTCCTTGCGCCACATGCCGAGCACGGTGAGGCCGTCAATCTCGGGCAGGCCGAGATCGAGCACCACCGCATCGTAATCCTCGGTAGAGCCGAGATAGTGCCCGTCCTCGCCATCGACCGACAGGTCCACCGCATAGCCGTTCTGCTCGAGCGTGGTCTTGAGCTGGCGGCCAAGGGTCGGTTCGTCCTCGACGATCAGGATACGCATCGGTTAATTCCCTGTAGTGACGCGGCCAGACATGCCGGGGCGACAGCCCTGATGCTGGACAAGCCCCTGTTGCTGAACAAGACAAGGTGCGTCAAGCCGCGCGCCACGCGGATCACAGCAGGCGATTCCATCAATGCCGCGAGAGAATCTGGCCGGAGCGGGCATCGACATCGACGAACACCACCCGGCCGTTCTGGATGAACTTGAGGCGGTAGGCCATCGCGGCGGGATCGTATTCCGGCCCGAGGTATTGCATGCCAGGCATCATCGGAAGCACCTTCTGCTCGATCTCGCGCAGCGACCGGACGGTGCCGGCGCGCATTTCACGGCGAACCTGGCCCTGCGCATCGCCGGGAGCAGCATGGACGGCGGAGACCTCCAGCAGGGACATCGCCAGAACCGAGACGGACAGCAGGGCCAGAATGGACAGAGCTTTCATCACGCCATGGTGCCTAGTCGGACGGGTTTGAACAAGATGTGAATAGCGCCAAACCCCGCCATCGCCCCGGCTTGGCGCCACGCACCCTTGTCAATGCGACGAAGCGCCCGTAACGCGCGGCGATGGCCCTCGCACCGATCCTTTCGTGGGAAGGCCTGAGCCTTCATCAAGGCTCGGGCTGGCTGTTCCGCGACCTTGACCTGCACATTGCCCCGCGTGACCGGATCGCGCTGATCGGGCGCAACGGCGCGGGCAAGACCACGCTGCTCAAACTGATCGGCAACCTGATCGATGCGGACAAGGGCACGCGTTCGGTCCAGCCCGGCACCCGGGTGGTCACGCTGGAACAGGATCCGGACTTCGCCGGCTGCGCAACCCTGCTCGACTATGCACTGAAGGGCGCCGACGCCCCGCCCCGCTACGAAGTGGAGGCGATCGCCGGTCAACTCGGGATCGACATGGGCCGCAATGCGCAAAGCGCCTCGGGCGGTGAGCGCCGCCGCGCCGCGATTGCCCGCGCGCTGGCCTCCGATCCCGATGTCCTGCTGCTCGACGAGCCGACCAACCACCTCGACCTTGCCGCGATCGACTGGCTGGAATCCTGGCTTGGCCGCTTCAACGGCGCCTTTATCGTGATCAGCCATGACCGGACGTTCCTGCAGCGGCTGACCCGCACGACGCTGTGGCTCGACCGGGGTTCGCTGCGCCGCAAGGAAATCGGCTTCGGCGGCTATGAGGCCTGGATGGAACAGGTCTATGCGGAAGAATCCCGCGCCGCCGACAAGCTCGACGCCAAGCTGAAGATCGAGGCGCACTGGCTTGAGCGCGGCGTCACCGCGCGGCGCAAGCGCAATCAGGGCCGGCTCGAAAAGCTCCATCAGATGCGCGCCCAGCGAGCCGCGATGCTGGCGCCGCAAGGCACGGCCAAAATGGGCCTCGCCACCGACGACGCGAAGAGCAAGGCCGTGATCGTCGCCGATCAGGTCAGCAAGTCGTTCGGCGACCGCCCGATCATCAGGAACTTTTCGCTGCGCATCACACGCGGCGACCGGATCGGCCTGGTCGGCGCGAACGGCGCGGGCAAGACGACGCTGCTCAAGCTGCTGACCGGCGAACTGGCCCCCGATAGCGGCACCGTCACTTTGGCCAGGACGCTGACCGGGGTGATGATCGACCAGCAGCGCAGCCTGCTCAGCCCCGACAAGCGGGTGCGCGATATCCTTGCCGACGGGGGCGACTGGGTCGATGTGCGCGGGGTGCGCAAACATGTGCAGGGCTATCTCAAGGACTTCCTGTTCGATCCCGGCCTGATCGACGCCCGGATCGGCACGCTGTCGGGCGGCGAGCGATCGCGGCTGCTGCTCGCGCGCGAGTTCGCACGGCTTTCGAACCTGCTGGTGCTCGACGAGCCGACCAACGACCTCGATCTGGAAACGCTGGATCTCCTGCAGGAAGTCATCGCCGATTATGAGGGCACCGTGCTGATCGTCAGTCATGACCGTGACTTTCTCGACCGGACGGTGACCGTTACGCTCGGCCTCGATGGTTCGGGCAAGGTCGATATTGTCGCGGGCGGTTATGCCGAGTGGGAGAAGCAGCGCAAGGCCCGCGCGCAAGTCGCCGCAGCGCCGGCCAAGCCGGTAAAATCGCCGGCTGCGGCCACCCTGACGCCGCCGCCGGCGCCGAAGAAGGCCAAGCTCACCTATAACGACCAGCGCGATTACGAGTTGCTGCCCAAGCGGATCGAGGAACTGGGGGCCGCAATTCTACGCGACGAAGCCGCGCTCGCCGACCCGGCGCTCTACACGCGCGATCCGGCGAAGTTCGCCGCGCTCACCACCGCGATCGAAGCGGCCCGCGCCGAAAAGGATGCCGCCGAGGAACGCTGGCTGGAACTGGCGGAACTGGTTGAGGGCTGAACGCTCAGCCGATCCGGTAAAACCCCGCCACCCGGTCGAGCGCGAAGCGCAGCACCAGCTTGCCGCTGCGCGCCGGCCAGACCAGCGCCCGTTCCGCATCGGCCATTGCCTCGCCCGCGCAGACGACCCGCCACAGGATATCCGACAATCCCGTGCCCGCCGCCGCAAGCGCGCCATTGAAGCGGTCCCGCGCGGCTATCTGGCGCTCGGTCGGATTGAGCCCCGCCGCGCGCCCGCCGCTGACGCGCACCACATCCCAGCGCATCGTAACGCCCGGCGCGAGCTGCGCCGCTTCCCAGTCCAGCCGCAAGCGCTCGCCCGCCGCGAGCTGCCGGTCGTCCAGGTGGCCGCGAGCATGGAGCCAGGTGAGCGGCGATTCGGCGAGGTTGAGAGTGACGCTGCGGCCGCCGGAGCGCGGGGGTTTTCGCGACGGCCCGGCAATTGTCAGTTCGCGTTCGACCAGGTGCTGTTTCATCGGCCCGATTCCCTTTTTTCGCCTGTCGGCCGCTCGTGCCAAGATTACTGGCTTGTAGGAAAGCGGAAAAACCAATATGGTTCGTTGCGCCTAGAGGAACAACCATGATCAACCGTATCCGCGATATCCGCCGCGAAAAGGGCCTGACGCTCGCCGATGTGGCCGCGCGGTGCGTGCCGCCGACTACCGCACAAACCATCGGCCGGCTCGAAACCGGGATGCGGCAGCTTTCGCTGACCTGGATGAACCGGATTGCCGCCGCCCTCGGGGTGGAGCCGGAACTGCTGGTCAAGGGCGATGCGGCCGCGCCGCCGCAACTGGTGGCCCGCCTGATCGATTCGGGAACCGAAGCCCTCACCCAGCCGCGCGACGCGATCCTGCCGACGCAATTGGCCGGTGACGGCCCGCTGCTGGCCCTCGCCGTCGAGGCCAGCGTGGGCGAATATCGCGCCGGTGACCAGTTGTGGTTGCGGCAAGTGGCCGACGAAGCGCAATGGTCCCGGCTGATGAACCGCGACGTGCTGGCCCCCCGCCCGGCCGGCCGGTTCGCGTTCGGCCGCCTGATCGACCGCAACGGCCGCCGCGTGGCGATCCTCCCGCCCGGACTCGGCCAGCGGCAGGTGGTGATCGACGGCCCGGCCTGGATCGGGGTTGCCGAGATGCTGGTCCGCAAGCTGTGAGCCCACCGGCCGAGCCCCGGCCTGCCCGGCGGCTACGCATCCTGTCGCTGGCAACGCTCTATCCCAATGATAGCGCGCCCAATTTCGGGGTGTTCGTCGCGCGGCAAATGGAGGCCGTGGTGCGAACCGGAGAGGTCGATCTCACGCTGATCAACCCGGTCGGCCTGCCGCCCTTCCCGCTCTCGCTGCACCCGCGTTACCGCAAGCTTGCTGCCCTGCCGCACCGCGAGGAACGCGGCGGCGTGGCCGTGATGCGCCCGCGCTTTCGCCTGCTTCCGGCAATCGGCGGCCGGTTCAACGCGCGGGCCGTGGCGCGCGCGGCGCTGCCGCTGGTGCGCCGGCTGCACGCCGCAGCGCCGTTCGACCTGATCGACGCGCAGTTCTTCTATCCCGATGGCCCGGCTGCCGTGCGGATTGCGGCGGCGCTGGGCCTGCCCTCTTCGATCAAGGCGCGCGGGGCCGATATTCACCACTGGGGCAAGGCCGCCGGAACCGCCGCTCAGGTCCGCGCGGCGGGGCACGCAGCCAGCGGCCTGCTTGCGGTTTCGGAAGGGTTGGCCGGCGACATGGCCGCGCTCGGAATCCCTCGCGGCGCCATCACGATCCACCGCACCGGGCTTGACCGGTCGGTGTTCCGGCCGCTCGCCCGCGCCGAGTGCCGAACCAGGCTGGGCTTGCCGCAGCAAGCGCCGGTGCTCGCCGCAGTCGGGGCGCTGATTGCACGCAAGGGCCAGACTTTCGCCATCGAGGCGCTGCCCGCCCTGCCCGGCGCGATCCTGCTACTGGCGGGCACCGGGCCGGACGAAACAGACTTGCGGGCACAGGTGCAGCGCCTTGGCGTGGCCGACCGGGTGCGGTTCCTCGGTGCCGTTGCGCATGGCGAACTGCCGGTCGTGCTCTCGGCCGCCGACGTGCTGGTGCTGCCCAGCGCCAGCGAAGGGCTCGCCAATGCCTGGGTCGAGGCGCTGGCTTGCGGCACGCCCGTGGTGACAACCCCGATTGCGGGCGCGCGCGAACTGATTACCGAGCCCGCGTTCGGCCGGCTGGTGCCGCGCGATAGCGCTGCAATTGCCGGTGCCGTGAGCGAATTGCTGACCGCCCCGCCCGCCCCCGCCGACGTGCAGCGCGGCGCGGCCGGGTTCAGTTGGGATGCCAGCGCCGCCGCGCTCATCGCGCATTGGCGGCAGCTGACGCCCTTGCGCTGAGCCTTACGACTGTTCGCGGGCCAGCCGTTCCTGCTTGTCGAGCGGGGATTCGGTCGGGATGAAGCTCTTGGGCGTCACCTTCAGCCAGATCAGGATCGGCGCGGCCATGTAGATCGAGCTGTAGGTGCCGACGAAGATGCCGAGCGTGATCGCGGCGGTGAAGCCGAAGATCACGTTCGGACCCAGCAGCAGCAACGCGATGAGCGTGATCAGCATCGACAGCGACGTGACGATCGTGCGCGCCAAAGTTTCGTTGACCGAGAGATCGAGCAGTTCGGGCAGCGGCATCTTGCGGTATTTCTTCAGGTTCTCGCGGATGCGGTCATACACCACGATCGTATCGTTCAGCGAATAGCCGATCAGCGTGAGCAGCGCGGCGACAATGTTGAGATCGAACTCAAGCTGGGTCAGTGCGAAAAACCCCAGCGTCAGCGTCACGTCGTGCAGCAGACTGAACAGCGCGCCGACGCCGAACTGCCATTCGAACCGGATCCAGATATAGGCCGACACCGCCAGCGCGGCGAGGCCGAGCGCCTGGGCCGCAGTCCAGCCCAGCTCTTTCGAAACCTTGCCCGAAACCGAATCGACGCCGTCGATCCGCACATCGGCATGCCTTGCCTTGATATCGGCAGTGATCGTCTTCGACATCGTTTCGGCCAGACCGGCGTCCTTGTCGGTCCCTTCCGGCAGCTTCATCCGGATCGAAACCTCGTTGGGCTGGCCGAACTGCTGAATGATCGGCTCGCCATAGCCGAGCGCAGTGACTTCGCTGCGCAGCTTGGCGATCGGCGCGGCGGCCGACTCGGTGAAGGTCGCGCGGATCATCTGCCCGCCCACGAAATCGACGCCGAGGTTCAGGCCCTTGGTGAAGATCAGCGACAGGCGGACCGCCATCAGCAGCAGACTGACGACGTAAAACGGCACCCGCCAGCGCAGGAAGCGGATGTTGGTGTGATCGGGAACGAGTTTGAGCAGTTTCATGGTTTCCGCTCTCCCTTACAGCGCGATCTCGGACGGGCGCGCCTTGCGCAACCAGTTCGCGACCCACATGCGGGTCATGACGACGGCGGTGAATACCGAGGTGGCGATACCGATGACAAGCACGATGGCAAAGCCCTTGATCGGGCCGGTGCCGAACGCGAACATCAGCGCGGCAGCGATGACGTTGGTGATGTTCGCGTCGAAAATCGCGCGACTGGCTTCGGTGTAGCCGAACTCGACCGCCTGGAAGACGCGCCGCCCGCGATGCCGTTCCTCGCGGATACGCTCGTTGATCAGCACGTTGGCGTCGACCGCGGCACCGATCGTCAGCACGAACCCGGCGATGCCGGGCAGCGTCAGCGTGGCATTGGCAATCGCCATGATGCCCAGGATCATCAGCACGTTCACGACCAGCGCGGTGCAGGCATAGACGCCGAAGCGGCCGTAGATCGCCAGGATGAACGCGATCAGCGCGGTCGATCCGACCAGCATGGCGATCATGCCCTTCTTGATCGAATCCGCGCCGAGATCCGGCCCCACGGTGCGTTCCTCGACCACCTTGAGGTCGACCGGCAATGCGCCAGAGCGCAGCGAGATCGCCAGTTGGTTGGCGCTGTCAGTGGTGAAGTTGCCCGAAATCTGGGCGCTGCCGCCCAGGATCGGTTCGTTGATGTTCGGCGCCGAAAGCACTTTGCCGTCAAGGATGATGGCGAAGGGCTTGTTGACGTTCTCGGTCGTCAGCTTGGCGAACTTGGCGCCGCCGGCCTGATCGAAGGTGATCGAAACGTCCGGCTCGTTGTTGCGCGAGTCATTGGTCTGCTGCGCGTTGGTGAGCGAGTCGCCCTTGATCCCGCCGAGCCGCTTGACCGCGATCGCGGCAACTCCGCCGGACCGCTCGGCTTCCGCATAGGGCACGATTTCGCTGCCGGGAGGGGCGATACCCTGCTGAATGTCGGCCGGGCTGACGCTCTGGTCGACCAGCTTGAACTCGAGCTTGGCAGTCTGACCGATCAGCGACTTGAGCGCAGCCGGATCCTTGAGCCCCGGTACCTGCACGACGATGCGGTCGGCGCCCTGACGGATGATGGTCGGTTCGCGCGTGCCGAGCGAGTCGATGCGCTTGCGGACGACTTCGGTCGCGCTGTCCATCGCCTGGCTCACCGCCAGCTCGAGCCCCGCCTGGGTCGGCGTCAGGACGATCCGGTTGCCGTCGAGCACCTGGATATCCCAATCGCGCTGCCCGGTGAGCTGCGCACCGCTGGTCAGCGACAGGACGGCTTCGCGCGCCTTGTCGAGCTGCGCCGGGTTCTCGACCATGAAGCTGACGGTGCCGTCCCTGGTCGAGATATCGCCGATCTGCACCCCCGGCGCGTCGCGCTTGAGCCGCTGGCGGACATCCTCGTCCATCCCTTCCAGCCGCTGACGCTTAACCTGCTCGGGACTGGCTTCGAGCAGGATATGACTGCCCCCGGCCAGATCGAGCCCGAGGTTCACTTCGGGCCGGGGCAGCGCGGAAGGCCAGCCAAGTCCGGCCAGCGCACTGATCGACGGCGCTGCGGCGAGCATCGCAAAGCCTGCGACGATCCAGTAAAAGACCTGTTTCCAGCGAGGGAAATCGAGCATCTTCAGGCGTTCCTGCTACTTGCTATTATTGGCCTGCGGGTCGCTTCGGCCGGCCGGTCAGTCGTTGGCGGCCGGACCACCCGGCTGGACGACATCGGCAATGGTCGAACGGACCGCGCGGACTTTCACGTTCGTTCCAAGCTCAAGCTCGACGAAGCTGTCCTCGACCTTGACCACCTTGCCCATCAGCCCCCCGGCGGTGACCACCTGATCGCCTTTCTTGAGCCCGGCGATCTTGGCCTTCTGCGCCTTTTGCTGCTGCATCTGCGGGCGCAGGAGAAAGAACCAGAACACAAGGCCCATGCCGATGAACGGGATGAAGCTGGTCCATGACGGCGGCGCTCCGGCACCGGCGGCCGCGAGGATGGAAAGAGTGGCACTGTTCATGGGAGTTTGTCGGCTTTCTTCACATGATCGCCCATTCGCCGCCGGTGCGCGCGACGGCGCACCCGAACGACCGGGCCGGACTGGCGCGCCGACTAGCAGCTCTGCCTGAAGGTGGCAACGCAGTGGGACGCGGCCGATCATTCTCTCGCGCCCGCCGCACCGGCCATTCCGGCGCTTGCATCGGCGGCAGAGCGTGCCTATAGGCCGCCGCTCGGTCGGGACGTAGCGCAGCCTGGTAGCGCATCACACTGGGGGTGTGGGGGTCGGAGGTTCGAATCCTCTCGTCCCGACCAAATTACCGCAACTTCCAACTTCGCAAGAGCGCCCCCCTTCCCTGCAAGACGAAGGGCCATGTTGCGCGCGGCGCGATTTCACACTGCCGCTGCGATCTCACGAAACGAATTTCGGCAGGACCAGGCGCGGTGCAATCGGCACAGCCAGCGCGGCGCTTGCCGCAGGCGCACGCGAGCCATGCCCGTGCCGTGCCCCTGCGGGGAACATTGCGCCAAACCAGGGCTGACCCAATTCAGCATCAAGTTACAAAATGGGAGAATCCCGCTTGTGATTGATCGGCGAATGCGCGTGCTCGCCGACGGCCGGTTCGCGGTGGAGGCAGACCTTGCGCCCGGCACGCACAACCGGTTCCGCTTCGCAGGCGGGCTGGCCGTTGCCGATCCGGCCTCGCGCTAAGTCTGCGGGAGTTCATGGCTGGAGCATCGTCGATGATCCGGCTGCTTTTGCCTGGAACTGCCCGGACTGGGTTAGGCGGCCCTAGGCAGTAGCGGGGTCATCATCGAAGTCCATGCTGGCGCGCTCGGTGGCACGCGCAACCGGGGCTGCGGCGGGGTGCGGCCCTATGCGGTCGCGCAAGACTATGGCACGCTGCACGCCCTGCGGGCGCTGGTCGTTCAGGCCCATGTGCTGAGGATGATGATGTTTCTGGATGTGGACCTCAATCACTTCGGCCCGGACGGAAACCGCCTCGGCGCCTATGCCGCCGATTTCTGCGATGATCGCGCGCGGAGCTCATGGGGCGGCAAGATTGCCGCCGGGCGAGCCGCCGTGCGGCGCCATAATGTCTCGCATGTCCTGCTGACCGGAGAGAACGGCGCCTACCATGCCGATTTCGCGGAAGACTCCACGGCCAAACCCGCCACCTGCCGCGCGGAATGCCGCAACGCGCGCGGCAGTGGCATCGCCGTGCTGGGCAAGGCCGGTGCTGCGCCGGCGAACTATTGTGCCTGGCGCGTCCGATGAGCGCGCTGCACCGCCTTGCGCTGGGCGCGGGCCTGCAGATCGACTGGCGCGATGCCAATGGCAGGCCCCAACGCGTGAGTGACGCGACGCTGTGCGCCGTGCTGGCCGCGCTCGATCTGCCGGCGGCGAGCGAGTGCGAAATCGCCGAGAGTTTCGAGCGCCTGCGCGCCAGCGAACACGATCTGCGGTTCATCTCGGCCGACGCGGGCACGCCGGTGACACTGCCGGCCGGCTGCGACACGCATGGCGACGCGGAACTGATCCTTGAGGACGGGACGCACCTGCACCTCGCCATCGAGCACCACGCGGACGGCGCTTGTCTGCCACCGCTCACGCAAACCGGCTATCATCGGCTGCGGTTCGGGGCGCGGGAACTGTGCCTGGCCGTCGCGCCGCCACGGTGTTTTGGCGTGGCGGATGTTGCCGGGGAGCGGCGGCTCTGGGGGCCGGCGATCCAGTTGCCGTCGCTGCGCGACGAACGCTCGCTCGGGTTTGGCGATTTCGGCACTTTGGGCCGCACGGCGGGCAGCTTCGCGGCAGCCGGCGCCGATGCCCTCGCGATCAGTCCGACACACGCGCTGTTTCCCGCCGACCCCCGCCGCTACAGCCCCTATGCGCCGTCCAGCCGGTTGTTCCTCAACATCCTGTTCGGCGATCCCGGACTGATCGGCGAACCGGGAGAGCCGGTCGCCGAAGGTGCGTTGATCGACTGGCACGATGCGATTCCAGCGCGGGTCGCATTGCTGCGGCGCGCCTTTGCCAGGCGCGGCGATGCCACTGCCGCGCGCGTTGCGGCATTCCGCGCGGCAGGCGGCGAAGCGCTCGTACACCATGCGATCTACGATGCGCTCCACAGCCATTTCGCCGTTCACGGCGCGACCGGCTGGCAGGGCTGGCCAGCCGCTTTTCACGACCCTTCGAGCGAGGCAGTCGCGCAGTTTGCCGCGCAGCATCATGAGGAAGTTGATTTCTTTATATTCGCGCAATGGCTTGCGACGTTCAGTCTGGAGGCCGCGCAGAAGTCGGCGATCGACAGCGGCATGAAAATCGGCCTGATTTCCGATCTGGCCGTAGGCATGGACTGCGGCGGCAGCCACGCCTGGAGCCGGCGCGACCAGCTTCTCACCGGACTGTCGATCGGCGCCCCGCCCGACCTGCTCGGACCGGACGGCCAGAACTGGGGCATCACCGGTTTCTCCCCTTCCGCCTTGCGCCGCACCGGGTTCGAAGGGTTCATCGCGACCGTCCGCGCCGGGCTGGACTGCACCGGCGGCATCCGCATCGATCATGCGCTGGGGATGAACCGGCTCTGGGTCGTACCGGATGGCGGCGACGCCGGCGAAGGGGCCTATCTGACATATCCGATGGACGACATGCTGCGGTTGCTCGCAATCGAATCCCATCGCGCCAGGGCAATTGTGATCGGCGAGGATCTGGGCACCATCCCCGATGGCCTGCGTCCGAAGCTTGAGGCCCGTCAGGTGCTGGGTATGCGCGTGCTGTGGTTCGAGCGCAACGATCGGGGCGAGTTCACGCCCCCGGCGCACTGGCAGCATCAGGCGGTCGCGATGACCGGAACGCATGACGTACCGACGGTCGCGGGCTGGTGGCGCGGGCGCGATATCGACTGGAACGAAGAGCTTGGCCGCGGCGGGCCGGACGCCGACGGTGCGCGCGATCGCGAAGTGCGCGCAGGCGAGCGCAGCCGATTGTGGGCAGCAATGCAAGCATCGGGTGCGGCGAACGGTCCGCAACCGGACGGCACCGACACCGAGCCGGTCGTCGACGCCGCGCTCGCGCATGTCGGCATGACGCCCTGCACGTTGGCGATCATCCCGGCCGAGGACGTGTTCGGCCTGATCGAACAGCCCAACCTCCCCGGCACGATCGACGAACACCCCAACTGGCGGCGGCGGCTGCCCGGCCCGGCTGCTGCGCTGCTGGGAGAACCCGGCGTGGCGGCCCGCCTCGATCGGCTGAACAAGGTGCGAACCGCATGATCCCGCGCGCGAATTGTCGCCTTCAGTTTCCCAAGGCGTTCGGCTTTGCCGATGCCCAGGCGCTGCCATAGCTCGGCCGGCTCGATGCGATCATCGAGGCATAGACATGGCCGATCTGGCCGACCGGCCGAGCGCCTGCCCCCCCGGGCCGGGCGCCGCCAAATTCGCGCTGATCCACGATCTGCTCGTCCGGCGCCGCGCGCAACCGGCAATGTTCGCCAATAGCAGATATGAGCCTGTCACGGTGTCCGGCGGGCGGGCGGGCCATGTGCTGGCATTCCGCCGACGGCTTGCCGGGGCGCAGCTCACCGTGGTCGTCGCGCTCCGCCGCGCGGCCGCCCTGATCGACCGCGACAGCGCCGCGTCGGCCCCCGGGAAGTGGGGCAATGCGGCGCTCACAATAACGGAACCGCCCTGGCAGCGCTGCTGGCCGATCAGCCGGTCTACGTCGGATGATTGAATTTGACGGGGCCTGCGCAACCGGCTGGTCTGGCCGGCAAGTCATCCACGTCAAGCTGGGCACCCAAGCCGGGGCCTCATCGCGCCTTGCGCACGCGCTCGGCACAATTCAGCCGGATACTTCGGCCCTGTCCGCGCGCGACTGGCGCAACGCCTTCTTGTCGACCTTTCCGCTCGCGAGTTTCGGCAAGGCATCGGCGAATTCGACCACGCGGGGGCGCTTGTAGCCGGCAATCATGGTGCGGCAGTGTTCGATCACGCCTTCGCCCGTAAGCGTGCTGCCCTGCTCACGCACGACGATCGCGCAGACCGCCTCGCCCCACTTCGGATCGGGCACGCCGATCACCACGACTTCGGCCACCTCGGGATGCGACCAGATCGCATTTTCGACCTCGCGGGAATAGATATTCTCGCCGCCCGAGATGATCACGTCCTTCTTGCGGTCGACCAGGAACAGAAAGCCCTCGTCGTCCAGCAGGCCGATGTCGCCGGTTCGCAACCAGCCGTCCTGCAGCGTTTCGCGCGTTGCCTCGGGGTTGTTCCAGTAGCCCGTCATCGCGCAAGCAGTGCGCAACATCACTTCGCCCGGGACTTCCTCGGGGCACTCATTGCCCTCGGGATCGACGATCTTCAGATCGACCCCACGCGCCGGGACGCCGACCGAGGTAAGGTGGCGCCGGTCCCGCTCGGTGCCGTCGAGGCGGTGGCAACCGGCCGGAAGGATCGTCCCGCTGCCCTCGGTCTGGCCATAACTCTGGATGAACACCGGCCCGAGCTTTTCGAGGCCCCGGCGCAGCACCGGTTCGGGCATCGGCGCGGCCGAATAGAAGATCGCCCGCAGCGACGAGAGATCGTGCGAATCGATTTCCGGATGCTCCAGCACGTTCTGGATCATCATCGGCGCCAGATGCGTGACCGTGATCCGTTCGCGCGCGATCGTGCGCAGGATATCGCCCGGATCGAAGCCCCGGTGGACGAACAGTTCGCCGCCCGACCAGTGCGCGCCGAGCTGGACCGATTTGCCGCCCATGTGGAACAGCGGCATCATCACCAGCGTCCGGTCACTGGCGGTCATGCCAAGCTTGATGGTCACCAATTCGCTCAGCGCGCGAAATCCGCGATGGCTGTGCATACAGCCCTTGGGCGCGCCGGTCGTCCCGCTGGTATAGAGGATGCAGGCGAGCGAATCCGGGCTGAACGGCGTCCATTCCACAAATTCGGGGGCGGCAGTCACAAAATCTTCGAACGGTGGCGCCCAATCGGGCGTGGCGGCCGCATCAGCGCCGATGCGAATAAGCGGCACTGCCGGTCCAAGCACGCTGCGAAGTTCGTTCACGGTATCGGTGTACTGGTCCTCGAAGAACAGCACCGACGGCGTGCAATCGCGCAGCGTGGCGGCAAGTTCGGCAGCAGACAGACGGAAGTTCAGCGGAACGATGGCGATCCCCGAGATTTCCGCAGCAGCATAAATCTCGGCCATCTCGACGCGGTTCATCGCCAGCATCGCGAAACGCTCGTTGCGCGACAGCCCCAACGCCGCCAGGCCCGCCGCGATCCGGTGGCTGCGCCGATAGAGTTCCGCGTGCGTCACCGTGCGCGCCTCGGTGGAGACTGCGATTTTCCGGCCGAAATGCCAGGCATTGAGCCACAGCGTTTCCCCCAGCGTTCCAGGCACCGCCGGCGGCAACCCGGCAAGACTCTGTTTTCCCGACGTCATTGCGGCAAGCCCTCTCTCCGGTCGCGCAAACCTGGATAGTTCAGCATACCCGGCGGTATGTTATTCCTGTAGCGGGAGTGTGCGCGGCTTGGCAACGAAGCTGCTCGGGCGGCGGCGGGAAAATCACATGTGAGAACGGAAACCTTGGGAACTCCTGCGGCCGGTCAAATGCGCCTCGCCGTTCCGGATATTTTCCTACTCTAACCAATTTGGTTATTTACCGCAGTCCTCATCCCGGCACAGGACTTACCCATGGGCATTTTCGACGCAATTCTCGGCCCGCTTTCCGCAATCATCGACAAGGTCATCCCCGATCCCAAGGCGCGCGATGCCGCCAAGCTGGAGCTGCTGCGGCTCCAGGGTTCCCAGGAACTCGATCTGCTCAAGACGCAGCTCTCCGCGATCGTCGCCGAAGCCGACTCGCCCGATCCCTGGACCAGCCGCGCCCGGCCCAGCTTTCTCTACGTGATGTATGTGATGATCCTGCTCGCGGTCCCGATGGGCGTGATCGCCGCATTTCGCCCCGAAACCGCAATCGCGATCGGCCAGGGCATGACCGCCTATCTCAACGGCCTGCCCGAACCGCTCTACGCGCTCTTCGGCACCGGCTATCTGGGCTACACCGCTGCCCGCCAGTGGGGCAAAGCGAAGGGCATCGACAAATAGCGCTTTCGCCCGCGTGCCCTTTGCACTGCCGCTGCAGCCCCTGTAAGGATGCAGCGGCAGTGTGAGGGGAAACCATGTCGAACGCAGTCTATGTCCTCAACGGACCCAACCTTAACCTGCTCGGCACCCGCGAGCCCGAAATCTACGGCACGACCACGCTCGACGACATTGGTGCGCTGCTGACCGAGCGCGCGGCCGAACTGGGCCTCACCATCGAGATGCGCCAGTCTAACCACGAGGGCCTGCTGGTCGACTGGATCCAGGAAGCCGGCGCAGCAGGGGCCAAGGCCGTGCTGCTCAATGCCGGCGCCTTCACCCACACCAGCGTCGCGCTTCACGATGCGATCAAGTCGGTCAAAGGGCCGGTGATCGAGGTGCATCTTTCGAACCCGCACGCCCGCGAGGATTTCCGCCACAAGAGCTATGTCGGCATGGCCGCGAAGGCGACAATCGCCGGATTCGGCGCGCGCAGCTATGTGCTCGCGCTCGATGCCGCGGCAACGCTCTAGCGGATAACCTGCGCTTTGCCCTTGCCAGTGCCCTTCCCCCGGCGATACGGGGCGCCGATAACAAAGACAGAGGTTCGAATGGGTGATACCCCGGGCGCAGGCCGTAACGGCAACTCGAGCAAGAATGGTGGCGGCATGAATATCGACAGCAAGCTGGTGCGAGAACTGGCCAAGCTGCTGACAGACACCGGTCTGTCCGAGATCGAGGTCGAGGACGGCGATCGCAAGATCCGCGTCGCCCGCCAGTTGAGCGCCGCTGCAGCGGTCACAGTAGCTGCTCCCGCCGCCCACGTTCCCGCGCCGGTCGCGGCGGCCCCTGCCGCCCCGGCGGCTCCCGCGCCGGTGCCGGTGGCTGCCGTCCACTCGCCGCTGGTGGGGCCGGTGTATCTCGCCGCCGCCCCGGGGGCGGCCCACGTGATCGAAGGGGGGCAGCGCGGGGAGG
>VMTF01000059.1 GCA_013791705.1 Sphingomonadales bacterium | reverse complement strand
GTCATCGTCGGCTTGGTCGTCGTGACGGGCATCGTGAACAGTTACGCCCTGATCGGGCCGCAAAATATATCGGGGTTATTCCAGAGTTCCTTTGGTCAGCTGCTCCTCATAAAGCTCGTCCTTTTCGGACTAATGCTTGCGTTGGCAGCTAGCAATCGCTTCAGTCTGACCCCGGCGCTGGCGACAGGAATCGAGGACGGCAACATGGAAGGGGCCGTGTTGCGGCTGCGTCGAAGCCTCTGGCTCGAAGGTGGCGCTGCGGTGCTTATCCTCGCTTTGGTTGCATGGCTGGGAACGCTGCTACCACCAGCATCCGCAGGGTGACGAGAAGCGCCTCAAGCGAGCGCTATGGCAGGCGCTCGGCAGCAGCCGGGCGCTCAAAAGGATCAGCTAATGGCATCGGTCGGTTTGACGAGTTGCACAGGCTCAGATTTCGCCGATCCTGTTTCGCACACGAATGGCCCGCAGCGGTTGCAGGTTGAGAGGTGCCGCCCTGATTCCCGCGGCGGTATCCAACACGCTCACCTACATTGTCTGTGGCCCAAAAACTTCACATGTTACTGATTGCACCGTCCGCGTCGCCGGACATACGCTCGATAATCGGACAATCGGGCCGATCGTCGCCATGGCAGCGTTCAGCCAGTTCGAGCAATGTCCGGCGCAGCGCCTGAAGCGCTTCGGCCTTGCGGCCCAGTTCCTCGGCGCGGGCGATAGCGAGGGCCTTGACCTCGGCGCTGGCGCGCTGGTTGTTGCTCCACAGCCCCAGCAGACCTCTGATATCCTCGATCGGAAAGCCCAGATCGCGCGCATTGGCGATGAACCGCAGGCGATGGACATCGGCATCTGCATAGTCGCGATAGCCGCTGTCCCGGCGTAGCGGCGCCGGGATCAGGCCGATCTTCTCATAATGGCGGATCATCCGCTGCGAGACGCCGCTCGCCTGCGAGGCCGTACCTATGTTCACAGCTTCACCCGGTTGAGACGCAGCGCATTGGCCACGACGCTGAACGAAGACAGCGCCATCGCTGCGGCTGCAATCATCGGCGACAGCAATATGCCAAAGACGGGGTACAGCACCCCGGCCGCAATCGGGACGCCAGCGGCATTGTAGATGAAGGCGAAGAACAGATTCTGCCGGATATTGGCCATCGTCGCCGCGCTGAGCTGGCGGGCGCGGACGATGCCGTTGAGATCGCCCTTGAGCAGGGTCACGCCCGCACTTTCCATGGCGACGTCGGTGCCATGCCCCATCGCGATGCCGACATCCGCCGCTGCAAGGGCCGGCGCGTCATTGACCCCGTCACCCGCCATGGCGACCACACGCCCTTCCTGTTTCAGCCGCGCGACGACAGCCGCTTTCTGATCCGGCAGCACGTCGGCCTCGACGGCATCGATGCCGAGCTGACGCGCCACGGCTTCGGCCGTCGTGCGATTGTCGCCGGTCAGCATCACCACCTTGATGCCGTCGGCGCGCAGGGCGGCCAGCGCTTCCGGCGTTGTCGGCTTGATCGGGTCGGCAATGGCGAAGATCCCGGCGGCCTTGCTGTCCACGCCGATGAAAATCGCTGTGGCACCGTCACCGCGCAACCGGTCAGCTTCGGCGGCAAGCGCCGACGTGTCGCCCCCTTCATCGCTCAGAAAACGAGCGTTGCCCAGAGCGATGCGCTTGCCTTCGACCGTGCCCCGCGCGCCCTTGCCGGTCGGCGAGTCAAAATCGCTTACCGCTGGGATCTCGATGTCACGGGCCAGTGCCGCATCGACGATCGCCAGCGCCAGGGGATGTTCCGAGGCGCGCTCGACACCGGCGGCGAGCCGTAACAATTCGCTTTCCTCGAAACCGTCCGCGGCGATGATCCGGGTGACGGCGGGCTTGCCTTCGGTCAGTGTGCCGGTTTTGTCGACGACCAGCGTATCGACCTTCTCCATCCGTTCCAGCGCTTCGGCGTTCTTGATAAGCACGCCAAGCCCCGCGCCGCGCCCGACGCCGACCATGATCGACATCGGCGTCGCCAGCCCCAGCGCGCAAGGGCAGGCGATGATCAGCACCGCTACCGCCGCCAACAACCCGTAAGCAAAACGCGGTTCCGGCCCCCAGATGCCCCAGGCGATGAAGGCGAGAATGGCCACCAATATGACGGCGGGCAAAAACCAGCCGGAGACCTGATCGACAAGCCGCTGTAGCGGCGCCCGCGAACGTTGCGCATCGGCGACCATCTGGACGATGCGGGCCCGCATGGTGTCGCGCGCGATTTTGTCGGCGCGGATCACCAGCGCGCCGCTTTGGTTCATCGTTCCGCCGATCACCGTGTCATCGACGGTTTTGGTGACCGGCATGGATTCCCCCGTCACCATCGATTCATCGAGCGCCGACCGGCCTTCTTCCACCACGCCATCGACCGGCACTTTTTCACCCGGCCGCACCCGCAGCCGGTCGCCCACCACGATCAGGTCGAGGGAAACTTCCTCTTCGCTGCCATCCGGCGCGATCCGCCGCGCGGTTTTGGGCGCGAGATTGAGCAGTGCCTTGATTGCGCCCGACGTCCGTTCGCGCGCCCGCAGTTCGAGCACCTGCCCGAGCAGCACCAGCGTGACAATGACGGCGGCCGCTTCGAAATAGACCGCGACCGAGCCGTCGGCGGCGCGGAAAGCATCCGGGAAGATGCCGGGTGCCAGTGTCGCGATGACGCTATAAAGCCAGGCCACGCCGGTGCCCATGGCGATCAGGGTGAACATGTTGAGGTTACGGGTTTTCAGCGAGGCCCAGCCACGCTCGAAGAAGGGCCAGCCCGCCCACAGCACCACCGGCGTCGCCAGCGCGAACTGGATCCACCCCGATAGCCTCATCGGCACGAGATTGTGGAGCGCCGGGACCAGATGGACACCCATTTCCAGCACAAAGATGGGGATCGTCAGCACCAGCGCGATCCAGAAACGGCGCGTCATGTCGGTCAGTTCAGCGCTCGGCCCGGTATCGGCAGTAACCATTTCCGGCTCGAGCCCCATGCCGCAGATGGGGCAGGCGCCGGGATGGTCCTGCCGGATCTCCGGGTGCATCGGGCAGGTCCAAATCGTGCCCGGCGGGGCGTCCACCACCCGATCGGCCGACTTGTTCAGATAGTGCTCGGGATCACCGACGAATTTCTCGCGGCAATCGGCGCTGCAAAAATGATAGTCATGGCCGGCATGGGTCGCGTGATGCGCTGTCTCGTGCGGATCGACGGTCATGCCGC
>VMTF01000277.1 GCA_013791705.1 Sphingomonadales bacterium | reverse complement strand
CCTCGCAGTGCTCCGGGGCGAATTGGTAGCCCCGGAAGGCTTCGATGAGCGGAAGCGGATGCGCAAGATTGTTTCCGCTCGCGAATAGCAGGCGGTCCGAGCCCACCTCGGTAATCAGCCGGCCGAGACCCTTGTCGAACACCACGTCCGGCCCGGTGACGAACATGTAGGAGCTGTCCTTCACCATGAAGAGGAAGTCGGTCATCGCCGGCGAATAGACCGCGCCGCCGGCACACGGCCCCATGATCAGCGAAAGCTGCGGCACCACGCCCGAGGCGTTGACGTTGCGCTGGAAAATCTCGGCATAGCCGCCCAGCGAAGCAACGCCTTCCTGGATGCGCGCGCCGCCGGAATCGTTGATGCCGATCACCGGCGCGCCGACTTTCATCGCGCTGTCCATGATCTTGCAGATCTTCATCGCGTGGCGCTCCGAAACGGCGCCGCCGAACACGGTGAAGTCCTGGCTGAAGACGAAGACCAGCCGGCCGTTGATCGTGCCCGAGCCGGTGACCACGCCATCGCCCGGAATCTGCTGCTCCGGCATGCCGAAATCGATGCAGTTATGCTCGACATACATGTCGACTTCCTCGAACGAATCCTCGTCCAGCAGGATCTTGATCCGCTCGCGGGCGGTCAGCTTGCCCTTGGCGTGCTGTGCATCGATGCGTTTCTGACCACCGCCGAACTTTGCTGCTGCGCGGCGTTTTTCCATTTCGGCGATATTGGCGGACATGCCTGGTCTTACCCCTCTCGCGGATTGCGGGAATCTCGCAAGTGCTAAGGCACGGCGAACGGGCCAGCGTCAATAGGGATTAAGCGATCGGTTAAGGTTCGCCGCCTGCCTGGCCGTGCGAACCGCTCGGCGGGGACGGTGGCCGGCGCGGCCGAAAGAGCGCTCCCGGCCGGACCGCCGCCCGCTCAGCGCATCAGCACCAGTTCCTCGGCCATGCTCGGATGAAGCGCGACCGTGGCGTCGAAGTCCGCCTTGGTGAGCCCCGCCCTGACCGCGATCGCCGCCGCCTGCAACACTTCCGGCGCTTCCGGCCCGATCAGGTGGACGCCCAGGATCCTGTCCGTATTGGCATCGACCACCAGCTTGTAAAGCCCGCGTTCCATGCGTCCGGCGAACACGTTCTTCATCGGCCGGAAGTCCGAGGTGAACACCTTGATGTTGCCGACCTGGTCCCGCGCCTGCCCTTCGGTGAGGCCGACGCTGGCGAGCGGCGGCTGCGAGAACACCGCGCTCGGGATGCAGGAATAATCGACCGTGTGCGGGGCATGGCCGAACACCGTATCGGCAAAGGCCTGCCCTTCCCGGATCGCGACCGGGGTGAGCTGCACCCGGTCGGTCACGTCGCCCACCGCATAGATGCTCCGGCAAGCGGTGCGGTTGTATTCGTCGACCGGAATTTCGCCGATCGCGCCGAGCGCGATCCCGGCCAGTTCCAGCCCGAGCCCGTCGGTCTTGGGCTTGCGCCCGGTCGCGATCAGCACCGCGTCGGCCGGAATCGGGTCGCGCGTTCCGGCGGTAACGGTGAAACTGCCGTCGTCCTGCCTGTCGACCCGGCTGATCGGGCAGTTGAACGCATAGTCGATCCCGCGCGCCATGGTGATCTGGAGCAGGCGGTCGCGCAGCCCCTCGTCATACCCGCGCAGGATCTGGTCGCTGCGGTTGACCACAGTCACATGGCAGCCGAGCGCGTTGAAAATCCCGGCGAACTCCATCGCGATATAGCCCGCGCCCTGGATCACCACCCGGCGCGGCAGGTGATCGAGGTGGAACACCTCGTTCGAGCTGATGCAGTGCTCGACGCCCGGAAACTCCGGCATGAACGGCCATGCGCCGACCGCCACGAGGATATATTTCGCGGAGATCTCGCGCCCGCTCGCCAGCCGGACCGCGTTAGGCCCGGTGATTGTCGCGCGTTCGAGGAACCGCTCGACCCGATTGTTTTCGAGCGTCTGGGTATAGGCGGCGTTGAGCCGGTCGACATCGCGCAGCACCGTGTCGCGCAGGGTCGGCCAGTCGAAGCTCATGCCCTCGACCGTCCAGCCGTAATGGGCGGCGTCCTGCAGTTCCTCGGCGAAGTGCGAACCATAGACCAGCAGCTTCTTGGGCACGCAGCCGCGGATCACGCACGTTCCGCCAATGCGATATTCCTCGGCCACCGCGACACGCGCGCCATGCGCGGCGGCGACGCGGCTGGCCCGCACCCCGCCCGATCCGGCGCCGATCACGAACAGGTCATACTCGAATTCGTCAGCCATGCGCCGCTCCCCTTTGGCGCAGCGATATGGTGGCTCGGCCGGTCATTGCCAACCGGAATTGCCGATCAGTCTGTGCGACGGCTTCGTTGAGCTGGCGCGGCCGGCAGGCCGCGCGCCTCGGCCTATTGGCGATAGACGCGCCGCGAATAGGACAAGGTATAGCTCGGCGTCTTGTAGAGACCGAGGTTGAGCGCGATCGGATAGGTCAGCGACACGTCCACGCAAGCCGAGCCGGCGGCCGCGCAATGGCTGACCGTTGGCGTGCTCAGCAAGGCCGGGTCGACCCCGAATGCGTTGGCCTTGACCTTGGCCCTGATCGCGGCGTCGCTCGGGTAACCGTTGGAAGCCGTCTGAAAGACGATCGCGTACCGCGCGCCGACTTCGACCGCGTTGCGCACGCCGGCATAGGCCTGGACCGCCATGCCGAACTGGATCACCCCGACGACCAGCAGCACCAGCGCCGGAAACGTCAAGGCAAACTCGACTGCGGGGGTGCCGGCATCATCTAGCGCCAGCAGTCTCAGGCGGCGGCGGAACGCGTTCATTGGAGCCTCACTTCGGCAAAGCCGCGCAGGGGAACCGTCGCGCTCCAGCCCGGGATCAGCGAGGCGAACATCCAAGCGGGATTGTCCGTGATCGCGACCGAGGCGAAGCGCGCGGGAGACCCGGTGGCGCAGACGTCGGTGTAGTTGGTCTGGCGCACGCCGGCGCATTCGAGCCACATGTCGGCCACCCCCTGCTTGCTCGTATCCGCGACCGGACTTCCGTAACCTGTCGCGCCGTCATCGTGGATGATCGTCGTGCTGAGGGTTGCCGTCGGCGCCCGGTCGGCCAGCGCCATTTCCAT
>VMTF01000262.1 GCA_013791705.1 Sphingomonadales bacterium | reverse complement strand
GCGAACGGCTTCAGGTGTTCACCCAGATCGGCGCAAATGGGCTGTCCTATCGGGATCCTCTGGCGAAACAGCGCAATTCCTCGGGCTATGCGCTGCTCGGCGGGGTCGGTTATGAGGCCACCAGTCTGATCGATGTCGAGGCTGGATTTGGGTATATTCGCCAAAACTTCGAAAATGCCGCATTCAAGCCGCTCAAGGCGTTCAACTTCCATTTCGTGGGGCGCTGGACCCCGAAGCCGAGGTGGTTGCTGACAGCAGGCGCGGAGCGCACGGTCGATGGAAGCCCGCGCAGTGACGTTCCGGCAATTTTCCGGACGACATACCAATTGGCGGCCCAGCGTGCTATGACTGACCGCCTGATGTTGTCGGGTGCAGCAGCCTATGTTCGAGAAGACTATCAGGCAATTTCGCGCGTCGATCGCCGGTTCGAAGGTAGTGTTTCGGTGCAGTACCGGCTCACGCCGAATGTCGGTGTACTCGCCAAGGCGGGATACCGGCGCCAGGACGGCGGCCTCATGGGCCGCAGCTACGAGGGCGTGACCGGGTCACTGGCGTTGCGCCTCGTCCTGTGATGCAGTGCAATTGCAGGCTCGTGATTTCGTTCCGAGTGAATGGATAATCCAATGACAGATATGCAAAGCCTTGTCCCTGAACACATTGGTTCGCGGGAAATTGCTGCCATTGGCGAGGCGCATTCGGGCGGGCAGGACAAGCTTGATCTCAGCGGCTCGTTCGCGTTCTTCTGGCGGCGCGGGCCATTGATTCTCGCTATCGCCGCAGCCATCGTCGTGGTCGCGCTGGTCATGTCGCTGGTGATGCCCAAGACCTATCGGGCCGAAGCCGGGGTGATGCTGACCAGCAATGCCAGCGCGGTCGGGCAGGCGGATCCTACGCAAGCCGGGCAAGCCGCGATCAGCAATCAGGTAGTCGACACTCAGGTCGAGATCATAACGTCTCGTGACATGGCGGGCCGGGTTGCCGGCGTCCTCGGGCTGGACAAGGGCCTTTCCGCCGAAGAAAAGCGGGCGGTCATCGATAATCTGCAAAGCCACGTTTCGGCCGAACGGACCGGCGAGAGCTATGCGATCACCATCACATATGACGCGGCGACGCCGGAAGCGGCTGCGCGCACGGTCATTACCTTCGCGCAACAGTTCACCCAGTGGGAGCTGCGTTCGGATCAGGAGCGCAACGCCGAGGCCCGCACGGAGGTTGAGGCGGGGCTGAGCCGGTTGCGGACACAGGCCCAGGCGGACACGCAGGCGCTGCAGCACTATCGTATTGCCAACAACCTGCTCAGCACGACGGGTGCCTCGCTGACCGAGCAGGAAATCTCCAACTACGATCAGGAAGTCGCCAGATCCCGCGCCCAGGCGGCGGAAGACGAGGCGCGGTTGCAAACCGCGCTCGGCCAGTTGCGGTCTGGTTCGAGCGGCGATGACGTTGGCGAGGCGCTCGGCTCGCAAGTAATCTCCGCGCTGCGCGCGCAGGAAGCACAGATCGCCGGGCAGGTCGCCAATCTATCGTCGCGCTATGGCTCGAACCATCCGGAGTTGATCCGCACGAAGAGCCAGTTGGCCGAAGTGCGCGCCGAGATTCAGTCGGAAATCGGCCGCGTCGTTTCGAACCTGCGGGCTCGCGCGGAAGTTTCCGAGCAGCGTCTCGCCTCGCTGGAGGCAACGCTCGGGTCCGCCCGCGCCAAGCTTTCCCAGAACAATGCCGCGATGGTGGGTCTGAGCGAACTGGAGCGCAACGCCGAGGCATCGCAGGCAATTTATGAGACTTATCTCAACAACTACAAGCAACTGGTCGCGGCCAAAGGCAGTGAGCGCCCCAGTGCGAAAATCCTGACGGCCGCCGGGGAACCGGAAAAGCCGGTGAGTCCGAACCTCAAGCTCAATCTCGCGCTGGCCGTGGTGATCGGTCTCGGGCTTGGCACGATTGTCGGCTATATCGTCGAAGCCCTGTCCCAGGGGTTGACCACGCCTGACGAGGTTGAAGGTGCTACCGGACAGCGCTTCCTTGCCTCGATCCCGCTGCTGGAATCGGTCGGCTCGGGCCAGGTTCATGCGGTGTCGGCGCTCAGGAATGAGCCATTTTCCGTTTTCACGGAGGCGTTCCGCTCACTGGGTGTTGCGGTGGACCAGGCGGTGCCCGGCGGCGCGCAGGTCGTCGCCGTGACTTCGGCCCTGCCAGGCGAAGGCAAGACCGTGATTTCGTGCTGCCTGTCCCACGTCTATGCGACGAGCGGGCTTCGCACGATCCTGATCGACTGCGATTTGCGGCGGCGCGGGATCAGCAGGCTGCTGAATACACAAGGCAACCAGAATGGCCTGATCGAGGTGCTCGAAGGCACGGCAACGCTCAACTTCGATCATACCGAAGATGGCCTGGTGTTCTGGACCCTGCCGGTCATGGAGAGCGCTGCGGATAGCGAGCACCTGTTGACCGGTCAGCATTTTGTGGACCTGATTGCGCAGTTGCGGACGCAGTTCGATCGGATCGTGCTCGATCTGCCGCCGGTCCTGCCGGTCGCCTATACACGCACGTTGGCCAGCCGGGCGGACGGCGTGATCGTCGCGGCGCACTGGCGCAAGACCCCTGCCATGGCGTTGCGCGCCGCGCTGCGTCGCCTGCCGCAGGATCAGGTCAAGATTGCCGGTGTGGCGCTCAGCCAGGTGGACCTGCGCCGCCGCGCCTTCTTCGGCCGACTTGATCCGGCCTTCTACTACAAGCAGTATCGTGAGTATTATTCGTGAAGGATGCAGGGCCCGAATTTGCGTTTGAACGCACGGCCCCGAGCAAGTTCTCGGCTCCCCGGGTCGCGATCGTTCACTACTGGCTGGTGTCGATGCGCGGGGGCGAGCGGGTGATCGAGCGATTGCTGCGGATGTATCCGGATGCCGATCTGTTCACCCACGTCTATGATCCCCAGCGCATGTCCTCGACGATCCGCAAGGCGAACGTCACGACCAGCTTCATCAACCGCTTGCCCTTCGCGCAGCGGTTCTACCAGTATTACCTGCCGCTGATGCCGATGGCGCTCGAAGAGTTCGATCTGAGTGGCTACGATCTCGTGATCAGCAGCGAATCCGGCCCGGCAAAAGGTGTCATCACCCATCCGGACAGCCTGCACCTGTGCTACTGCCATTCGCCGATGCGCTACTTGTGGGATCATTACCACCAGTACAAATCCATGGCCAATCCGCTTGCCCGGCTCGCCATGCCGATGATGTACCATCGCCTGCGGCAGTGGGACATGACGTCCAGCGCGCGGGTCGATCGCTTCGTGGCCAATTCGCAGCTCGTCCGGCAGCGTATCGCCAAATCGTGGCGGCGCGATGCCGATGTAATCCATCCGCCGGTCGAGACCAGCCTGTTCACACCCTCGCTCGAACTTGACGATTTTTACCTTTGGGTCGGGCAACTCGTTCCATACAAGCGCCCCGATATTGCGGTTGACGCATTTACCGCCAACGGTCTGCCGCTTGTCGTGGTGGGCAGCGGCAGCATGGCGAAAAGCCTGCGGGCCCGCGCCGGCCCGAACATCAAGTTTGTCGATCGTTTGAACTTCAATGAATTGCGCCAAGCCTACGCCCGCTGCAAGGCGCTGGTGATGACTGCCGAGGAGGACTTCGGGATCACGCCGGTCGAGGCCATGGCGTCCGGGCGCCCTGTGCTCGCTTACGGCCGCGGCGGAGTGCTCGACAGTGTGATCGAGGAACAGACCGGCATTTTCTTCGATCAGCAAACCTCCGTCTCACTGGCGGCGGCGGTGGAGCAGATGGAGCGGTTTCTCCCACACTTCAATTCTCTCGATGCTGTGCGTCAGGCGCGCCGGTTCGCACCCGAAGAATTCGATGCGAAGATGGCCGCACTGACCGTCATTCCCTGAGCCGGAAGGCAAGTCCATGGAACTGACATTCGTCGGCGTCATTCAGTTGATGATCGGCAGCCTGATCGTTCTGACCGGGTCGGTGCGCAGCGCGATGGCGTTCGTGATGGTTTCCGGGCTGTTCGATGGTTCCGCCGCGATTTTCCTGCCCGCACTGGGCGGATCGTCGATTCCGCCGATCCAGTTTGCGATCCTGTTCGTTTATCTGAGGATCCTGGCACCGCGCGGCGGGTTCCTGGGGACACTGCCGGAAGCCATCAAGGCAAATCGCCTGATGCTGCTCTATACGGTTTACGGCATTGCCGCCGCGTTCATCGCGCCTCGGCTGTTTGCCGGATCGATGCGCGTTGCGCCGGTGCGCTTTGAAGATTCCCGCGGGCTGTTCGATACTGTCCCGTTGGGGCCGACATCGCAGAACATTACGGCCAGTGTCTATCTCATCGGATCGCTGCTGATCGCGCTCGCCGCCTATATCGTGTGCCGCCATCGCGGCGGTGTGCAGACGCTGATCACGACCGGGATTGTCGTCGGCTGGCTCCACATCGCGCTCGGCATCGCAGTCGCGCTGGCGAAAGGGACACCGGCAGAGAGCTTCTTCGAGGAATTCCGGAACGGCAATTACGCGCAGCTGGATCAGGAATATCAGGGCTTCATCAGGATCAGGGGGCTGTTCCCCGAATCCTCCACCTTTGCCGATTTCGGCTTCGCCTATTTCGTTCTGAATGCCGAGCTGTGGTATCGCTCGGTTCGCCCGCGGGCAACCGGACCGGTGGCGATCGCGCTTGCCCTGATCCTGTTCTTCAGCACCTCGTCGACCGCATATGTCGGATTGTTCGGCTATGCGATGTTCGTTCTGCTGCGCGCGCTGATCCTGCCGACCATGGCGGAAGCGGGAAAGCTTGGTTCCATCGCCATCGGCGGCTTTGCGCTGGCAGTTGTGGTGGCGATCGTCATCGCCGTGCAACCGCAGATCGGCACGTCCGTGCTGGATATGCTCGAAGGCATGACGGTCGGGAAGTCGAACTCCAGTTCCGCCCAGCAGCGGCTGTTCTGGGCCATGCAGGGCTGGGAGGCATTCAAGACCTCCTATGGGCTTGGCATCGGCCCCGGTAGTTTCAAATCGTCCAGCATGATCATGGCAATGCTTGGTGCGACGGGTGCGATCGGGATGGTCCTGTTCATCGCCTACCTCTTGACCGTGCTCCAGCCGGCGCGGACTTCGACGATCGCTCGCAGCCCAGATCTTGCGTGGTCAATCGGAGGTGCCCTCGCGACCGCCGCTGTGCTCGCTTTGCTGCCGTCAGCGGTCGCTTCGACCAAGGCCGATCCCGGACCGAACTTCGCCCTGTTCGCGGGGGCTGCAGTCGCATTGCGACCAACGGTCCGGCGCAAGCGGGACAAGATGGCGGGCTCGTCCCGATATGGGGCGCTCCCCGCGCCCGCCGCCGCGCCGCAGGGGGCCGTCAGCAGCGGCCCGCCGTGATGCGCGCAGCATTACTCCTTTTGAGGTCAGTCCGATGTTCCCTTCTGCGGCGATCACGCGCGGCTTATGATTGCCTGCGATCGGAGCGATCGGTTTCTGGCCTGACCGGCTGCTCCAGGTTCATTTGAGTAGACTGGCGAAAAGCTTGTGAGTTTCCATGCATGTCTGAGCTAAGCCGGCAAGAACGGACCGCAACCGGGGCCCTGTTCCTGGGTGGTGTGCGAATCCTGACCAAATCGCTGGATCTCATCACCCTGCTGATCTTGACGCGGTGCCTGCTGCCGCAAGATTTCGGACTGGTCGCGATCGCGCTTTCGTTCGTGCAAATTGCCGAGGCGATCCTCGATGTTCCCCTTGGCAACGTGCTGCTGCGGCTCAAGGTGATCGAGCGGACTCAGCTCAACACGCTGTTCACGTTGAGTTTGCTCAGGGGCATAGTCATTGCCGTCGTCATGTGCGCCATGGCGGTGCCGTTGGCGCATTTCTACAATGATGAACGGCTGGTCGGCCTGATCTGCGCGTTGTCGCTCGCGCCGGCGGTTCGCGGTCTCAGCAGCCCTCGTCAGGTGGAATTGGCCAAAAGCTTGCGGTTCGGCCCCGAAGGCATTTCGGATGCGGTCGGCAAGATTGCCGCGCTGATCGTGGCCAGTTCGATTGCGCTTGCGACCGGGAGCTATTGGGCCATCGCCGCAGCGACCCTCGCCGCGCCGGCCGTTACGACATTTGCCACTTTCGTGCTTCTGCCGTTCATGCCCGCCTTGTGCTTGCGCGAATGGCGCTTGTTCCGCAGCTTTCTCGGCTGGACCATGGCCGGTCAGGTGTTCAGCGCGATGAACTGGCAGTGCGACGGGGTCGTTCTGGCCAAGATCATTCCGCAAGCGGAACTCGGGTTGTTCGCCACGGCCCGCGATCTGGCGAGTACGGGCATCATGGCGCTCGTCAACACGATAACCTGGCCGATCATATCGGCGCTGTCGGGCGTATCGCACAATCGCGAACGGCTGGCCCGCGCATACGCCCTGGGGACGTCGGCAATCCTGGCGCTTTGCTTGCCGATCGTGTGCGGGCAGGCCCTGGTTGCAAGCGAACTGGTGCCAGTGATGCTGGGAAAACAATGGGTTGGCGCGATTCCCATTTTCCAGGCCGTCTCGCTCACGCTGATCCCGGTGCTTTATTCCAACACGACCACTTTGCTGTTCTACGCGGTTGGCCGTCCCGACCTGATCTTCAGCCGGCACTTCTACGACTTTCTGTTCCGGGTTCCGGTTACCATCCTGCTGGCGGTGCGCTTTGGCTGGGTCGGGGCAGTCGCCGCGCTGGGTGCGGCCGAGGTGCTGCTTGCCTTCATATGCTGGATTTCGGTGAAGAAACTGCTTGGAATCTCGATCCTTCGGCAGCTCCTGCACCCTTGGCGAAGTATATTGAGCTGCGTCTGCATGGGTGGCGCCCTAGTCTTGCTGCGTGATGTCATGCCCTTCGCCAGTGATAAGGGTTCGGACATCAGGTTTCTTGCAACTGCAATTCCGTTGGGCGCGGCAACCTATTTTAGTTCGCATGCTGCCTTGTGGTATTTGAGCGGGCGTCCGGAAGGGGTCGAGACGCTTGCACTCGGGTTAGTCAGAAGAAAAATTGCTGCGTTAGCTGTATGAATTAATTGGTTGTGGAAAATATCGTTTAACTATGTTCTTGCAGGTTTCGTGAAAGGATAACGGTGCGCCGCGTCAACATCTTTGCAAAAGGAAATGTCGATGTGCATGATTCCTTGCATTCTTGCCGGGTGGGCGGGCAGATGCTTTGGAATGGCATCAACGACTCCTTGCGGGATAGCTATCCCGACGTGAGGGTCCGCCTCCGCCATGAGACGCTGACGCGCTTCGATGCCTTGTTGGCAGCGGATGGCGTGGTTCCGGACGTCATGGCCGGGCACGACCTGCCGCTGGGCAATTATCCTCTCGCCGGGCAGTTCAGCGACAAATTCTTTACGGTGTCGTCCGACGCAGCGGTGCTCTCCATCCTGCCCGATGTCGCCGCCACCATGGTTCGCCACAAGGTCGGTGGATTTCTCTTCTACCCGGCCGATTCCCAGCTCTGGCCGGCTGCCGAGCGGGATTGGCTCAAGGCCGAATTCGAGCCGGTCGGCCATGCCGACGTGGACGATTCCATGGCCAACCTTGCCGCTATCGTGGAACGACTGCGCGAAACGCAGGACATTCCCGTGCTGGTTTACAACATGTCCGCCGTAATTCCGGGGGACAGCGTGCATTGCTATCTCGGCCTGGACGAGACTTATGCGACGCGCATCCGGCGGTTCAATCTCGCACTTATCGAATTGTCGCAGGCGATCGGCATCTCGATTGTCGATGTGGACGCTGTCCTGGCCCGCCACGGGGCGGAGCGGCTGAAAGTCGATGCGATGCATCTGACGGCCGAGGGGTATGAACTGGTCGCGCACGAAGTGGTGCGCATTCTCGATGACTTTGGGGTGTTTGAAGACGAGGCGGGCAAGTCATGAAAATCAGCGTGGTTATCAGATCGAAGGACGAAGCCGACCGTCTGCGGCTGACCTTGGCGTCGCTGGCTCGGCAGAGCACGCCGGCAGAGGTGGTGGTCGTGAATGACGGTTCGTCGGACCATACCGCCGAGGTCATGGCCGAGGCGGCCGCGAACGGGCTCGATCTGGTCGGGGTTCATCATTCCGCTCCGGCCGGCCGCTCGGCCGCCGCGAATGCCGGAGCGACGAGCGCCACCGGAGACATCCTGATCTTTCTCGATGGCGATACGCTGGCCGAGCCGGACTTTGTCGCGAAGCATCTGGCGCAGCACTGTGTGCGGGATGGCCTGATCGTGCGCGGCGAAACCTATCATTTGCGCTGCACGCGGGTGTTCCTCGATCCCGAGACAGGCACGCCCAAGCCCGGCGAAGAAGATCGCGTCGCGCGGATGTCAGCCAACGAACGGGCTCGGGCGCTGGTGACGCGGGACCAGATCCGGGGGGCTTTCGCCGAGATCGACCGCCGCGCCCAGCCGGGAATCTATCCGGGCTTCGGCCCGCGCAAGTTGTTCGATCTCGAGATGGCAGCGCTGCGCGAGAACCGTGATTGCAGCGTGCTGTGGGCGGCCGCATCCGGCGCCAACCAGTCGCTTGCGCGCAGCGCCTTTCTGGAAGCGGGCGGGTTCCATCCGCGCATCAGCATAAACGAGCATCGCGAACTGGCGCTGCGGCTTTGTCGGTCCGGCCTGCGGATGGCGCCCACCGATGCGCGCAGCTATCATATGACCCATCGCAGCGGCTGGCGCGACCCGCTTGAGGATCTCGAGTGGGAAGCGGTGTTTTACGACGCGCATCCGGAGGCCGTTGTCGCGCTGCTGCCGCTGTTCTGGCAGAGCATCAGCGATCATTCACCGCTGCCGGCCGAGGCGCGGATCATGTCCTTGCCGGAACTGGCACAGCAGGCGGCGCGCTATGAGGGGCTGCAAGGACGGGACACGGTTCGCGCGGCACATCTGGCGGCATCCGCCGCAAACGGCCAGTCCTCCGCCGGCGCCCGGGCAAGCGCGGCATGATCTCCGTACCCATCTCGGCGTGGGTCGGCAGCGACGAGCCGGCCATGCTGGCGCACGGTCTGGCAGACGTGCTCGCGGCGGGCCTCGCCGGTGAGCAGGCGACAGTGGACCTTCGCGAGACCGCAGGGTTCGACGAATTGCTTCAGGCCCCGGCCGGTACGATCCGCATCGTTTCGTTGCAGCGGTATCTTGGCGGTGACGAGCGGTCCTGGGCGGAAACCGAACGGCAGTTGCACGACGAGCTTGCGGCACTCGCGGAAACCGGAGACCCGGTGCTGGTCGAGACGGTGTTCCGGTGCGTGCCGGATCGCAGCTCGGAGGCGGGCCAGGCCCTGCTCGAACGGATCCGGCGGCTTAATCTTCTGGTAACGGAACTGTCCCGCGAACTGGGCGTGTTCGTCGTGGATTTCGACCGGGTGCTGGCCGATATCGGCGGAGTGGTCCTCGCTACCGATTATCGGCTGCGTGGTCAGGCGGCTGCTGAAGTGGCCGGCCAGGAACTTGCGCTGGCGGTCGCCACCAATGCCCTGGACACGGTTCTGCCGTTCGACGCCCAGGAGCGTGTGCGGACCTTTGTCGAAAGCCGGCGCAACACCGCCGTGCGGCCATCGCTCGAATTGTCGCCGGCCGGTCTCGTCACCATGGGGAAGGGGCGGCATCGGCGGCGCGTGAGCGTGAACACCGATGCGGTTCAGGAAAATCACGTCAGTTGGCTGATCAGCCAGGTGCTGAAGCGTCGGATGAGCCTGGACGAAGCCTATCAGCGCCTGACGATGGCTGTCCGCCGCAGGGGCGTACGCGAAAGTCTGGGGCTGCTGTTCTCGGGGTTGTTACGGTCAACCGTCCGGCGCAAGACATCATGAGCGATCCGGTCGAACGGCTGCGCGCGATGCTGATGATCCGGGCATTCGAAGATTGCCTGGCGGCGCGCAAGGATCATGGTTTCCAGCTCCTGTCTTCCGGAGAAGAGGCCGTGTCGGTGGGGCTTGCCGCCGCGCTCGGCAGCGCAGACCAGTTGCTGACCGGGGGCCGCTCGATCGGCCCGGCCCTGGCGCGGGGAGTCGATCCGGGGCAGTTGATGGCGGAACTGCTGGGCAAGGTCGCCGGGACTAATCGGGGGCGCGCGGGCCGGGGGCACTTGTCCGATCCCGACCGCGGCTTCTTCGGCGCGCATGCGGTGGTGGCCGGGAATATCAGCGTGGCCGCAGGCGTTGCTCTCGCACGGCGGATGGCGGGCGACCCCGGCATCGTGGTGATCCTGTTCGGCGACGGCGCGAGCGGTGCCGGCCCTCTTTACGAGACGCTCAACATGGCCGCGCTCTGGCAGCTTCCATTGCTGTTTGTCTGCAACAACAACCGGTTGTCTGTTTCGACGACGCGCGAGGCGGGGAACGCCACCAAGAACATCAGCGATCTGGGCGCGGCTTTCGGGTTGTGGACAAGGGTCGTCGATGGGCTGGACGTGGGGGGGGTGGCCGCAGCGGCGAGCGAGGCGGCCGGGCATGTCCGGCTTGGCAATGGCCCCGCATTCCTGGAATGTTCGTCCATTCGCCTCCGCTCGCACTCGACTACCGCGCGCGAAACCCGCAGCCGCGCCGAACTTGCGGCCTTGCGCGAACTCTGCCCGATCGAGCGCGAGATTGCACTGCTGGAGGGCGGGGGGCAACTCGATCCGGCGCGGACGCAGGCCTTGCGGGATGAGGCTACGCAGAAGGCCGAAGCCGCACTGGCCTTCGCCGATGCCTCGCCCTACCCCGATGCGTCCGAGGTGTTGAACCATGTCGAGTGAGCAAACCCGCATGTTCTTCCGCGAGGCCGTGTCGCGGGCCGTGCGCGAGGAAATGACGGACAACCCGCGCGTATTCGTGCTCGGTCAGGACGTCGGCTCGTTCGGTGGATCGTATCGCGAGTTCGATGGGCTCTACAAGCTGTTCGGGCCGGAGCGCATGCGCGACACACCGGTCGCCGAGGCGGCCGCGATGGGGATCGCAGCGGGGGCGGCCGCATCCGGGTTTCATCCCCTCGTCGTTATCACCTATATGGATTTCATGATGATCGGCTTCGATGCGCTGATCAACTATGCCGCCAAATTGCGCTACAAGACCGCCGGCCGCCTGACCGCACCGATGGTCGTCAAGACGACCGCCGGTGCCCAGGGCCAGGGCGTCGCGCACTCGCAGTGCATCGAAGCCTGGCTGATGAGCGTCCCGGGATTGAAGGTGGTGGCGCCTTCCTCGCCCGCCGATGCTTATGGCCTGATGAAGACGGCGTTGCGCAGTGACGGTCCGGTTGTTTACATTGATCACAAGCGCCTGTTCCCGACCCCCGGCAATGTTCCCGTCGCGGAAGCGCCGGTGCCGTTCGGCCAGGCATTCATCCGGCGCGAGGGCCGTGACGTGAGCCTGGTGACGCACAGCTATATGGTTCGGGTTGCACTTGAAGCGGCGCAAATGGTGGAGGCCGAGGGGATCTCCTGCGAAGTGGTCGATCTGTGCAGCCTTGCCCCGTTGGATATCGCAACGCTTTCGGCATCGGTCGCGCGGACGGGCCGGCTATTGACGCTTGAAGAAGGCCAGACCACCTGCGGTGTCGGCGTCGAGGTCGCAGCCCGGATTTTCGAGCGGATCGGACCGAAGCCCTGGTCGCGGATCGGCACTCTGCCGGCGCCGGTATCGTCGAACCCCGTTCTCGAGGCCGCCTGCGTGCCCAATGCCGGCAGGGTGGCCGAAGCACTGCGCTCGCTGGCCGGGCACCCGCTAACAACGAGTTCCTTTGTTACCCAAGAGGCAAGCTAAATGATCTATCAATTGTCCGTCCCTGCCGCCGTCCCCGGTGTCGAGGAAATCCGCATTCTGGAATGGCAGGGTGAGCCCGGCACCGCGTTTGCCAGCGGCGATCTGATCGTCGAACTCGAGACGCACAAGGCGGTTGTCGAAGTCCGGGCAGGGCAGGCAGGCGTTCTGCGCACTTTGCTGGCCGATGCCGGCGATTGGCTGGCGGTCGGCCTGCCGCTGGCGCTGTTCAGCGACGACGCGGATGAAGCGCTGCCTGACCCGGCCCTGGCCAGTGACGAACTCGTCGTGGAATTCGACGTTACGTGACGGCGAGGCTGCGCGACGCGCGCAGGTCGGACATGAAATGCAGGATCTCCTGCCGCAGGACGACCTGCATCATGCCGCTTTGGTGAATGCCGTCGGGCAGGTGCTGGGCGCCGCCCATTTCGGCCGCGATCGCATCGACATCGATGATGTCGATTTCGCGGGTGGCCGCAATGTCGTCGAGCATCAGGTTCAGTTCCTTGGCCGAGACGTTGGACAAGGTGGCGCTGAGCGGCGCATCGAAGCCGAGATAGCATGAAATGTCTTCATGCCCCGAAGTCGACATCGTGTTGAGGATCATCAGCCGAGAGCCTGATTGCCGCTGAAGGGTGTCGATGAGGTTCTCATAGTCCTGCCGGATTGCGTCGGTCGGCCGCTTGACGGGTTCGAACGCGGACGACAGCCAGGCGCGGACCGCAGGCCCTGCGGCGGCCTGATGATGCCGCATCACGTGCATGTGATAGCCCAGCGTGCGGTGGCGCAGGATTGAGAGGGGCTCGACCGCGAGCGACAGCAGCACCGCATCGGCCGGGCCGGTTTGCTGCAGGCCGGTCGCGGAAAAGAGATTGTAGCGGTCTTTGAGCGGCGCCTTGCCGAGCACCGAGAGCATTGTGCCGATGAACATCCAGTCGTCAGCCGCAAGGTGTTTGCCCGGGCCGCCGAAGTGCCGATGCACGTCTTCGACGATGGCCTCGAACTGCGCGGGCGTGCGGCTGAGCTGGTCCAGCAGGATCGGCGCGCACGGCGCGATCGGATGATCCGGGACATAGACGATCTGCATCCCCTGCCGTGCGGCCTCGAACATCTCCATGAACGCACATTGCGCGCCCAGCACCAGCCCGGCGGCATCGCAGACGCCAAGGCTCAGCAATGTCAGCGGCGCCTCGCCCTCGTCGCACCACCAGCCGCGCGTGCGACTGTGCCAGCCTGGCAGCAGACCGGAGTGGACATCGGCCAATGCCGTCATCCGCCGGCCGGCCAGCTTCAGCAGGCGCAACTGCCCCGGCTCGTCGGCATCGGGCTCTTCCTCGGTCTCGATCGCGCCGATCCGGGTGCCCGGCTCCCAAGCGTCGATGGTCCGTACGTTCAGATAGCCGCCACGGGCCATTGCCTCATCGAGTTTGAGGCGCCCGCTCATGCGCGCGGCGAAGGCCACTTGCAGTTCCATCTCATCGGCGAACAGCGGCTGACTGCCGGCCCGCGTATCGGTTGGCTCAAGGGTGACGTTGAAGTAGCCAATCGGCTCATTGGCGCGGCACATCTGGCCATCTTCGCGCAACCAGCGCACGCCGGAACGCAGGATCGTGTAACCCTTGGCCTGCAGCGGGCCGAGTGTGAGCGGGATCGCAGTCATTCCTGTTGCCCACTCCACATGGCGTCGTGATGCATGATGCCGGCAACCGTGACCCGCACCGGGCGCGCGGGGGCCTCGTCAAGCGGCTCGTCCGGCGTGGAGCTGAACAGCGCAAGCGGGGCGTCGACTGCGGTGAAGTCTCCCGGTTTCGCGGTGATCGCACGCAGAAAAGCCGGTTCGCGCAGCACGATGCGATAATAGGAAACCGGCGGGCATTCCTGGGCAAAGGCACTGCTCAGGTCGACGCTCAGGTCCACCAGCTTGCTGCCCATCTTGAGCGCGTCGCCGGGCGCGGCATAGCAGCATTGGGTAGTGGCGCCGGTCATCTGCGGGACGATTGCTGAAAGTTTCAATTCATAGATCATTCGGTTTCTCGCCAAAGTATCGGTTGGTACGGTGGGTCGGTGTCGTCAGATCGTCACAGCCGGACGATGTCATCACGGTACACGCAATCGCCGTCGAGGCCGGTTAATTGAATTTCGACGCCGGCGCCCTTGATCGTGCGCAACATATGCCAGGCCGGCGGGATCGGCACGCCGATCGCCCCGGTGAACGAGCCCGGAAGACACTCGGTGATAAGCCGCGGCTCGATCCGGCCGAAAAAGCGATCGCGCCAATGCGAATCCTCTCCGCCCCGCGAGAGATCCCAACTGATGAAGTCAAACGGGGTCCAGCCGCTGTTGTCGAGCCATATCTCGGCCCAGAAGTGGTTGGTGGGGGAACGCCGATAGAGGAAGTTGCCGCCGACCATCCGGCCGTTGATGCCTTGCGAGCGGCACAACCCGACCAGCAGCGCTGCGGCCAACTGGCAATCGTAGACGCCGGATTCCAGAACCCAGTCCAGCGGCGCGTCCGGCGGAATCTGGTCGTAATGGACCGGATTGAAGACGAAATTATCAATGAGGTGGTCCCAAAACGCGCGGACGGCCGCTTCGGGCGGTGCATTGATACCCGCGAGGTGTCTGGCCAGAGCATCGACCTGGGGCGTGATGACGACCAGCCCTTCGCGGGCACGCAGATAGAGATCGCCTTCCGGCGGCGTCTGGTCCGCCTTGGGGAGGACTTCGAATTCCAGCTTCGCCCCCAGGGTGATTTCGGGTGCCTCGGTCGCGGTGACGCGGGCTTCCAGCCGGCCGTCGCTGAGCCGGTGGGTGCTGGCCTGCTCGGGCAACTCCGGCCGGATTTCCAGGCGGGCGTAGCGCTGTGTCAGCGGCAAGGGCATCCTGAGGCGGCGGGTGCTGCCGGCCGGAGTGCGGCTCATGTCGAACCGGCGATGGTATGTCATCTGGATCGAAGTGGGGCGTTCCTGTTCGAGGTCGGTCACAAACCGCCGCAACGTCGAAACGAAGCAGCGGTCCCAGAAATCGTCTTCGCCTGAAACGCCGCAAATCGTGGCGTGGTACATGACTTCGACCGGGTCAAACAGGGCTCCCCGGTCGCTGCGGCGGGAGGCGAGGCCGCTGGCCAGCCAGCAATCGAGCGCATCGCGTGCTTCCGCGCGCGCCGCGTCACTGTCCGCGTCGTAGGCAAAGCCCTCCAGCAGCAGGGTTTCGATCAGTTCCTTGTCGGTCAGCGTGCGGTACGCGTCGCCGAAGAGTTGACCGGCAGACATGGCTTTAGCGGGTCCTTTAGTCATCGAGTGCATAGGCTACCACATGCGTTGGAACGTTGCGGGACTGGCCGAGGTCGGCCCAACTGCCGGAGACCATCACGACGATCTGGCGATGGGAGCGCGGTGCCCGGTAAGTGATCGGGGTCGCCTGATTGCCTTCCGGCAACGCGGTGGACCACAGTTCGCGACCGGTCAGACTGTCGATCGCCCGCAGCCGCCGATCGCCCACCGCACCGATGAAGGTGACGTCGCCCGCAGTCGCAACGCCGCCGCCGATGAGCGGCGGAGCGCCGATCGTCAGCGGCAGCCTGCTCGGTATCCCGAGCGGGCCGATCTTCTCTGCGGTGCCGATCGGCCGCTGCCACACGATCTGCCGCGAATTGAGGTCGATTGCCGTAAGCTGCGCATAGGGCGGGCGCTGACAGGGAATCCCCAGGCGCGTCATGAACTGCTGAAGTTTTGCGCTATAGGGCGTGCCCCTTTGCGGTGCATTGCCCTCGGCGGCACCCGATCCGCGTTTGATCAGCGTCACGATCTGGGCGAGATGCATCGTTGGAACCATCAGCACCTGGCGGCCCGGATCGAACGTCATGCCGCCCCAGTCCACTCCGCCGGCGAGTCCGGGATAGATCAGCGACCCGCGCAGCGAGGGCGGGGTAAACGGGCCTTCATAGCGCAACTGGCGCAGCTTGATGCGGCAGAACATCCGATCGAAGGGCGAGGCGCCCCACATGTCGGCGTCGCCGAGGCGATGTCCGCCAAGGTCCGGCATTCCGACCGAAAGTGGTTGCGTCGGCGAGGTCCGTTCGCCGGCGATATCGGTTTGGGGAACCGGCCGCTCCTCGACCGGCAGCACCGGCCGGCCGCTGCGCCCATCGGGCACGAAGATCTGGGCACGTTTGGTCCCGATCATCACGATCGGGACCGGACCCGCAGGCGTGGCCAGATCGGCCAGGACCGGTTGTGCGGAAAGATCGTTGTCCCACACATCGTGATGCACGGTCTGGAACGACCAGCGCAGCTTGCCGGTCTTGATATCGAGCGCGACGAGCGCCGAGGCGTAGGGCTCCCATACCGGATCGCGGTGTTGCGCGACAAAGTCGGGTGTGCCGTTGCCCATCGGCACAAACACCAAGCCCAGCTTCGCGTCGGCGCTGAAGACGGTCCAGGCGTTCGGAGTCCCCCGCGTATAGGGCGCCTCGGCCATCGGATCGGTGGCGGGCGATGGCGGCCGCCCCATGTCCCATGCCCACAGGAGCCGGCCACTGCCGGTATCATATCCCCGGATCACGCCCGACGGCTCGCCGGTTTCCTCGTTGTCGCGGACGATGCCGCCGATGACCGCAACGCCGTTCAGGATCGTGGGCGGCGAGGTGAGGTAATAATAGCCCTGCTTGACCGGCCCCAGCCCCGCAAGCAGGTTGACCGCACCGTTCACGCCGAAATCGGAACAAGGCCGCCCGGTCTCGGCATCAAGCGCGATCAGCCGGGCATCGAGCGTGCCCATCAGCAGCCGGTGCGGGCAATCCTGTGCATCAGGGCGCTGCGCATAGGCGAGACCCCGACAAATCGCCGCCTCGACGCCGGTTTCGTCCGTTTCCGGATCGTAGCGCCAGACGCGCCGCCCGGATTCCGCGTCGAGCGCGAACACCACGTTGTCGGACGTGCAGACAAAGATCTTGTCGCCAATCTTGAGCGGCGTTGCTTCGTCCTTGCGGATCGACGGGGTGGGGCCGCCGAGTTTTGCCGGCTCGGTATAGTGCCATAAGGGCTTGAGCCGCGCGGCGTTGTCGCGGGTGATGTCCGCAAGTGCCGAAAACTTGTTGGCGGACGGATTTCCGCCGAATGCAGGCCAGTCGGCCGAAGCGGCGCTTGCTGCGGCCGGCGCGCTCCGGGCCTGGAGGGCGGGGGCGGGGGCGGCGGTGGGCCGATTGGCCAGAACCGGGGCCACGGTCAGCAACACGATCACGACCAGCGGGGCCAGCCGGCGATATCCCGGCAATGCCTGCCACCAGCGACTGATGCCGTTGGGCGCGAGGCGTTTCCGCACGACGGGCAGGAAAAACAGCGGCAGCACCACGCAGGCGAAGTCGACTCTGGGGAGCAGCGACCAGCCGTCCAGGGCGCCTTCGAGGATTGCCGAAATCCACACCAGCAGGAAATAACCGATGAAGAGTTGCAGGGCCGAGCGGCGCCCTCGCCACAGTTCGATGCCCGCTGCGATCAGGATCGGCCCGGTTACAAGTTCGAGGGCAATCAGGCCCGTTGCGGCCAGGATCACGGCGCCGCCAGTCAGTGCGATGCCGGAAACAATCAACAAGATCGCCAAACCGATTGGCATGATTCGCCACACCATCAACGGCTATCCGGCGACCTTGCGTCTCGGTGGAAACGCGTCTGGGGGGTATCGGGTGTCCGGGCGACAAGCCGGTGACGTCGTCTGCACGGATAGCAGGGTTGCCGAAAGCGTCTTTCGAAATGAGAAACCGCAATTTAACCGTTGCTTAATCATGCCAACACTCTTCGTTCGGACCGCGCCTCTACCAATATGCGGTTCTGCCACTTTACTTAGTCTAACGTAACCGTGGTGGCGATTGCGATTATTTTCCGCGCCGCGCACCTTTACATCTTTTGGATAGGCGCGCGCCGCAGGTTCACGCGGCAGCGGGCGCTGCGCGCGACAATATTGCGAGGACCTCCTGGGCAGTGCGACGCCAGGTGAATTGCTCGGCCTGAGCACGTCCTCGCTCCGAAAGGTCGGCAAGGCGTTCGGTATCGAACTGGAGAGCTTCGACGGCGCGGGTCCACGCGGCCTCATCGGATGGATCGCACAGCACCGCCGCACTGCCGGCGATTTCAGGAGTCGCGCCGCCGGTGGTCGCGATCACCGGGCACCCGCACGACATCGCTTCAAGCAGCGGAAAACCGAATCCTTCGGTCAGGGAGGGGAACAGAAACAGGCGGGCGCTTTCGTACAGCGCCTTGAGCTCGTTGTCGGTCAGCCGGGCGGTGACGCTGATGCAATCGCGGCTTTGCGCTGTGCCGGCATCCAGCACCGTCGCGTGCCCCTGTCCTGCAAGCACCAGCGGAATTTGTCGATCTTCGCGCCGTCCGCAGGCGCGAACCAGCATGGCGATATTCTTGTGTTTCGCCGGGTGGCACAGTGCCAGCAGATACTCCCCCGGGGTCAGTCCGAGCCGGCCCAGTACTTCGGGGTCGGAGCGAAGCCCGCAAATATGGTCAACGCCGTTGTAAATGACGTGAATCATGCGTTCGTCAGCCAGGCCGTGCGCCTGCAATCGCCCGCGCGAATGCTGCGAGACAGTCACGACCGTGTTGGCGCGGCGCGCCAGCAACGGCTGCAGCAGGCGGTATGTCGTTCGAAACGCCGGCGAATAGCTGTGCGGCGCATCATAGATCTGCGCATCGTGGATCATCGCCAATTGCTTGCGGCGCAGAACGGGGCCGATGTTGCACAAACTCAGCAGGGTCGCCTCCGGTTCGAGGCGGGACAGGACAAGTTGCTCCCAAACATACCCTGAAAACCGCGACCGATGGATCTTGATTGCGACTGGCAGGTCGAGGCGGGAGCGGATCTGTTCATCGGTCGGCGCGCCGGCCGGCACCGCAATTTCCAGTTCGAATGCGACCATGGCATCGCCAGTAGCGGCCAGCGCCGACAGTGCGCGAACGACTTGCTCGGCGGTGCGGTCTACGCCCGTCATCGGCCGGGTCAGGAATCGGCCGTTTATCAGCAGTTTCAACACGGACCGGCCTCCAGCCGGGGCGCATCGCGCGGCTGCGGAGCGGCCTGGCCGGTGAGCAGAATTTTGCGAGGCCGCAGTCCGCCGATCGCCGAACCCGCGCAGCAGCTAAGGTCACGGTACATTGCCCAGCGGGTCAAAGGGACTCGACGCGGGTCGGATCAATCCTGCCGCGCAGGCGGTCAGCAATGGCGAGAGCGTTGCCGACCAGGCGGCCCCGGCGGTCAATCTCCGGCTCAGGCCAGATGCTGCGGGTGAGATTGGCGACGATGTTGCGGGCCATCAGTCCGAAACCGTGCCGCCACGAAATCGTCTGCTTGCGCCGCAAATAAAGGATATTGGCCACTTGCGAATAGCCGAACCGCAAGCCGGACGTCCGTCCGGCGCGTGTCCCGAGATGAATTCCCGTCAGTGCGCTGGAGCAGACCATATGACCATGACGGGCCAGTTGGCAGGAATAGTCCACGTCCTCCTGCCAGCCGTAAAGCGGCAGCATTTCGTCGAACCGCAGATCGGGTGCCGCCGAAAGCCTGACAACCATGTTGCAGCCATAGAGCCAGCTGCATTCGTGGCTTCGCCCATCGGGGCGGCGGCCGGCGGCAATTTCCTCGACGGCGGCATCGAACGAAATCTCGCCGGTATGCGCGCCGTCGGCGATCAGTTGTCCGGTCAGGCCAACCAGCGCGGAATCCGCGTTCATCGCTGTTTCGACCTGTTCGATGAAGTCCGGTGCCGGCACGAAGTCGTCGTCGAAAAAGATCACCACGTCTGCCCGGCCGACCAGAAGATCGAGCGCGGCATTGCGCTGGCGGCAGGATCCTTTCTCGCAAAGGATGAGCTGCGCGCCCGGGTAAGCCCTTGCGGCCCCGGCGATGTCGGCGGGCGCCGCGCCGACGACGACAATGCCGTCAGGTCGGCGCGTCTGGAGCGAGAGCCGGCCCAGCGTTCGACCAAGGATCGCAGCCCGTCCGACCGTAGCGACGGCGACGTAGATGCGTAAGGAGCGGGGATCTGCCTGGGAGTTCAAGCGACGCCTCATTGGATTACATCGGTTGTCGGCTGGGTTTCAGCCAGGAACAGACGCAATGTGAGCCGCCCCGGGGTTCCCGACAAGTCAGGTATCGGGATCACTACCTAGGAGGTAGATCGCGCAAATCCACCGCGCGAAGCACGCACCGCGCCGGCCAGATCAGGCTGGGCTGATTGGACCGAACCAGTTGGGCCGGGTCAGTTGGGCCGGGT
>VMTF01000228.1 GCA_013791705.1 Sphingomonadales bacterium | reverse complement strand
CCGGCCCCCCGCGCCCACCCCTGCCCCCCAGGCAAACCGCGCACCGCAGAACGGGTTTGGCCCGATCGGCTGGCTGCGCGGCGAGATCGACCGGCTGTTCGATGATTTCGGCTGGCCGGGCAGCATCTTCAACTTCCCGCAACGCACCGTGGCCCCCGTCCCGGCAATGGAACTTGTCGATGGCGAAAAGGAATACTGCCTTTCCGTCGAGCTGCCCGGCATGACCGACAAGGATGTCGAAATTTCCGTCGCCGCCGGCGTGCTCACGATTTCAGGCGAGAAGCAGGAGGAGAGCGAGCGCAAGGACAACGGCTACCTGCTGAGCGAGCGGCGCTATGGCCGTTTCAAGCGCCAGATCGCACTGCCGTCCGACGTGGCCGCAGATTCGATCAAGGCCCGCTTCGAAAAAGGCGTGCTTGAACTTACGCTTGCCAAGGACAAGCGGGCGCAGAAGGACGTTCAGAAGATCCCGATCGAGAGTTGATCGGGGAGATCATGGCGGCGCCGGTTGCAGCCCGTCGCGGGCGACCATCCATCCGGTGCCGCCACCTTGTTTCTGGCAGGATGCGAGTGGCCGGGGCTCTCGCAGCTTGAATTTGCCGCGTGATCTTGTCGAGGTCAGATGTCGTGTCTGGTTTTCGTTCGGGACGTCAGGATCGTGGGATCGGGCAAATCGCCCGATTTGAGAGGTAACGCCGGCGGGGACAGCAGGGGTTCGATCTCGTCCAGCGGCAGCGGCAGACCTGCGGCAAAAGCGATCCGCAACGCATCCGGGAAGCTGTGCACCGCCAGCTTGCGCATGACGTTGGCACGGTGAATTTCGACAGTGCGCGGGCTGATCCCGAGATCATAGCCGATGGTCTTGTTGGGATGGCCGCGCGCCAGTTCGTTCAGCACCTGATATTCCCGCAAGGTCAGCACGGTGAGACCACGCCGCGCCGCCTCGCGCTGCCCGGTCCGCGCATCCTGGCTATCGAGCAGGGCATCGGCCTGACCCAGCACCGCGAGCAGATCCGCGCGGGCGAAAGGCTTGGTCAGGAAATCCACCGCGCCGGCCTTCATCGCCTGCACCGCCATGGCGATATCGCCATGCCCGGTGATGATGATGACCGGAAATCCGCAGCCCAGTTCGGCCAGGCGCCGCTGCACGCCAAGTCCGTCAATTCCGGCCATCTGCACATCGAGCAGCACCGGTCCCGGCTCCAGCGCTGCGACTTGCGCGAGGAATGCCTCGCCGCTTTCAAAGGTGCTGACTTCGCGGCCATGGTTCGACAACAGAAAACGCAGCGAATTGCGCAGGCCCGCGTCATCATCGACCAGATAGACGGGACGGACCATGGTCACGGGTAACACCCCGCCCTGCCCGCATATTTTCGGCTTGGCAGCCGATTCGAACCCACGGCGGCCAGTAGTGCCACCACCCCGATCCAGAACTGGAGCATCCTCTCCATATCCTTGCGAATACCACGAACGATGGTGTTGACCATAGCGGATTCGCCGGGTTGCACCGGACGGAATAGAGCCACTCCGTATCAAACCGTATTTCGGGCTCGCTGCCGAAAGTGCTCTGTTTCAGCCGGAAGGAGAGCTGCGTTGAACATCCATTCCAGCCTTCCCATACCGACCGAGATGATCGTCGATCGCTTGCGTCGCAGTGCCGTTCTGCTGCCCTCGCCCGATGCGTCGGATGCGTTCGGCCAGGCCTTCGACCGCTTTGGCGATGCCCGCATCGTGCTGCTGGGCGAGGCGACGCACGGCACGCACGAATTCTATGCGGCGCGCGCCGCAATCACCCGGCGGCTGGTGGAGCGCCACGGCTTCAACATCATCGCGGTCGAGGGCGACTGGCCCGACATTGCCCGGATCGACGACTATGTCCGCCACAACGCCCAGCGGCCCCGTCGTGGCGATCCCTTCGTGCGCTTCCCGGCGTGGATGTGGCGCAATCAGGAAGTGCTGGCGCTGGCCGACTGGCTTCGCCGCCACAATCGCGATCTCCCCGCGGAGCGGCAGGCCAGCATGCGCGGGCTCGACGTCTACAGCCTGAGCGAATCGATCCACGCGGTGATCGCCTATCTCGAGCGGCACGATCCGCAGGCGGCGCAAGCCGCGCGGCAGCGCTATGGCTGCCTGACGCCGTGGCAGGACGAACCGCAGGCCTATGGCCGGGCGATCGCGACCGGCCGGCTGGCCGCATGTGAGGATGCCGTGGTTGCCCAGCTTGGCGAACTGCTCGGGCGGCGGATGCAATTGCTCGCCGAGGATGGCGAGCACTATTTCGATGCCGAGCGGAACGCCCGCATCGTGCGCGCCGCCGAACAGTATTATCGCGCGATTTTTCGCGGGTCGGCGGAAAGCTGGAACCTGCGGGACCGGCACATGTTCGAAACGCTGCAGGCCTTGCTCGCGCATCAGCCGGATGGCCGCGCCATCGTCTGGGCGCACAATTCCCATATCGGCGATGCTGCGGCGACCGCGATGGGCTGGCGCGGCGAATTCAACATCGGCCAGCTATGCCGCGCCGCTTACGGCGACCAGGCCGTGCTGATCGGCTTCGGCACCGACCGGGGCACGGTTGCCGCCGCGTCGGACTGGGGCGCGGCCATGGAAATGCTGCGGGTCCGCCCGGCCCGCGAGGACAGTTGGGAGCACTGCTTTCGCCGGACCGGCCTGGCCCGCAGCCTGACCGACTGGCGCGGCAAGATCGATCCGGATCTGCGGGAAGCCCTGTCACAAACCTTGCTCGAACGCGCGATCGGCGTCGTCTATCGCCCGCAGACCGAGCTTTCGAGCCACTATTTCCAAGCCGTTCTGGCCGAACAGTTCGATGCGTTCGTCTGGTTCGAGGAAACCCGCGCCGTTACCCCGCTGGCCGGCGACCGGCCGGAAGGCGCCCCTGAAACCTGGCCATTCGGACTATGATCATGCAGGATTCCACGATCGCGCAATATGACGTTTCCATCGGGCCGCTGGCCTTGAACGGCATCTTGTCCCTTCCGCCCCAGCCCGCCGGCATCGTCATCTTTGCGCATGGCAGCGGCAGCGGCCGGCTGAGCCCGCGCAATACCCACGTTGCAACGCAGTTGAACCGGGCCGGCTTCGCGACGCTGCTGCTCGACCTGCTGACGCCGACCGAGGAAGCCGACCGATCCAAGGTGTTCGATATCCCGCTGCTGGCCGAGCGCCTTGGCCAGGCCAGCGAATGGGTCGCGAACCACGAGGAAACCAGGGGACTATCGGTCGGCTACTTCGGCGCGAGCACCGGCGGCGGGGCGGCCTTGCTCGCGGCGGCCGAGCGCGACGGCAACGTCGCGGCGGTCGTGTCACGCGGGGGGCGGCCCGATCTCGCCGGCGCCGCGCTCGCCCGCGTCCGCGTGCCGACGCTGCTGATCGTCGGCAGCCTCGATCACCCGGTTATCGATCTCAATGCCGCCGCGCTGGCGCAGTTGCACTGCGAAAAGCTGCTCGAAATCGTCCCTGGCGCATCCCATCTGTTCGAGGAGCCGGGCACACTGGACGAGGTCGTGCGGGTCGCCACCGCGTGGTTTCGCAAGTACCTGCGCAAGGCAGCTTGATGATGGCGGCCGCCCGTTTCGCCGACCGGACCGAAGCCGGACAGAAGCTGGCCGAAGCGCTTCGCCCGCTGGCGCCGGAACATCCCGTGATCCTCGCGCTGCCGCGCGGCGGCGTGCCGGTCGGCTTCGAGGTGGCGCGCGAACTTCGCGCTCCGCTCGATATCCTGATGGTGCGGAAGATCGGCGCGCCGGGGCACGAGGAATATGGCATCGGGGCGCTGGTGGATGGCGCCGCTGCCCAGATCGTGATCGACCGGCAGGCCGCCACAGCAACTGGCGCCAGCCAGGCTTATATCGACCGGACCGTGGCGCGCGAGCTTGCGGAAATCGAGCGCCGCCGCGCGACCTATCGAACCGGCCCCCCGGTTACCGTCACCGGCCGCACCGTGATCCTGGTCGATGACGGGATCGCCACCGGCGGAACGGTGCGCGCCGCGCTGAAAGGACTGGCGCAGGCGCGCCCCGCGCGGATCGTGCTGGCCGTGCCGGTGGCGCCGCGCGAAGCGCTGACGGAGCTTGGCGCCCTGTGCGACCAGGTGGTGTGCCTCGCATCGCCCGAGCCGTTTTTTGCGGTCGGCCCGCATTATCGGAATTTCAGCCAGGTGGAGGATGCCGAGGTGATCCGGTTGCTCGGCGCGGCGCGGCAACTGGCGGATTCGGGCGCGGATGACACCCAGCCGTGATGCCGGGCTCAGGCTTTGGCGGGCGGGCGCACGGGCCGCGAGATGTTGAAGAACTCGCAGCGGATGAACAATACCTCCCGCTTGCCGTCGAGGATCGGTGAGTTCTGGATGCGCCAGTAGCGCTCATCGGTGCGGGCATCCGGCAAGCGGACGTCGAAGCGCAGCGCACGGAGACAATGCGCGGCCTTGGTCGCCATGACGGTGGCAAAACTGGCGAGCAAGCCGGGAATGCTTTGCGCTTCGATGGTGGCGTCATTTTCGCCGGACATTTCATAAAGCCGGCGCCCGATCAATTCCTCGCGCGGGATCAGCGTTTCAGCCGCAGCGGCCGCATTTGCCGCGACGATCCGCAAGCCTGGCCGGGGATCGACAATCATGCAGGGGAACAGCGAATTCTCGCAATGCTCGCGCCCGGCCCTGAGGCAATCTTCGGCATCGGCACTGCCATATTCGCCGGAATAGAGCCCATGTTCGGAGGCGCCGAGATCGCGCGCATCCATGACGGCCAGTTCGCTTCGTTCCCGGCGGATCAGCGACTCGAAATAGCCGCGATTGGCGATAGCCTTGCCCGTCCGCAACTGGCGGGTGAGCAAATCGATATTATGGATCTTCGCATAGCGGTCCATAGCACCTGTGGCCTGTTCAAACGAAACGTGCTTGCATTTCCAATCGATGGTGCGGGCCGTCGCGACAAACCGTCTGTACAGTATCGAACAAGCGCCTTCGCGGCATTCTCGCGGTCATTTTGCCAGGCCGGCCGCATTGGCGCGGCTCGAACGCACTGATTCCTGAATCAACGCAAGGCAGTATAAGCGTCGTTGGCGAATTCCTCCAGACCCGGCCGATCCGTGATCCGGATCCGCCCCCGCCGCGATTCCAGGTATCCGGCGCCCTGGAGCGACTGAATCGCCAGCGTTACGCCGGCACGGCGCACATTGAGCATCAGTGACAGGAACTCATGCGTCATCGCGATCTCTTCGCCGGCCAGGCGGTCGGCGCACATCAGCAGCCAGCGCGCGAGCCGTTCCTCGATCGAGAAGGATGCGTTGGACAGTGCTGTCTCTGCGATCTGGATCAGCACACTGAACGCGAACTGGTTAAGCAGAGCGCGCAAGGTTTCGCTGGCCCGATAGGCCGCCGCGAGTGTGTGCGCCGGCATCCGGTAGCCATGCCCGGGAATCTGGATGAAGCATCGCAACGGCGATTTCGTGACGCCCAGAATCGTCGCTACGTCGATCAGCCCTTCGCGTCCGATGATTCCCGCTTCCACCTCGTGACCATCGCGCGAGGCGATGACCATCGAGGCAATCCCGTCTTCAAGGAACCACGCATATTCGATCGTCTGTCCGGGGAAATCCAGCACGTCGCCTCTGGCGAGGTCAACCGCAGTCAAGTGCGGCCCAAGCAGCGCGAAATCGCCGGCCGACATTGCCGACAAGAATTGATTCTTTAGCGATTTCTGGACCGGTTGCATCGAATGCCCCACCGAGATCAGGGCGGGAGGCGGCCCTCTCAGCCAACTGCGCCCATGAAGCATCGGCAGTCGATG
>VMTF01000164.1 GCA_013791705.1 Sphingomonadales bacterium | reverse complement strand
GCCCGCCCGCCCCCCCCCCCCCCTTTGGGGGGCGGCGGGCGGGGGGCGCGCCCCCGGGCCCCCCCCTTCTGGTCAGGCCAGGATCGCTTCTTCGACGCAGTCGATGCAGTCGCGGTTGCGAACCTGGCTGGCAGAACCGGGGCGGGGAGCAACCGCCTTGTCAGGACAATCATCGCAGTCTGGCTGCTCGGCAGAAGGGGAGGGCCGCTTCATTGCCTTGATCCGCGCCTTGATCGTCTCGACGGAATCTCGCGTGTTCACGCCTGTTTTCGCACTGGCTTCGGCGGTTAGCGCATCGGCGACGCGCTGCAGCTCCTGCCTGCGGACCGCAGTAACCGCGGCGGCAGGCTCAATCGCAGTCTCGCCAAGGCCGGAGGCCGGCTCAGCAGCCAGCGAAGGCTGGGCACCCGCGGCAAGAAGCGCGAACAACAGGAATTTCAGTTTCATGGGTGGTCTCCTGGTTTCAGAAAAAGCCGGTCCGGCGGCCATATGAGAGGTCGCTGGTTGCAGAGTCCCCGAGCGCCGACCGGCGCACGCTCAGGGTAACGCCCCGATTGCCGCGACTGCGGTAGTGGAGGTCGCGGACATCGAGGTTGTTTCGTTCCGCCCAGTCCTGGGCGTCGCGTTCGTTGGCAAAGTCGCCGATTTCCTGATGATCATAGAACATGCGTCTGGTCCTCTTCTGCATTGGCAGGGCCAGGCGCACTGGCTGGGGCTGGGTTCGAAGCCGCGATTTCCGCCAGTCCGCCCGGTAATGTCGGGCAGAGCGCGACGAATGCAGCGGCGAGCGCGACCGCGACCATCGCCCAGACCGCAACCGCCTGAACATCGGACCCGGGCGCAGCGAAGGCGAGCACCGCAAGCCAGATGAGGGTGGCCTGACAGCCATCGAACAACCGGGTGGCGCGCGCTCGAGTGAAGGCGGGGATGGGCAGGCGTCTCACAGATCGAGCCCCAGCGACTTTTCGGGAACGGGAAGCTGCCGCACCGGCGCTTCTGGCACTGGGCCCAGCACCGCATCGAGCTTGGCCCTGAGCTCCGGGCTCATGCGCAATTCGGGAACCTGGCGGGTTTCGATGGGATTGGCCTGTCCGCCGTCGACTTCGACCTTGCCGGTCACCTCAAGCGCGGAGGTCTTGTTGCCCGGAGTGCGGTCGAGCTGGAACTTGAGGGCACCGAGATCATCGGTGACAACATGCATGTCGTCGGTGGCGCGGGTGTTGAGGACATTTTGCGTCCGCTGGGTCGCAAGGTTGCGCTGGGAAGACGAGATCACCTCGATCGCATGGGCCTTGGTCATGCCCTGCGCCATGTGGGCATTGAGCGCGTAGCCAAGATCGAGACGGCGCAACATGGGGTCATTGGCTGGCAGGGTAAGCTGCCGTTTGTCAGCAAGCTCGACCGTCACCGCTTCAGGCTTTGCCTCGATCACCTTCGCGTAAGTCGACTTGGCAATGTCGCGGCCGGCATCCTTGTCACGCCAGAACACTGTGTCGCCATCATGGATCCGGATCGATTTCTGGTCATAGAGCCCGAGCCGGTCGAACTTGTGGTTTGGATCGATCCGGTCGGGATCGAAACTCAGGCGCTTACCGCCCTTCTCGAGCGTGACCTTGCCGTCCTTGCGAATGTCGAGAATCGCATATTCACCGCGCGCGAGGCCAATCTCGCGCACATCCATCCGCGCTTCGAGGACCTGGCCGCGCCGGTAGGTTGAGGCAAAGCGCAGTTCTTCGCGGCTGACATTGGCGCTCTGAAGCGTTGTGAGCGCGATGCCTTCGCCCCTCAGCGCGCCCTCCTGGAGAAGCCCTTGCTGTACGAGGCTATTGATCTGGGTCCGGTCGTCGCGCCCGGCGGTGAAAATCGCCGTCGCCCCGCGCTTCTCCGGACTCAGCGACAACCAGAGCTCGGCGGCGCGCGCGACGTGGTTCTGACCCGCCTCGATCACCCGGCCGTGCGCTGCCAGCAGATCAAGCGCGAGGCTGGCATGGCCTTCGTTCGAGAGACCCGCAACCGCCAGCAGGAGCGGCGAATTCCTCTGCCGGATGTTCTCGTCCATCCGCACGGTCGCCTGGCCAGCGGCCTGCGATACCGCGAACATCTTGCCTTGCTCGATCGCCGACAATTGCTGGCGGTCGCCCATGAACGGCGCCTTGGCGACATCGAGTTGCTCGGCAATCGCGGTGAGGCGCAGCATATCGCGCGAGGAGACCATCGAGGACTCGTCAGTGATGATGACGGTATTGCTTAGCGCTGCTTTGGAAACTTCGAAGCGCTCGCCAGATCCATGGGCTGCCGCCGAACCATGCTTGTTGATGAAACCGGCGATGGTCCAGGCCTCGATCCCGGCTTCCTTCATCTGCTCGACCGACATCGTGCCCGAAGCACCGCCGCGCAGATCGGCGACCATCTTGTTCTGAAAGGCGAGGCCGATCAGCTTGACGCCTTCTGCGCCAAGCACCTTGTCCAGCGCTCCAAGCAGGGTCGATTTGCCGGCGCCCGCAACGCCCTGGATGTTGAGGAACCGGTCGGTGCCCGAAAGGATCGCAACGCCGGCGGCTAGCTGACCTTCGTTCAACTGCCAGCTATCGACGCCGGCCCGCTCGAGCCCGAGTTCGCGAGCGGCCTCCTGAAGCCGGGCCATGGCGAGGTCGGGTGCCATGAAAGCGCGGCCCTGGCCGGCACCGGCATCCAGGCGGTCCAATATCTGCTGTTCGCGCGCCAGCGCCTCAGGCGCCGTCACCAGGTCGTAGTGGCCGTCGGCGCGTTCAGACTTGCCGGGAATGAGGTGGCCGTCCCGGACCAGTTCATCGATCCGCGTGACCACGGCCTCACCCTCGAGGCCCTTGATCTGGAAGCCGAGTGCGCTCGCCAGGATGGCATGGGGTGAAAATGCCGCTTCCCGCTCGGAAAGGTGCCGGATAGCGGACGCGGTCGCGTGCTGGGCCTTGATGGTTTCGGCGGGGAGAAAGAGTGCGGCCGTCCCACTGACAGCCAGCGCGCTCGGTGGACGCATGGCCGCACTGATCCGCTCTGCGATCTCGGCGAAAGCCTGAGAGGCGGTTTCCCGAAGCGATGGTCTGGCCTGGTGCTGTACCCGCGCCATGGCCACGGCGACGAGCGGCTTGCCGTCGAAGCCCAGTTCGGCAGCGCGGGTCTTCCAGCCCTCGACCAGCGCGGTGCGATCTTCGACCGCAAGTTTGGGATCGCGGGTATAGAGCGTGATCTGCTTCTTGGTCGCCAGAGTGGTGGCACCGGTCTCGGCGATCTTGGCCTCGATTTCGGCCGCGCGGGTTGAAAACGACTTGATGACCTCGCCCGGCACGCCCTTGATTTCGAAGGCGCCGTGCTTGCCGGCGGCCTCGGTCTCGTAGCCGAGCTTCTGCAACTGGGCGCGGAAGGCGGCATGGTAGAACTGGCCGATCGTCGTATTGTTCTTCCAGATCTCACCGTTCCACAGTGCCTTCCAGTTGCCCTTGAGATCGCGGGTGAGGTTGGCGACCACGGCATGGATATGGCCTTGCGGATCGAGCGCGCGGCTCGTGTCATGGGCAAAGAGAGCATAGACGAGATTGCCGGTCCGCTCGGGCTCGCCATTGCGGCTGCGTTCGTAATTGCGGGCTTCGGCGAACTGCTTTTCGACAAGCTGCGCCATGGTCGAACGCACCGCGGCAAGGTGCGCATCCAGAATCCGCCGGTCGCCCGAGACCAGTGCCAGGATCGAGGCAGACTTGGGCATCGAAAAGGTAAGATCGAGGCCTAGGCGGCGCCCCTCGACCTGCCCGACTTTATCGCCATCTGGCAGGTGTCCGTTCAAGATCGCCTCGAACGCATACCTCTCGACCGGACCCGCCAGTCCCAGATCACGCGCACCCTCGCCAGCCCAGACCCCGGCTTCCGCGTTCTCTTCAGCCGTGTAGTAGTTGTCGTTTGCGAAATAGTCGGCGGCGCCGCTCGAAGACCGCACTGCTGCAATGGAGTGCATGGGCTACATCTCCATTCCGTCATCCGGGCCGTCAGCGAGGCCGGGACCATGCACCTCGGGGCCATTAGGGCCGCCTGAGGAGCGTTCAATCCTGCTCTCCGGTTCGAGCGCTTCGCCAAGCTCGCGCGCGGTCTGACTGGCGCGCTGCCCAGCAGTCTTGGCCTGTGCACTCGGCGCCGGTTTGGTTGTACTTTCGGCGTCGCGGGTTTGCGCCGGCGCATCGATTGGCGAACCGCCGGGACGGAAGACCATCGTGTTGCCGAGACTGCCTGCAGCGAGCGGGCTCTCGCCCGGCATGGATCCGGCAGGAGGTGCAGCAACATCCACCTGCGGCGCAAGCGCTGGCGGCCTCGGCAGGTCCTCATCGCGGTCGAGTTCGACCTTGGGCTCGAGCTCGTCCTTGGTCTCTCGGCCACCACCTTCTTCGTCTGCATCGTCGTCGCTGGCGGGCTTCGCGAACTCGATTGGCTCGACATTCTCGCGCAGGATGTAGCCCTCGGCGACCGCCGGGTAGTCCTTGTAGGTGAGCTTGATCCGCGCGGCATCGAAGCCCTCGGGGAATACCAGGAACCCGCGCAGCGAGGGCAGCTTCATGATGTCATCGGGCAGGACCAGAGGCTGGACTTCGGAGCGGGGGGTAATTGTCGCCGCATCGCGGATGTTGGAATAGCCGTAGCTGTAGGCCTCATCCATCATGCGCACCTCGCGGTGGCCGATATAGTCCGAGCAGTGCTCGGCGGTATCGCGATCGGCGGCGGCCAAAATGAGCTTGGTGCGCGCCAGCGAAGAGAGGTTCTGCGCGCCTTCCTTGCCGTAGGTCTCCGACAATTTGGCGAAGGAATGGATGCCGAGAACGAAGGCGCCGCCGAACCCCCGTGCGGTCTGTAAGCCGTCCTCGATTGCGGGCAGGCGGTGCAGCGCATGGACCTCGTCGAAGAAAAACCAGGTGCGCAACGAGCGCGTGCGCGGCAGGCGCATCAGCGTGTGCACTGCCAGGTTCATCCAAAGCGAGAGCAGTGCACGATTAAGAACGAGTTCGTTGTGCGAGGAGGTGATGAACAGGATGCTGCCCGGCTTGTCATCGGTGCGGATCCACGTTTGAATCGAGAAGGGCTCCTTGCCCTCGGGCAGGAAGCGCAGCGCCTGGGCATTGGTGTTGAACACGGCCCGGATCGACTCCGCCATCTTGGCCGCTTCGGGCGCAGTCAGGGGATCGGCGACGGTGTTTTCGAGCATCTTGTGGACCTCCTTGAGGTCCGCCATCATCAACCGGCTGGCGAGCGCCTGGTTGGTCGCCTGGCCATCCTTGATGAGCTTGATGCAGGTCTCGACAAACAGCGTGCGCGCAGCGAGCATCCAGAACGGCTCGGCCCCGCCGCCATCGGCCGGAAGCAGGGCTGCGGCGATACCGGTAAAATCGGCATGGTTCTTCGCCTCGCCGAACACAGACCAGTTCGGGCAGCGCTCGTCCATCGGGTTGAGGATCACGTCGGTCTGGGGATTGTAGAACGCCTCGACGTAGGCACCGGTGAGGTCGAAGACGACGGCGCGATCACGGCGCACCCGCATCTGGGCAATCAGCGCGCGCATCTGGGTGGTCTTGCCGGTCCCGGTCGAGCCAATCATCATCGTGTGCGACTGTTCGGTACGCCAAGGGAAGGCGACCCCGGCGAGCGAATAGGCGTGGTGAATGCCGGCCGCTTTGCGCGGGGCAAGCGGCATCGCCATGACCTCGTCGAAGCTCATGGCGGGAAGCCGCTCGGCGATTTCCTGTTCGAGCGCAGCCCGGTTGTGGGCATTGATGACGGCTGCCAGCTCTGCGCCGTCGACCAGCATTGCACCGCGCTGGTGACGCTCTTCAAGGATCGACTTGCCGCGCCGCTTCGAGAAATCGACGAACCAGATGGCGAGCGGTACGGCGAGGAACAGCGAGATGAACAGCGAGCCCCAGACCGCGCGCATCATCCGGTTCCAGGCGATGGCAACATCGGGGTGTGAGGCGACCATCGAAATCGGCGCCGGGATCACTTCGCCAGAGGGCAGGGTGAGGTTGATGACCTTGCCGGGATTGAACTCCATGAACCCCCATCCGACGGCGTAAATCCGCATGAGAATCATCTGCACTTCGTGTTCGTGAAGACGCAGCGCGAGCGCGGCTGAGAGCACGAGGAAGAAGGTGATAAACCACACCATGAAAGGCAGGCGTGCCGAGGCAAACCACATCAGGAATTCATGGGTGATCAGCTGCGAGCCGCGGGTGAAATCACCGGCATTGCGCGGCATGGTCCCGCGCGCCGAATGGTGCTGCAGCTTGCCCGGCCGAGCGCGGTCGGACCAGGTGTCAGGCCCCGCCATGGAAGGCCTCCATGCGCCGCTCGGCTTCGGTCAGAAGTTCGGTGTGCACCTCGGGGTATTCGCGCTGGACGATGAGGTCGAGCGCGAGGAAGGTATACTCGGACGAGAACTGACGCCGGCGATCCTGCTCGGATGAACCGGAAAGGTCATCGATGAAGCGCTCGATGGCGATTCGCAGAAGCTTCGATCGGGAGATATTGCGCGAGACCGCAGCGGCATTGGCCGCCTCGGCAACCGACCCAGGAAGCCGGACCGAAATCAGAACTGTTTCTGTCATCACCAAACCCTTCGAAAAGGGCCCGGTGGAGATTGCGCCTGGATGTTTTAGGCCATCGCCGATGGCTTGGCAAGGGAAGGGGGAGCCGGTGCCTGCCGTATTCAAATGTATTACGCGCAAAATGGCGCAAGTGCGTCGTCCCCAATTGTGTTCAGTAATTATCACACATTGTGATACAGGGATGGCATTGCTGTATACGCGCGCAGTTCTGCCAATTTCTCCTACTGCCGTGCAGTGTACGGTCTGCACCTTTACCCCTTGATCCGATGCAACTTGGTTCGCGTTGGATTACTGGTTTTTTCAGGATCGAGGATCGGGCCTTCAGTGCCAGTCTCTAGGCGCAGCAGGAGCAATCTATGCTTCGCAGGCCACGGCAAATTACAGATGGTTTGAACAAGAGGACTTGCCAACAGGCTTCGGCGTTGTGATGCTTTTGCCGGGAGGTTTCAGCGCCAACCCACGAGGTATCATCATGGCCAGGAAAGGAAGTCTTGAAGCGGAACGACAGGCAATCGCAAGGGAGCGAAACGCGCTGGAAGCGCGCGAAGCGAAGCTGCGGGAAAGCGAGCAAAATGCCATGGCCGAACTGCTGAGAAAATCAGCACTCGGCAAGGCACCGTTCGAGCGGGTCGAAGCCTTCTTCGCCGCACTCGGAAAGCTCGGCCTGGACGAAGCGGAAAAGCGCTTGGCGAAAAGCTGAAACCGGTCTCGCAAGAGACCAGCGCAGCCGGGGCTCGATGCCCTGGCTGGGCTTTTTGAACCGGCGCAAAAAAAGGGGCCGGAGAGCCCCAGACGAGCCCTCCGGCGCGGTGCGCTGTTTCTGCATGTCAGCACGGGCAGTGCGCGTCCCATTCGGG
>VMTF01000023.1 GCA_013791705.1 Sphingomonadales bacterium | reverse complement strand
GGCGGCACCCTGCCGGCGGGCTTCGCGCAGCGCGCGGCGGGCCTCGGCCGGGTCGGTATACGTTGCGCTCTGCTGCGCCCACGCGGCAACGCCCGCCAGCCCCGCGCCGAGCGTGGCAAGTGCGAGGATGGTCAGGATCAGGCCGGTCAGGATCGGGGAACGCCGCATCGTGGCGTGCTTATCCCGAACGATGGTAGGGATGGCCAGCAAGAATGCTGGTCGCGCGCCAGAGCTGTTCGGCCAGCATCGCCCGGGCCAGCAGGTGCGGCCAGGTCATCGCGCCGAACCCGAGCAGCAGATCGGCCTTCGCCCGCGCGGCTTCGCCGTGGCCGTCGGCCGCGCCGATCAGGAAGCGCGTTTCGCGCACGCCATCATCGCGCCAGCGGCCGAGCAGGGCGGCGAATTCGGCGGACCCGAGCTGCTGGCCGCGCTCGTCGAGCAGGACGGTGCGGGCCGGGGTGAGCGGGGGCGGGACCGCGCCGCCGGCATCGGGCAGTTCGGTGAGCTTCACCGGCCAGACGATGCGCTTGAAATAGCGTTCGACCAGCTCACCCTCGGGCGAGCGGCCGATCTTGCCCCGGACGATCATGTGCAGCCGCATGACCGCTCCCTGGAATGTTTCCGACTTGCGCCGGTTCTCGCCCGGCCCGCTCCCCCACCCGGGCGCTGTAACTCAGGCCGATGCGACGTAAATCAGGCCGAAGCAACTGGCGGCGCATCGCCGAAGGCCCACATCCGTTCGAGGTTGTAGAAGCTGCGCACTTCCGGGCGGAACACGTGAACGACCACGTCGCCCGCGTCGATCAGCACCCAGTCGGCGGCCGGGAGGCCTTCGATCCGGGCGTGGCCGAAGCCGGCGTGCTTGATCCGCTCGGCCAGTTTCTGGGCCATTGCGGCTACCTGGCGCGTGGAGCGGCCGGAAGCGATGACCATGTGATCGGCAATCGCGGTTTTCCCTTCGAGCGGGATTGAAACGATGTCTTGCGCCTGGTCGTCGTCAAGCGACTGCAGGACCAGCGCATGCAGCGAGCCCGGCTCCGACGGCGGCAGGGGCGCGGGGGCGCCTGCGATCGGGGCAGGGGACTGCGAAGAAGGGGCGTGGCTCATTTAAGCTGGATCAGCTCCTTGGTTCGGGCAGGAACCGAAACGCCTGGGATTTGGAATGTGTTTCACAGGTTCGGCTCAATCGGGCGGTGGGTGACGCGATCACGTTGCGGCCGGGCCGTGGTGCGGCTGGCCCAGTCAGGATCGGCATGGCGAAAAGCCGTGGCCGATCGCGGATCGGGATCGAATCGCAGGATCACCAGCGCAGGTGCGCTCCATGCTGCCCGGTTGCGAAAACTGGCGGCGGACCGCCGGTAACGGCCGAGCCAGGCCATCGCGGGGCTCGCGAAGGCAGCGGCATCATAGCCCGGACGCGCGATTACGGCAATCGGCACCGCACGGGCTATATCCCGCCAGTCCCGCCAGCGGTGGAACTGGGCGAGATTGTCGGACCCCATCAACCAGACGAACCGCCGCTTCGGGTAGCGCCGCAGCAGCGCGCGCAGGGTATCGGCGGTGAACCGCGTGGCCAGTTCGCGTTCGATCGCGGTGACGCGGATCGGGGCGCGGCGGGCCTGCGCCGCGGCCGAGGCGAAGCGCGCCGCGAGCGGCGCCATGCCGGCCCTGGGCTTGAGCGGATTGCCGGGGGAAACCAGCCACCACGCCTCGTCCAGCCCGAGCGCGGCGAGCGCGTGCAGGGTGATCCGCCGGTGCCCGCCGTGGGCCGGATTGAAACTGCCCCCGAGCAGGCCGGTTTTCGGGCCGGCCCGTTTCACACTGGCCCGATTCACACTGGCCCCCGTCACGCCCGCCCGCCGCCTGCCCCGTCACGCACTCGCATGGCTCACGCGGGCTGTCGGCGCGGAGCGACCTTGCCGGTGCGATAGGCGCCCTGGGTCGAAAACATCCAGCCCGGATATTCCGCCGGCAGCGCCGAGAGCCGGTCCAGCTCGACCAGTTCCGCAGCGGTCAGGCTGACTTCGCAGGCCGAGATGTTGTCGGCCAACTGGTCCGGCCGGGTCGCGCCGACGATCACGGTGGTGACGACTTCCTGATAGAGCAGCCACGCCAGCGCCACTTGCGCGACCGAGGCCCCGCGCGCCTCGGCCATCGGCACCATTGCCTCGATCAGATCGTAGGCGCGATCGAGATCGACCGGCGGGAAATCGAACTTGGCGCGGCGACCCTCGCCTTGCGCGCCCTCGTCCGAGCGGCGGTACTTGCCCGACAGCAGCCCCCCGGCAAGCGGGCTCCAGACCATCAGGCCGACGCCTTCGCTGCGCATCATCGGGACCAGTTCACGCTCCAGATCGCGGCCGGCGACGGTGTAGTAGGCCTGCAGCGAGGCGAACTTTTCCAGCCCGCCGCGTTCGGCGATGCCCTGCGCCTTCATGATCTGCCACGCCGCCCAGTTCGAAACGCCGACATAGCGGGCGCGGCCCGAGCGGACGATATCGTCAAGCGCGCGCATGGTTTCCTCGATCGGGGTGACCGCGTCCCAGCCGTGGATCTGATAAAGATCGACATGATCGAGCCCGAGCCGGGCAAGGCTGGCGTCAATCTGGCCAAGCAGGTGCTGGCGGCCGGCGCCCGCGTCGTTCGGACCCTGGCCCATCGCGCCCATCGCCTTGGTCGCGATGATGACATCGGACCTGCGCACGCCGAGATCGCGCAGCGACTGGCCGACGATCGCCTCCGATTCGCCCTCGCTATAGACGTTGGCGGTATCGATGAAGTTGATCCCGGCATCGAGCGCCTGCCGGACGAGATCGTTGGAAGCGTGCTGATCGAGCCCCGCGATAACCTTGAAGCGGCCGCGATTGCCGAAGGTCATCGCGCCGAGGCAAAGCTCGGAGACCAGCAGGCCGGTCGAGCCGAGGCGATTGTAGCGCATGGAGGAATCCTTTCCGGGCGATTCTATGCCTCCCGAGCGGAGGTTTCCCGCAAGGATGCACCGGGGGCGGGCGCCCGGCAACCGCTCCTGTCAGATCAATTCTCTCCTGTCCGCACTATTCAGGGCCGGACCTGCCCGGTGCCGCGAACCTGCCACTTGTAGGTGGTCAGCCCCTCGAGCGCGACCGGCCCACGGGCATGGAGGCGGCCGGTGGCAATGCCGATCTCCGCGCCGAGCCCGAATTCGCCGCCGTCGGCGAACTGGCTGCTGGCGTTGACCATGACGATCGCCGAATCGACTTCGGCGAGGAAGCGCTCGGCCGCAGCCGGGTCCGCCGTGACGATCACGTCGGTGTGGGCCGAGGAGTGCGCAGCGATATGGGCGAGCGCCGCATCGAGCCCATCGACGACCGCGACCGACAGGATCGCATCGAGGTATTCGGTGTCCCAGTCATCGGTGGTGGCCGGAATCACGCGCCGGTCGAGCGAGCGAGCGCGGGCATCGCCGCGCAGCTCGCAGCCCGCGTCGAGCAGGGCGGAAACCACTTCCTGCGAGGCGGGAAAGGCGGCGTCGAGCAGCAGGGTTTCCATCGCCCCGCAGATGCCGGTGCGGCGCAGCTTCGCGTTGAGCGCGATTGCCCTGGCCATCTCCGGATCGGCGGCGGAATGGACATAGGTGTGGCAGATGCCGTCGAGATGGGCGAGCACGGGCACCCGCGCATCGGCCTGGACGCGGGCGACGAGGCTCTTGCCGCCGCGCGGCACGATCATGTCGATCAGACCGGCGGCCTGAAGCATCGCGCCGACCGCCGCGCGGTCCTGCGTGGGGACGAGCTGGATCGCGTCGGCCGGGACGCCCGCTGCGGCCAGCCCGGACGCCAGCGCCGCCTGAATGGCGCGGTTGGAGTAAACCGCCTCGCTCCCGCCGCGCAGCAGCACGGCGTTGCCCGAGCGCAGGCACAGCGCGGCAGCGTCCGCCGTCACGTTGGGGCGGCTTTCATAGATGATGCCGATGAGCCCGATCGGCACCCGCACGCGGCTGAGCACCAGCCCGTTGGGCCGGTTCGCGGTATCGATCACCTGCCCGACCGGATCGGGCAGCGCGGCGACTTGTTCGACCGCATCGGCAATGGCGGCCAGCCGCGCGGAATCGAGTCGCAGCCGGTCCAGCATCGCGCCGGTGAGGCCATTGGCCTCGCCCGCGGCGACATCCTGCGCGTTGGCGGCGAGGATTTCGGGTTCGCCCGCGCGCAGGGCGGCGGCGGCGGCACGCAGGGCGGCGGCCTTGGCCGAATCATCAAGCCGCGCGAGTTCGCGCTGCGCGGCGCGGCCGGCCCGGGCGAGCCGTTCGATCAGGTGTTCAGGCGTTTCGTCCCGCGACTGGGCGGCGGGCTGGGCGAGCGTTGGGGCAAGTGAAGACATGCGCGCTATCTAGCAGCCCGAGGCCCGCTTGTCAGCCGCCGACTCGGCCGCTGCGGCGAGTTCCGCCCCTGGCGAGGGGATTTACCGCAGTTGCGAACAGGCCTTGCGGTTTGCCCGCCGATTTTACGGATTCGGGAAAAGTTTCACGGTTCGTCGTGCCGGTGGTTCGATTCGGCCCAAGTAACCCCATGGGGATTCGATTCATTAGGGATGCCCTGCTAGCCGGCCCTCGGACGTGAAAAAAGTTCATAAGAAGGGGTCGTTTTGCAAAAGCTGAACCGGGGCGCGCTGGCCGCGCGCCTGCGGAACTGGTTCCCGGAGCGCGAGTTTTTCATGCGCTCGGAAGGGCAAGTCCGCTTTATCCGAATTTCCGCAAAGTTGCAGATGCGTGCCGCCGCGCTGGTTGCGGGGCTGCTGATTGCGTGGGCCGGCACGATGGCCTGGGTCGCGGTCGGCTCGCTGGTCGCCGGGTGGCGCCAGGACGATCTGCTTGATCGCGAAGCAAAAATCGCGAGCGCCGAAAGCCGCGTCGCCGCCTACCGCAGCAATATCGGCAAAGTCGCCGACGACCTGCAGCGCCGCCAGGACTTCATCATCAAGCTGGTCGAAACCCATGTCGGCGACCTTCCGGCCGTGCCCAAGGCCGGCGAAACGGTTTCCGACAGCAGCAGCGAGGCTGCCCGGACCATCGACAAGGTCAGCGCGGCCGTGCCCGAAGCCGCGCCGCTCGCCCGGATCGAAGCGCGCCAACTGGCCTTCGTCGAAAACCTGACCCGCCTGGCCGACCGCCGCTCGGCCGCCGCCGAGGCGGCGATGCGCAAACTGGGGCTCAATCCCCGGCGGATGCTGGCCTCGCTTGACGACCGGACCGCGATGGGTGGTCCGCTCGAGCCGCTTTCCACATCGGCCAACGGCACGCTCGATCCGCGCTTTCGCCGGCTGGGCCTGAGCCTGGCGCGGATGGACGCGCTGCAGCGCGGGCTCGACGGCATTCCCCAGGTGCTGCCGGCCAGCATCGAATCGATTTCCTCGGGCTTCGGCTATCGGACCGACCCGTTCAGCGGCGGCGGCGCGTTTCACGCCGGCCTCGATTTCCGGGGGCCGACCGGCGCGCCTATCTTTGCCGCAGCCAAGGGCCGGGTAAGCTTCGTCGGCCGGCGCCAGGGCTATGGCAATTGCGTCGAGATCGATCATGGCAACGGCCTGCTGACGCGCTATGCGCACATGTCGGCGTTCCGCACCCAGGTGGGCAAGGAAGTCGTGGCCGGGGCGCGGATCGGCGCGATCGGCAACACCGGCCGTTCAACCGGGCCACACCTGCATTTCGAGGTCCGCCTCAACGATCGACCGATCAATCCGCGCCCGTTTCTGGAGGTAGCACCACATGTTCTCGAAGAAGCAAGAGGCCCACAGCACCCCGCAGGCCGGAGCTAATACCGTGAGCGGATCGACCTTCTCCGTCCTCGGCGCGGACCTTGCGGTCAAGGGCAACCTCGCGGCCACCGCCGACCTCCATATCGACGGCAAAGTGGAAGGCGATATCGCCTGCGCGGCGCTGGTACAGGGCGAAAGCAGCACGATCGAAGGCGCGGTGGTGGCGCAGTCCGCGCGTCTGGCCGGCACGGTGAAGGGCTCGATCAGCGCGGCATCGCTGGTGATTCTCAAGACCGCCCATATCGAGGGCGACGTTTCCTACGACGCGCTGACCATCGAACAGGGCGCCCGGGTCGAAGGCAAGCTGACGCCGCACATGGCGGAACTGAAGCTGGCGATCGCGGGCGGGACCGAGGCCTGAGCCAACGGAAATTCGGGAATCTGGCGGAGCGCGACAGACCTGCCAGACTTCTGCCGACCCGACTTCGGCCAGCCTGACTTCAATCCCCCAGCGCTTCCTGCCTGAGCGCCTTGCGATCGAGCTTGCCGATCATCGTCTTGGGCAAGGCCACGCGGATCACCACCGCATCGACCCGCTCATGCTTGCCGACGCGATCGTTGAGCCATTCGCGCAATTCGTCCCCGGCGGCGGGCTCGCCCTCCTTGAGGGTGACGTAGGCGCGCGGCGTTTCGCCGTGGTAGGTTTCGGGAATGCCGATGACGAGCGCTTCCTTCACGGCGGGGTGCTGGACCAGCACCGCTTCGACCTGGCTCGGGAAAACCTTGAAACCGCCGACCGCGATCATGTCCTTCGACCGATCGACGATGCGGACATAGCCATCATCCTCGATCACCGCGATGTCGCCGGTGCGCAGCCAATGGGTTCCGTCAGCGATTCCGGCCCCGCCTCCGGCAATATCGGTGAAGGCGCTGGCGGCCGTCTCGGGCCGGTTCCAGTAGCCCTGCATCACTTGCGGGCCGGCAATGACCAGTTCGCCCGGCTCGCCCGGCGGCGCGAGCCGCGACGCGTCTTCCTTGTCGACCAGCGCCATGCGGGTGGCAGGCAGCGGCTGGCCGATCGAACCGGGGCGGTCGACCCCTTCATAGGGGTTGGTGCTGGCCACCCCGCCGCATTCGGTGAGGCCATAACCTTCGCATAGCCGCACGCCGGTGAGCGCCTCGAACCGCTCCTTGAGCGGCGCGGACAGGGGCGCGCCGCCCGAGATGCAGACGCGCAAGGCCGACATGTCCGTACCTTCGAACCGGGGATCGTCGAGCAGGGCCTGAAACATCGTCGGGACGCCGGGAAGGGTGGTGGGGCGGGTGCGGCGGATCGCGGCGAGGAGCTGGCCGATATGGAAGCGCGGCAGCATCACGATGCAGCCGCCGTTGACCACGGTGCGGTTGAGCACGCAGCCGTTGGCGAAGACGTGGAACAGCGGCAGCGCGCCGATGATAACATCACGCTCGTCCTTGTGCGGATCGACCGCTGCGATCTGCCGGGCATTGGCGGTGAGGTTCTGGTGCGAGAGCATCGCGCCCTTGGGGGTGCCGGTCGTCCCGCCGGTATATTGCAGCAGGGCGAGCGTTTGCTGCGGATCGATCGGCACGGGCTCCGGCTCTGCCGGGTGCAGCATCGCGTCCCATGTTGTGACGTCGTCCCGGCGCGGCAGGGGGGTGAGCAGGCTGCGCCGGAACAGGCGGAAAGCCAGCCCCTGCAGGCGGGGCAACATCCGGCAGAAGCGGCCGACGATCAACCGTTCCAGCCGCGAATCGCGCAGCACTTCGAGCGCGGTCGGCAGCAACTGGGCAAGGTCGACCGTGACGAGCAGACGGGTATCGGAATCCGCGACCTGCTCCTCCAGCTCCGCCGCCGTGTAGAGCGGCGAGAAGTTCACCACGGTCGCCCCGGCTAGCATCGCGCCGTAGTAGGCGGGGATGTAGATCGGCACGTTGGGAAGGAACAGGCCGATGCGATCGCCGGGCTTGATGCCCGCCGCCTGCAGGCCTGCAGCAAAGCGGCGCGCCGCATCATGAAGCGCAGCATAGGAATAGGTGCGGCCGAAGAATTCGACCAGCGGCCGCCCGCCATGAGCCTGAACGGCCTCGGCAAACATTTCCGGCAGCGAGAGCGGGGGGAAATGCTGCACCCAGTCAGTCGGGTGGGCGTAGATGTTGCGCCACGGTTCAGGCAGCTTACTAACGCTCATGCAGAACGGTTTGCCCGCTCTGCGGCGCGAGGGCAAGCGCGATCGTCATGAGCGCCGGCGCGGCGATTGCGGCACAGGCCGGTGCAGCAAACGGGGCGGGACGGCTGACCTGCCCCCCGCCCGATTGCCCGGTTTACTCGCCGGCGGCTTCGGCGGCGCGCTTGGCTTCGAGCCAGGCGGCGGCTTCGGCTTCCTGGGCAGCCTCGCCGGCGGCGCGCACAGTGGCATCGCGTTCGGCGCGCAGTTCCTCGATCAGCGCTTCGCGATCGTCGCCGAGACGAATGGCGTCCTGCCCGTCATCCTCGATTCCGGCGCGCTTGGCGGCCTTGGCCACGATCGAATCGAGTTCGCGCTGCGAGCACAGGCCCAGCGTGACCGGGTCCTTCGGATTGATGTTGGCGATGTTCCAGTGTGACCGATCGCGGATTGCGGCGATCGTGGTGCGGGTCGTGCCGATCAGCTTGCCGATCTGCGCGTCTGAAATTTCCGGGTGGTGGCGCAGGATCCAGGCAATGCCGTCCGGCTTGTCCTGCCGCTTCGACACCGGGGTATAGCGCGGCCCCTTGGTGCGGTTGACGTTGACCGGGGCCTTGAACATCTTGAGGCGATAATCGGGATCGGCCTGGCCCTTCTCGATCTCGGCCATGGTCAGCTCGCCGGCCCGGACCGGATCGCGCCCGGTGTACTTGGACGAGGCGAGATCGTCGGCCATCGCCTGCACTTCGAGAATATGCAGGCCGCAGAATTCAGCGATCTGTTCGAAGCTGAGCGCGGTGGTATCGATGAGCCACGACGCCGTGGCGTGCGGCATCAGCGGGGCAGGCTGGGTCACGGGATGTCTCCGGCAAAAACAACAAGGGCCGCCCCTGCGGAGCGGCCTGTAGGGTGCCGATCTAGGCGCTTATCTCGGATTCGGCAAGGTCTTGCTGCGGTTTTACCGTTCACTGCCCGGTTCCGGCCGCCCGCCGGCCACCGCGAGGACGATCTTCCCGATATGCGCGCCCGCAGCCATGTGCGCATGGGCGGCGGCCGCCTGCGCCAGCGGGAAGGTGCGATCCATCACCGGGCGCAGTTCGCCGGATGCAACCAGTGGCCAGACTTCCTGCGCGAGCTCGGCGGCCAGCGCGGCCTTGAAGGCAGCGGAGCGCGGCCGCAACGTCGATCCGGTAAGCGTGTAGCGGCGGTTCATCACCACCGCCATGTTGATCTGCGCCTTCGCGCCGCCCTGCACCGCGATCGTGACATGGCGCCCCGCTTCGGCAAGGCACTTGAGATTGCGCGCGACATAATCGCCCGACACCATGTCGAGCACGACATCGACTCCGCGCCCGTCGGTGATTCGTTCTACTTCCGCGACGAAATCGCTCGCCTTGTAGTCGATCGCGTGGGCTGCGCCGATCCGCAGCGCCGCCGCGCACTTTTCCGGGCTGCCGCAGGTAACGATCACGGTGAGGCCGAACAGCTTGCCGAGCAGGCAGGCCATCGTCCCGATCCCGCTGGTGCCGCCATGGACCAGCAGCGTCTCGCCATCGCGCACCAGGCCGCGCTGGAACACGTTGTGCCACACGGTGAACAGCGTTTCGGGCAGGGCTGCGGCCTCGTCCAAAGGCAGGCCGTCCGGAACCGGCAGACAGTGTTCGGCGCGGGCCAGGCAATATTCGGCATAGCCGCCGCCCGAAACGAGCGCGCAGATCCGAGCGCCGGGTACCGGCCAGGTCACCCCTTCACCGAGCGCGGCGACGCTGCCCGAAATTTCCAGCCCGGGAATCGGCGAGGCGCCGGGCGGGGGCGGATAGAGCCCCTTGCGCTGGGCGACGTCCGGTCCGTTCACCCCGGCGAACGCAACTTTTACCAACACTTCTCCCGGCCCCGGCACCGGCACCGGAAGCTCCTGGACGCACAGCACCTCCGGCCCGCCGAAACCGGCCAATCCTGCCGCTGTCATCAGTTGCGGCCGGGCCTCCCCGACGGGTGAATTCATCGTTACCCCCTGTTGCAATACCGACACGCCGCACTGCTACTTCTATGCAGACCGTTGACACGAAGCGCAACGCGTCCAATGTTGCACTGCAGTGGACGACGAACCACCCGCCCGCCGCGGCGATGCCGCGAGCCACCTTTCCGGCGAAAGCCTCGACAGCTATTCGCAAGGTGAGCTTGCCGCACGCATTGCGCTGCTGGAGGCGGAAATCGTCAGGGTTACCGCGCATCGCGAGAAAGTCGCGGCGCACAAGCTTGCCGCGGAGGCTTTTTTCCGGTCTCCTGATACGGCGCAAGGTTCCTGAATGGGCAGCCGCCCCTCCCGATCGCGCGGCGGCTTCCTATATGAGTGGACAGGCCATTCGGCCGGCAGCCGGCCACCCGGCGGCGGCGGAAGTTTATTGTCTGCCTCGCCCGACGTTCTTACACTCGTTTCTTCCGCCGTCCCCATTCCCAGCGAAAGTCATGCAAATGCCCAGTTTCGCCCCAAGCCTTGAAAAGACGCTGCACGCAGCGCTCGCCAACGCAGCGGAGCGCAGCCATGAATATGCGACACTCGAGCATCTTCTGCTGGCGCTGATCGACGACGACGACGCGGCGCAAGTGATGACTGCCTGCGGAGTGGATCTGGGCGACCTTTCGGACGTGGTGAAGCAGTATCTCGATCAAGAATACCAGTCGCTCAAGACCGCCGAAAAGGGTGATCCGGCGCCGACCGCCGGGTTCCAGCGGGTGATCCAGCGCGCGATCCTGCACGTCCAGTCGAGCGGCAAGGACACCGTCACCGGCGCCAACGTGCTGGTCGCGCTGTTCTCCGAGCGCGATTCCTATGCGGTCTATTTCCTGCAGCAGCAGGACATGAGCCGGCTCGACGCGGTGAGCTTCATCAGCCACGGGATCGGCAAGGGCGGCAAGCGGATCGAGGATCGCAATCCCAAGGGCAATGACGACGCCCAGCCCGCACCCGAAGAAAAGGGCGAAACCAAGAGCGGCTCCAAGAAGGATTCCGCGCTCGACCAGTTCTGCGTCAATCTCAACGAGAAGGCGCTGGCGGGCAAGATCGATCCGCTGATCGGGCGCGGCCCGGAAGTGGACCGGACGATCCAGATCCTGTGCCGCCGCTCGAAGAACAACCCGCTCTACGTGGGCGATCCGGGCGTGGGCAAGACCGCCATCGCCGAGGGCCTTGCCCGCAAGATCGTCGAGGGCGACGTGCCCGAAGTGCTGACCGAAGCGGTGATCTATTCGCTCGACATGGGCGCGCTGCTGGCCGGCACCCGCTATCGCGGCGATTTCGAGGAACGGTTGAAGGCCGTCGTCAACGAGCTGGAAAAGTTGCCCCACGCGGTGCTCTTCATCGATGAAATCCACACCGTCATCGGTGCGGGCGCCACGTCTGGCGGCGCGATGGATGCGTCGAACCTGCTCAAGCCCGCCCTGTCGGGTGGCACGATCC
>VMTF01000225.1 GCA_013791705.1 Sphingomonadales bacterium | reverse complement strand
GGCATCCTCGATCAGCCCCGCCTCGAAGGCGCCGGCAACCAGCGCCTCGGCCCGCGCACGCAGCGAATCGGCAGCGGAGGAATCGGCGCCCACTTCGAGCAGCACATGCCAGGCATGGTCGCCGGTCAGCGGGCTGCGGGCGCCCGGAAGGTAGGCCAGCACCGCCGCGAGACTTGCCGCCGGGATGACCTCGAAGCCTTCCAGTGCCTCGCCGACCCGTTCTTCGCAGTGGAGCAACAGTGCGCGGGCGACCTGCAGCGAGGGCACCCCCGCCCAGACCACCACGCGCTCGGCCACTGCGGGAACGAGCCGCAGGGTCGCGGCCGTTACGATGCCCAGCGTGCCTTCCGAGCCGATCAGCAACTGTTTGAGGTCGAACCCGCGATTGTCCTTCTTGAGCGGGGTCAGCGCGGAATAGACGGTGCCGTCGGCCAGCACCGCCTCCAGCCCAAGGACGAGCGCCCGCATCGAGCCGTGGCGCAGCACCTGCGTTCCGCCGGCGTTGGTGGAGATCAGGCCGCCCACGGTCGCCGAACCCTTGCCGCCCAACGATAGGGGAAAGCGCAAGTCCCGGTCCGCCGCCGCATGGTGCAAGTGTTCGAGGATCACCCCGGCCTCGCAGGTTGCCTGCCGGGCCGCGGGATCGATGGTGCGGATCGCGTCCATCCGGCGCAGCGAGAGCAGCAGGGCGGAGCCGCTTTCGTCCGGGGTGGCCCCGCCGCACATGCCGCTGTTGCCGCCCTGCGGCACGATCGGCACGCCGTATTGCGCACAGAGCCTGACCAGCGCGGCCAGTTCGGCACTGTCGGCCGGCGAGGCCATCGCCAGCGCGCGGCCGGTATAGCGCCCGCGCCAGTCGGTCAGCCAGGGTCCGACCAGATCGGGGTCCGAGGTGAGCCCGCGCGGGCCGAGCAGCGCCGCAGCTTCGCCAAGGAATGCCGGTGCGTCGAGGGCTGCGAGCGAGTCTGGCAATGCTGATGCGGTCATGATCCGGTGGATATGCCACAGCCTGTCCGGTGCCGCCAGTTCGTCCCGCCGCGGCTCCGGACCGGCTGGCAATTGACTGGCGCGCGAGTTAAGCGAACGTTCAAGCGGAGCGGCTATGGCGTCATGGCAACTGTTTCTTGCCGCGCGTCTTGTCGCCAGGTGCGGTCATGCTGGAGACGATCGACCACGATGAATCCACTGTCTGACCTGCTTCTGTCCGGCCTCTACGCTCCGGCGCTGGCGGTGCTCCCGGTCGCCGGGGTTTCCGGTGGCAGCCCGGACGCATCGTCGGCGGTATCAGCGCCGCTTGCGCCAACGGCGAACCTGATCGATGCGGCCGAGGCGGAACAACCGGTCGGCGAATGGCAGTTTCGCGCATTTCGCGAGATGGCCCGCGCCGCGCAAGAGGCCGAGGCCGCGAATCAGGTCCGCATCGAGCAACGCATCATCATTCGGATCGCCCCCGCAACCGCTTCGCGGCAAGGCGTGGTCCCGCCGGAGCGCGATTTGCGCCGGAGCCTGTTTTCCGACCCGCGCCGACGGGGAGGCGGTTCGCACTTCGAGGAGCGTTCAATGCCGCAGTGCGTTCCGGTCGGCGGCATTTCCGGGGTCCAGCCCGACGGACATTCCCGCCTGGTCCTGTTCATGCGCGACCAGCGCATTGTCAGTACCGACCTGGGCAAGGCTTGCAATGCGCGGGATTTCTATTCGGGTTTCCTGGTCGAGCGCAGCACCGACGGGATGATCTGCGCCGGGCGCGACAAGCTGCTCGCGCGCACGGGTTCCAGTTGCGCGCTCGGCAAGTTGCGCCAGTTGATCGAAGTGGATGACGGCGACTGAGGGGCCGAAGTCTGGTGCGTCGGCGTTGATAGCTCGAGGCGGCAGTTGGCGGGTGCCGCATTTCCTTGACTTTGTGCGGCCATTGCGGGTAGGTGCCGGCAGTCTCGCAACTGCCTGAACCGCTGGTGTGACCGGCCGGCAGGCGCGCCCAACTCGGACATCCCCAAAATGGAGTCCGCACGGGGGGCGCCCATCGGCTTCCTGCTTATCCGGACATCGAAAAAGCCTATGAATTTCGCCGATCTCGGCCTGTCAGACGAATTGCTGCAATCGGTCGAGGCCGCCGGTTATACCGAGCCGACTCCGATCCAGGCCCAGGCCATCCCGCAGGTGTTGATGATGCGCGATCTGATCGCGATCGCGCAGACCGGCACCGGCAAGACGGCGAGCTTCGTGCTGCCGATGATCGACATTCTCGCGCACGGTCGCCGCCGGGCGCTGATGCCGCGTTCGCTGATCCTCGAACCCACGCGCGAACTTGCCGCGCAAGTGGCCGAGAACTTCGAGAAGTATGGCAAGAACCACGATCTCAAGATGGCACTGCTGATCGGCGGCGTGCAGATGGGGGATCAGGTCAAGGCCCTGCGCGATGGCGTTGACGTCCTGATCGCGACCCCGGGCCGGCTGATGGACCTGTTCGAGCGGGGCAAGATCCTGCTCACCGGTTGCGACATGCTGGTGATCGACGAGGCGGACCGGATGCTCGACATGGGCTTCATCCCCGATATCGAAACGATCTGCGCAAAGCTTCCGGCCAACCGCCAGACGCTGCTGTTCTCGGCGACGATGCCGCCGCCGATCAAGAAGCTTTCGGACAAGTTCCTGAGCAATCCCAAATATATCGAGATGGCGCGGCCGGCGACGGCCAACGTCAACATCGTCCAGCACAAGGTCAAGGTCACCAGCCGGAGCAAGCGCGAGACGCTGCGCAAGCTGCTGCGCACCGACAATGTTTCGACCGCGATCGTTTTCGCCAACCGCAAGACGACAGTGCGCGAACTGGCCAAGAGCCTGAAAAGCGACGGCTTCGCGGCGGGCGAGATCCATGGCGACATGGACCAGTCATCGCGCATTGCCGAATTACAGCGGTTCAAGGATGGCGACATCAACATCCTCGTGGCGTCCGACGTCGCGGCCCGCGGGCTTGACGTCAAGGGCGTCAGCCATGTGTTCAACTTCGATACGCCGTGGCATCCGGACGACTATGTCCACCGGATCGGCCGCACTGGCCGCGCCGGCGCCACCGGCCGCGCTTTCACGTTCGTGACCGACGAGGACGCAGAGGCTATCGCCAATGTCGAGAAGCTGACCGGAGGCCCGATCCCGCTCTTCTCGTTTGACGCGGAAACGAGCGCGGACGCGGTTCCGGCCCCGGCCGGCCAGGCTGGCGCCGATGCCCCCCGTTCGGATCGCCGCGCGCCGCGCAAGGGCCGCGACAGCACGAGCCCGCGCGAGGCGCGTGAGCCGAGGGCGCCTCGCGAAGAGCGCGAACCCAGACAACCTCGCGAAGAGCGCGAACCCAGGTCGGCCCGCGCGGAACGCGAGCCCCGGCCCGCCCGCAAGGAACGCGAGCCGCGCCCTGCAAGGGAACCGGAACTCGTTCAAGCTGCCCCCGAACTCGCGCCGCGTGATGAGCCGCATCGCGAGGAGCAGGGCGGCGAACTGCCGAACCTGGCAAAGCCCGAGAAGGCACCCGCCCGCAGGCGCGAGCGCGCGGCAGCGCGCGATCAAATCGTCGACCAGGTCCAGACTGACGGTCCGCTCAAGACTGGCGGTCCGCTCAAGACTGGCGGGACGCCGGATGAATGGAATGGTCCGATTCCGGGCTTCCTCGGCGTCTCCGCGCTCTAGGCGCGCTGGCTTTTTACCGGAAACGGTTCGTTCATAGTACCGGGCATAGCGTACCATGCGTGATGCGTGCGTTGCGGCCGTGCGGCCTGTTTGTGCGGGATTGTTTGCTCGTCTGTGCATGGCCCGCAAGCGGTCGCGCGTGGATAAGGGCTTGCCGCAATGCGAAAATGTAATGATATGCATCGGATGCAAGGAAACCGCGCTTGAGCGCCCCGATCTTCGCCGCCGCCCTGTTGCTGAGTGCCGCCAACCCCGCTCCAGGTGTCGTGCCGGTCGTGGCCGGGCCCGCTAGATCGGAAGAGCGTCGGGTAGGG
>VMTF01000274.1 GCA_013791705.1 Sphingomonadales bacterium | reverse complement strand
GCCAATCCTCTCAATATCGGACAGTCAGGCCTGCTGTCGCCGCTACACCCCTCTGCCAGTTCCAGCAGCGCATGATGCATGGCGCCAAGTGCCGCCATTTTGCCGGCGAGATCCCCAGCATGCCTGAGGGCAATGGCTTTGACCTCGCTGCTGGCCCGCTCGCGGTCGTCCCAAAGACTGAGAAGTGCCGCTATTTCCTCCAGCGAAAAGCCCAGGTCACGTGCATTGGCAATGAACCTCAGTCGTTCGATCGATTGCGGTGCATAATCCCTGTATCCATTGTCTCGCCGGTCAGGGGGCGGCATAAGCCCTATGCGCTCATAGTGCCGGATCATCCGCTCCGACACGCCAGTGGTTTTCGAGGCCTGTCCAATGTTCACGGCCGCTGCTCGCCGAACTTCGGGTGGCGGCCTTGGTGGTGTCCGCCATGGAAGAAGTGCAGGAGCGGGCAGGCGAACAGGAATGCGTAAGGGATCAGCCCAAAGAAGTGCTGCCGGTGTTCCGGATAAAGCAGGAAAGCGGCGATCAGCGCGGCCGAAGCCGCGGCCAGCAGCCACGCGCGCTTGCTGGAAAGATTCATAGCGCAATTCTCCTGAGACGCAGCGAATTGCCGATGACGCTGACCGAGGAAAGCGCCATCGCCGCCGCCGCGATGATCGGTGAAAGCATGATGCCGAACAGCGGGTAGAGCGCGCCCGCAGCCACCGGGATACCAGCGACGTTGTAGGCAAAGGCGAAGAACAGGTTCTGCCGGATGTTGGTCATCGTTGCATGACTGAGGTGCCGGGCACGCGCAATTCCAGTCAAATCGCCCTTGAGCAGTGTGATGCCTGCGCTTTCAATCGCAACGTCTGTGCCGGTGCCCATGGCGATGCCGACATCGGCAGCGGCAAGCGCAGGGGCGTCGTTCACACCGTCGCCTGCCATCGCCACGATTCTGCCTTCCTCCCTCAAGCGCTTGACGATCGCGCTCTTCTGGTCTGGCAGGACATCGGCCTCAACGTCGGCTATACTAAGGCGCCGCGCGATGGCCTCAGCCGTGACGCGATTGTCTCCGGTCAACATGATGACATGGATGCCCGCTTCGGCCAGCGCCTTGAGCGCGGCAGGCGTAGTCTGCTTAACCGGATCGGCAATGCCGATGGCACCTGCAACCTTACCATCTATGCCAAGGAAAATTGCGGTCGCCCCGTCAGCGCGCAGGGCGTCAGCACGTTGCGCCAGTTGGGCAGTCGAGACCCCTTGTTCCTCAAGAAAGCGGGCATTTCCAGCAACAAGCCGATGTCCATCGACGATGCCGGTTATGCCCTTGCCGACTGGCTGATCGACGTCGCCCGGTTCGCTGATTGCGAGCCCCTTGGCTTCTGCGTCCCTGACAATCGCCAGGGCCAGCGGATGCTCGCTGCTGCGTTCGAGGCTCGCGGCAAGGCGCAGAACCTCTTGGGTGTCGAACCCTTCAGCCGTCTCGATCGCAACCACCGCGGGCTTGCCCTCGGTGAGTGTGCCGGTCTTGTCGACGACAAGCGTATCGACTTTCTCCATGCGTTCGAGCGCCTCAGCGTTCTTGATGAGGATACCGGCCTGCGCACCGCGTCCGACCCCCACCATGATCGACATCGGGGTTGCGAGGCCAAGCGCACAGGGGCAGGCGATGATCAGCACGGCCACCGCGGCAATCAGGCCATAGCCCATTGCCGGCGATGGGCCGACCAGGGACCAGACGACGAACGCGATCGCTGAGACCGCGATCACCGCCGGCACGAACCAGCCCGACACGGTGTCGGCAAGCCGCTGGATCGGCGCACGACTGCGCTGGGCTTCTGCTACCATCTGGACGATGCGCGCCAGCATGGTATCGCGCCCGATCTTCTCGGCGCGCATCACGAGGCCGCCGGTCTGGTTGATCGTGCCACCGATCAGCTTCGACGCTGCCTCCTTGGTCACCGGCATGGACTCGCCGGTTACCATCGATTCATCGACCGTGCCGCGGCCCTCCAGCACCACGCCATCAACCGGAACTTTCTCGCCAGGGCGAACGCGTAGCGTGTCGCCGACCAGAACCTGGTCGAGTGTGATCTCCTCGTCACTACCATCGGGACGAACCCGGCGGGCGAGCTTGGGCGAAAGGTCGAGCAATGCGCGGATCGCTCCGCTGGTTGTTTCCCGGGCACGCAGTTCAAGCAGTTGGCCAAGCAAGACCAGCACGGTAATAACCGCCGCCGCCTCGAAATAGACCGCGACTGAGCCGTCCATTGCGCGAAACGCGGGCGGAAACATACCGGGCGCGAGCGCCGCTGCCATGCTGTAGATCCAGGCAACGCCCGTTCCCATCGCAATCAGGGTGAACATGTTGAGGTGGCCGCTTTTCACCGAGGCCCAGCCGCGTTCGAAAAATGGCCAGCCCGCCCACAGGACCACCGGCGTCGCCAGAACCATCTGGATCAGGTTGGCGATGTTTCCATCTAGATAATGGCGCAGTCCGGTCAGATGCCCGCCCATTTCGAGCGCAACCACCGGCAAAGCGAGGATGAGGCCGATTACAAAGCGCCGCTTCATGTCTGCATATTCGCTCGACGGCCCGTCGCTGAGCGTGGGCATCATGGGCTCCAGAGCCATGCCGCAGATCGGGCCGCTTCCCGGCCCGGACTGCTGGACCTCGGGATGCATCGGGCAGGTCCAGATCGCGCCGTCTGGCACCGCTTCTGTCGGTCGCGGCGCATCGCTCATATAGCGCGCCGGATCAGCCCTGAACTTGGTCAGACAGCCAGCACTGCAGAAGTGATGATGGACGCCGCCGTGGGTCGTGACATGCGGCGTGGTTGCCGGGTCGACGCTCATTCCGCAAACGGGGTCGATCGCCGTTCCCGAAGATTTCGGTCCGGAATGAGCGCAGTGCGCATGGTCGTGATGCGACTCGGTCATACTTTGTACTCCTCTGGTCGCAACATTCATCAACCTTGAGATCATGTCAGGGTCAAGCGGAAATTCATGGAGGCGCGACGGCAGGCTCCAGCGTGCCCAGCCAGGCCACCAAGGCTAAGAGCGCAAGGGCAGCAGACGACTCCAGAACCAGACTTTGCCGAAGGTGACGCAAAGCGGGTGCCGGATCGCCTTGTTCGATGGCTGCACCCAGGGCGGGCGTCAGGCGCCAACGGTTTGTAGCCGCCAACACCAGCATGGCAGCGAACAGGCCGAGCTTGATAAGCAGGAGTTGGCCGTAGCGCGAAGCGAACAAGGCGTACGGATGCGGCAAGCCCATCAGGATCAGGCTGTTGATGATGCCCGTGAGAACGATCAACCCGACAACAAGCGTCCCAACCCGCGAGAATTGTTCAAGCGCCCGATGCGCGATCCTGATCTGCGCATCGGATTGGTGTGCCAATGGCTGAAAAAGCAGCCAGGAGAACGCGGCAATTCCGCCGATCCATACAGCCGCCGCCAGCATGTGGACGATGTCGCTCAGCCGGTGGAGCGTTCCGGTCCACCCTTCGGTTGCGCCGGCATGGCCAGTCCAAACCAGCGTGGCGATGGCAAGCACAGCCGAGGCAAGCAGACAGTATCTTGCAAGTTGTGGGCTTCGGCCAAGCGCCAGGGCGGCAAGCAGGGCAATTGCAACTGCCGTCATGCGCACGACCCAGGCGCTGCCGATGGCGCTCTGTGTAACGACTTCCCTGAAGGCCCAGCCATCGACTATCCAGAGGCTTGTCCCGGTCATGGCTGCGACAAGTGCGATCATGCCGCCGCCGGACAGCAGCAGTCCGAGCAGCGACAGGAGGAGGGCAGGTTTGGCCAGCGGCAGCAAGACAGTGCCTCGCTCCTCGGGTTTCAGCGCGTAAAGCGAGAAGGCCGTCACACCTGCCAGCACCATCAGGTCGGCGTAAAGCGCGAACCGGATGGCGATGACAGGCAGGTTGTCCATGTCTTCAGCGTACGGTGAAGCTGAAGTTGCCGCCCATGCGATGCGTGTCGGCTCCGGCCGCGCTCCAGGTCACGCGGTAAGTCCCACTGGCAAGCGGCCGACGGAGCAGCAAAGTCATCGATTTCCTGTCATTACCAAGCCGGGCGGTGAAACCCGTGATCGGCATCGGCGCATGGTTTGCCATACCCGGCATTCCGGTCATTGCGATCTCGGCCCTTGCCGTTGCGCCGATCACGGCCTCATTGAAGCGCAGTTCGACCTTTGTCGGCGCTGCGACCGTGGCATTGGCTGTCGGGGTCGAAGACACGAGCTGCGTATGCGCGCTGGCACCCTGCGACACGATGAGCCCCAGAGCCGCAACGGCAAAGGCAAGGCTGGGCAAGCGCATCAGGTATCTCCTTGGAAATGGCTATCAGGTTGAAATACGCGGCCCGGAACAGCATCCCTCAAATTGGGCCGGTTCAATTTTTCTGAGGGATCGCGGATATGGCTGCGTATAGGATCACAAGACCTCGGGAGACCCACCATGTCCGACCTTGATCAGGCGCTCCGCCGCCTGGGCACACTTCCGGCTCCTTCGGGGCTGGCGACTATCGACGATGCTGTGCTTGCCGGACTGGCTGCGAGCCGCCGTGAGGCTGCGGCCGGGTCGCGGCTGATGGGTTTTGCCGCAGCCCTGGCGCTGGTGGTCGGCGTAGCCGGTGGCGGACTAGCGGGCGGTGAACCCGCCACGGCTCAGCCCATCTCTCCCTTTGCGCCTGACAATCCCCTCGCACCTTCGACCTTGCTGGATGTCCACCCGTGAATTGGACCACGCGGCTGATCCTAATCGCGCTTGTCGCATTTGCGGCGGCGCTGGGCGGCACTTATGCTGGCCGCGTCCTGTTCGCACCGGAAAGGCAGAGCGAGACCGAACTCCATGCCTTGCTGCACAGCGAGCTCGAACTCGATGCTGCACAGGAAGCAAAGATCGACGCAATCGAGCAGCGTTTTGCCACACGCCGCAAGGCGCTCGAACTCGAGATGCGGGCCGCCAATGCCCATCTGGCCGAAGCGATGGAAGTGGAACACGGCTATGGTCCGCAAGTCACCACCGCCATTGACCACACCCACAAGGTCATGGGTGAAATGCAGAAGGAAACGCTTGAGCATCTCTTTGCCATGCGCGCCGTCCTGAGGCCTGATCAGGCGGCCAAATTCGACAGGTCGGTTACCAGAGCCCTTACCCCAGAAGTGCGGTGAGCCTTCCGCTGTCCGAGGGGAGCGACGGCGAGCTCGCGGCACTGGCGCTCGCGGGCCGGCAAGACGCTTATCGCGAACTGCTGGCGCGTCATCGTGACGCTGTGTTTCGCTTGGTGCGAGCGTCAGTCGGCGATCCGCACGAGGCCCTCGACGTCACCCAGGAAACCTTCATTGCCGCATTCTCGGCCCTTGGGCGTTACGACCATGGGCGACCGTTTCTGGCATGGCTCAAGCACATCGCGCTCAACAAGTGCCGGGACTGGGGACGAAGGCGCAAGGTGCGCGCCTTCTTCACGCGCGCAGTGCCGCTCGAGATGGCTTCCGATGTTTCAGACGATGCCATTCCCGCCGATGTGCAAGCGGCAGACCGGGCCGAGCTGGCGCGCGTGACCGCTGCCATATCCCGCTTGCCATCCCGGCTGCGCGAGGCCCTGGTCCTCCGCACGATCGATGGCCTCGGCCAGGCCGAAGCTGCCGAGGTGCTCGGTGTCAGCGAGAAGACGGTCGAGACCCGCCTCTACCGGGCCAGGGGGAAATTAAAGGCGATGCTTGGCGACCAGATCTGAGGGATAGGGAAAGCGGCTGCGTAGAGGACAATGAAGCCGTCAATCTTACCGGATACCACTCATGCATTCTTTTGCGCTCGATCGCCGTACCCTCATTCGTTCGGCTGCCTTGGGGGGCGGTGGCCTTGCGCTTTCGGCAGCGCTCCCCGCGTGGGCGCGCAGCGGAACTCCTGGCCTCGCAGGCCCGATGTCCATGGTGTCCGGGGAGCAAATCGCACTATCCATCGGTCATGCCTCGCTCCGGGTCGGCGGACGTGATGGGCATGCCATCGGCATCAACGGTGCGACACCTGGCCCGGTCATCCGGTTAGAGGAGGGCCAGAAGGTTCGCCTCGCGGTGAACAACACGCTGAACGAAGAAACCTCAATTCATTGGCACGGGCTGCTCGTGCCCTTCCAGATGGACGGCGTGCCGGGGGTGAGCTTTCCGGGGATCAGGGCCGGCCAGACTTTCGTGTACGAGTTCCCCGTCAAGCAGTCTGGCACCTATTGGTACCACAGCCATTCCGGCATGCAGGAAGCGATGGGAATGTATGGCGCGATCGTCATCGATCCCGCCGCGCCCGATCCGGTCGCCTATGACCGTGAACATGTAATCATGCTCGCCGACTGGAGCTTCATGCATCCGCATACCCAACTGCGCAAGCTGAAGGCGCAGCCTGGCTACTTCAACATGCAGAAGCAGACCCTCTCCGGCCTGCTCGCGGGCAAGGACCAGCCGGCCTCCGAACGCCGCATGTGGGCCGGGATGCGGATGGACCCGACCGACATTTCCGACATCACCGGCGCAACCTATCATTTCATGGTCAACGGTCATGGCAGTGCCGCGAACTGGACCGGACTGTTCGCACCCGGCGAGCGGGTGCGCCTGCGCATCATCAATGCAGCCGCCATGACGAATTTCAATGTCCGGATTCCGGGTCTCGCGATGACGGTGGTCGCCGCGGATGGGCAAAACGTGCAGCCGGTCGAGACCGACGAATTCCAGATCGGCATCGCGGAGACCTATGACGTGATCGGCGAACCCAGGGCCGACGAGGCCTATGGCTTCATTGCCGAGGCCATCGATCGCTCTGGTCAGGTGCGCGCCACGCTTGCTCCGCGCCTCGGCATGGTCGCGCCCATTCCGGCAATCCGCGAACGTCCGCTGCTCACCATGAAGGACATGGGCTTGGGCGATATGGCTGCGTCCGGCGGCGATACAAGCGGAGCAGACCACGCAGCCATGGGCCACGACATGCCCGGGGCGGATCATGGTTCGATGAAGATGCGCGATCCCTCGGTCGCGCCGCAGGTCAAGCTGGGGCCTGGCGTCGCAACGCTCTCGCCGATGCCCATGGACCGCACGGGAGAACGTCCGACCGGCCTTGAGAAGGTCGAGCACCGGGTGCTGACCTACCGCGACCTCAAATCGCTCGCCCCCAATCCGGACACACGCACGCCGTCGCGAGAGATCGATCTGCACCTGACCGCCAACATGGAGCGCTACATGTGGTCCTTCGACGGCGAGAAGTTCAGCGAGAACACCGATCCGATCCCGTTCCGCCACATGGAGCGCGTGCGCGTCAATCTGATCAACGACACCATGATGCCTCATCCGATCCACCTGCACGGACACTTCTTTGAACTGGTCACCGGCAGTCCCGGCCATCATCCGCTTAAACACACGGTCAACGTCCTGCCCGGCGGCAAGGTCTCGTTCGATCTGACTGCCGATGAGCTCGGCGACTGGGCATTCCACTGTCACATGCTGCTGCACATGATGTCGGGTATGTTCCGGGTCGTGACCGTGCGCCATGAGGAGGACGCGGCATGAAGATGACCCTGCTCATCAGTGCTGCGGTCCTGCTGGCAGCGCCTGGCATCGCGGTGGCCCAGTCCTCCATGTCAAACATGGCAGTGAAAGGTGCGCCGGCGTCAGTTCAACAAGGTGCAGCCGCGCCGCCTGCGGCAGATCATTGCGACCATGGTCAGCCCGAATCCGCAGTTTCCGTGTCCGCCGCGGCCGATCCCCATGCCGGACATGCTGCCGAGCCGAGGGCGACCAGTGCGCCACAGGTCGAAGCCGTGGATCATTCCGGCCACGATATGAATGCTATGGCGGGCATGTCTGAGGACGCTCCGGTGACCGGGGCTGCGCCCGCCCCGGCGCCGCCAAGTGATCATGCCGCCGATGCCGTGTTCGATCCTGCCGAAATGGCGCGGACGAGAGAGGCGCTGCGGCGAGAGAGCGGGGCGTTCTACGGATCGATGGTGATCTTCGACCTTGCCGAATTCCAGGCGCGGAAGGGCAGGGACGGCTATCGCTGGGCAGGTGAAGCATGGTTTGGCGGCGACATCGATCGCCTCCTGATCAAGACGGAAGGCGAGGGTACTTTCGGCGAACCAGTTGAGGACCTGGAGATTCAGGCGCTCTATTCGCGTGCGATCTCGCCATTCTGGAACGCTCATGTCGGCGTTCGGCACGATATAGTCCCCAATCCCTCGCAAACCTATGCCGTACTCGGGATAGAGGGGATCGCACCCTACTGGTTCCACCTGACCGGACAGATGTTTTTTTCGGACAGGGGTGATCTGCGGGCTCGCCTTGAGGGAAGTTACGACGAGCGCATTACCCAGCGCCTGATCCTCCAGCCTCGGGCGGAGTTCAACATCTCCGCTCAGGACATGTCGGCGATCGGGGTAGGATCGGGTCTCACGGACTTCGAACTGGGCGCGCGCCTGCGCTATGAGATACGGCGGGAATTCGCGCCCTACGTTGGCGTGGAATGGAGCAAAAAGACTGGCGAGACTGCGCGATTGGCGCGGCGTGCCGGGGAAGATCCCGAAGCAGTCAGTTTCGTGGCCGGGCTCAGGGTTTGGTTCTGATGGCAATGGGCGAAGACTTGGTCTGGACCTATAGGTCGCGCCGGAGCAAGACTTGATCCTATGAAATCGGCCGTCGCTCTCATGGTTGCGCTTGCATTGGTGTTCGGCTCAGGCCCGGCTTGCGCCGCGACGGCACAGGCTCCGGTGCAGACGGTTAGCATGGAATGCGGTGACATGCCGGGAATCGGCGACCGCTC
>VMTF01000208.1 GCA_013791705.1 Sphingomonadales bacterium | reverse complement strand
TTCCGGTACGGCGCGCGGATTGCCGCCGATCAGGATGATCTTCTGGGCTCCGTCCTTGAAGGCAATGGGCGCCATCTTGGTGTGGTCTTCCATCAGCCCGACACCGCCGATTGCCGGCGTGGGCAGGATCGCCGAGCCGCCGCCGGTCGCCTTGCTTTCATTGTAAAGCGAAACATTGCCGCTCACGATCGGATAATCCAGCGCGCGGCAGGCATCGGCCATGCCGTTCAGGCAGCCGACGATCTGGGCCATGATTTCCGGACGCTGTGGATTGGCGAAGTTGAGGCAATTGGTAATCGCCAGCGGGGTCGCCCCGACCGCGCTGATATTGCGATAGGTCTCGGCCACGGCCTGCTTGCCGCCCTCGTAGGGATCGGCATAGCAATAGCGCGGCGTGCAGTCCGTGCTCATCGCCAGCGCCTTCTGCGTGCCATGAATGCGCACGACCGCAGCATCGCCGCCCGATTTCTGCAAGGTGTCCGCGCCGACCTGGCTGTCGTACTGCTCCCAGATCCAGCGGCGGCTGGCGAGGTGGGGGCTGCCGATCAGCTTGAGCAGGTCTGCCGCCGGATCGAAGCTTTTCGGAAGGTCGCGCAAATCCGGCACTTTGGCCCAGGCCTTGTATTCCTGCGGGCTGGCATAGGGCCGGTCATATTCCGGCGCGTCGTCGGCGAGGGGGCCGAGCGGAATGTCGCAGACCACCGCGCCGTCCCACTCCAGCACCATGTGGCCGGTATCGGTCACTTCGCCGATCACCGCGAAGTCCAGTTCCCACTTGTTGAAGATCGCCTCGGCCATCGGCTCCTTGCCGGGCTTGAGCACCATCAGCATCCGCTCCTGGCTCTCGCTCAGCATCATCTCGTAAGGCGTCATGCCCTCTTCGCGGCACGGCACCATGTTCATGTCCAGCCGGATGCCCGCGCCGCCCTTGGACGCCATTTCCACCGAGGATGAAGTGAGCCCCGCCGCGCCCATGTCCTGGATCGCCACGATCGCGTCGGTCGCCATCAGTTCGAGGCAGGCCTCGATCAGCAGTTTTTCGGTGAAGGGATCGCCCACCTGCACGGTCGGGCGCTTCTCGTCCGACTTGTCGTCGAAGTCGGCACTGGCCATCGTCGCGCCGTGAATGCCGTCGCGGCCGGTCTTGGAGCCGACATAGACGATCGGATTGCCGATTCCGGTCGCGGCCGAATAGAAGATCTTGTCCTGATCGGCGACACCGACGGTCATCGCGTTGACCAGGATATTGCCGTCATAGGCCTTGTGGAAGTTGGTCTCTCCGCCGACGGTCGGCACGCCGACGCAGTTGCCATAGCCGCCGATGCCGGCGACGACGCCTTGCACGAGGTGTTTCATCTTCGGATGATCGGGCCGCCCGAACCGCAGCGCGTTCAGGTTGGCGACCGGCCGCGCCCCCATCGTGAACACGTCGCGCAGGATACCGCCGACCCCCGTTGCCGCGCCCTGATAGGGCTCGATGTACGAAGGGTGGTTGTGGCTCTCCATCTTGAAGATGGCGGCGAGTTTCTGTCCGCCCGGCCCTTCGCCGATATCGATCACCCCGGCGTTTTCGCCCGGCCCGCAGATCACCCAGGGCGCCGCAGTCGGAAGCTTCTTGAGGTGAAGCCGGCTCGACTTGTACGAGCAGTGTTCCGACCACATCACAGAGAAGATGCCGAGTTCAACCAGGTTCGGCTCGCGCCCCAGCGCATGGAGCACGCGTGCGTACTCTTCTTCGGACAGCCCGTGGGCGGCGACGACGTCTGGGGTGATCTCGCTCATGGCGCGCCCTTAGCGGTAGAATCACATGAAGCAAACCGCACAAACAGGAGGAACGCGCCATTGGCCGGCTTGACCGGGCTTGTTCCCGGCGTCATTGCAAAGGACATGGCTGAAAGTCCCGCCGATATTGTCGCGATGAACTTCGAGGATGCGTTGCGCGCGCTCGAGGATGTGGTGCGCAAACTTGAGAGCGGTGAAGTCCCGCTTGACGATTCGATCACGCTTTACGAGCGCGGCGAGGCGCTGCGAAAACATTGCCAGGCCCGCCTCGACAGCGCGAGCGCGCGAATCGAGCGGATCGTCGCCGGCTCCGACGGGCAGGCGACCGGTACCCAGGCGTTCGACGATCCCGGCCGCTGAGCCTGCTGGGGGAGGGGCTCATGACCGACATTCTGCAAGATGCCCTCGCGCAAATCGCCCGCGATGTCGACGCAGGCTTCGACGCGATGCTAGCGGTGCCGCGCGACGGCCGCCAGCGACTGGTCGAGGCGATGCGCTACGCCGCCATCGGCGGCGGCAAGCGCGTTCGCCCGCTGCTGCTCACTGCCACAGCCGAGCTTTACGGAGTCGATCGCGCCCTCGCGGTTCGCGCCAGCCTCGCGCTGGAGGCGATCCACGTCTATTCGCTGATCCACGACGACTTGCCGTGCATGGACGATGACGAACTGCGCCATGGCAAGCCAACCGTCCACAAGGCCTTCGATGAGGCGACCGCGGTCCTCGCGGGAGACGCGCTCCACGCGTTCGCGTTCGAGGTGCTGTCGGACCCGCAGACGACCGGCGATCCGTTCACCCGCGCCGAACTCGTGTTCTGCCTCGGCACCGCCAGCGGAATGAACGGCATGGCCGGCGGGCAGATGATGGACATCGTCGCCGAGAGCGAGACGTTCGATCTGCCGACCGTCACCCGCCTGCAGCAACTGAAGCCCGGCGCGCTGCTGGGCGCGGCGGTCGAAATGGGCGCGATCCTGGGCCGCGTGGCGCCGGAAGGGCGGATGCATCTGCGGGGCTATGCGCGCGATGCGGGGCTTGCTTTCCAGATTGCCGATGATCTGCTTGATCACGAGGGTGACGAGGCGGCGGCGGGCAAGGCACTGCGCAAGGATGCGGGACAGGGCAAGCAGACTTTCGTCACGCTCTTCGGGGCGGACCGCGCCCGCGCGCAGGCCCGGATGCTGGTCGATCAGGCGATTGCCCATCTTTCCCAGTACGGCCCGGAAGCCGATCTTCTGCGCGCACTGGCCCGCTTCATCATCGAAAGGGACCGCTGACTTGACACACCGCATCGGGGTCTATCCGGGGACATTTGATCCGATCACGCTTGGCCATAGCGACATTATCCGTCGCGGCGCAAAGCTCGTCGACAGGCTGATCATCGGCGTCACGACCAACCCGTCCAAGAACCCGATGTTCACGCCCGCCGAACGGATCGCGATGGTCGAACGCGAGGTAGCCCAGCTTGGGCTCGACAACGTCACGATCGTCGGCTTCAACGCGCTGTTGATGAAGTTTGCCGAAAAGCAGGGCGCCGCCATCATCATCCGCGGCCTGCGGGCGGTGGCGGATTTCGAATACGAATATCAGATGGCGGGCATGAACCAGCAGATCAATGCCGGCATCGAAACGGTCTTTCTCATGGCCGACGTCAGCTTGCAGCCCATCGCCTCGAAGCTGGTCAAGGAAATCGCGTTGTTCGGGGGCGAGATCGCCCGTTTCGTCAGCCCGGCGGTGCGGGACGAGGTGCTCGCGCGGGTCGAGCGGCTCGGCCGGCTCGGGGAATACTGACCGCGAGCCTGTCCCCATCCATCGCCCACTGTTCATTGCAACGTCAGCCCGCCATCGCTATCCCGCCCCCACTTGGCCACCCTCGCCGGCCACATGAGAGAGTTGCCTGATGAACCGCCGCCGCCTGCTTGCCGCTCTGCCGCTTGCGCTCGCCCTCATCGCCGCGCCGGCGTTTGCAAAACGCAAGGAAGCGCCTGCGCCCGCGCCGACGGCGCTGAGTGCGATGGTCGATCCTGACCCCGCGCACGATCCGGACAATGTCCTGCTGCTTGATCTATCCAACGGCGGCCGCGTTGCGATCCGGCTGATGCCGACCTGGGCACCCGGGCATGTCGAGCGGATCAAGACGCTGACGCAGCAAGGCTTCTACAACGGCGTGATCTTTCACCGTGTGATCGAGGGGTTCATGGCCCAGACCGGCGATCCGACGGGAACCGGGCAGGGCGGATCGCAACTGCCCGACATCAAAGCCGAGTTCAATTCCATGCCCCACGTGCGCGGCACTGTCTCGATGGCGCGGACCGACGATCCGGACAGTGCCAACAGCCAGTTTTTCGTAGTCTTCTATCCGCGCTTCGCGCTCGACCGGAAATACACCAACTTCGGCCGGGTGATCGGCGGCATGGCTGCCGTCGATGCAATTGCACGCGGCGAACCGCCGGCCAACCCGACCAAGATACTGCAGGCATCGCTCGCCAGCGAAAACAAGCCGCAGATGCTGCCCGCGCCGCCGTCGCTTGCGCCCGGCATAACGGCCCCGGCTAACGCCCCTGCCGCCCGGTCCAGGGCCCGGCAAGGCGTTAACTGATCGCGGTTTTGCGCAAGGCTGCGCTTCATGCGCGTTGACCTGTTCGATTTCGATCTCCCGCCCGAGCGGATCGCGCTGCGTCCGGCCCGTCCGCGCGATGCGGCGCGTCTTCTGCGCGTATCGCGCGACGAGCCGTTCACCGGCCACATCGTGCGCGATCTGCCCACGCTGCTGAATCCCGGCGACATTCTCGTATTCAACGATACCCGGGTGATTCCGGCCCAGCTTGAGGGCCGCCGCGGCCAGGCCAGGATCGGCGCAACGCTGCACAAGCGCATCGACCTGCGCCGCTGGCTGGCCTTCATTCGCAATGCGAAGCGGCTGCATCAAGGCGACACGATCGAATTTTCCGCCGGTGTTGCCGCCATGGCCGAGGAACGCCATGCGGACGGGAGCTGGACGCTTCGCTTCGCGGGTGATGAGCCCGTCGAAGTCCTGCTTGAACGGGCCGGGACAATGCCGCTACCGCCCTATATCGCAGCCAAGCGTGGCACCGACGCGGCTGACCGGTCTGATTACCAGACGATGTTCGCGAAGGCGCAAGGCGCCGTTGCGGCGCCCACTGCGGCGCTCCACTTCACTCCGGAGCTCATGGCCGCGCTCGCTGGCGCAGGCGTCGCCCATGAAACGCTTACGCTTCACGTTGGCGCGGGGACGTTCCTTCCGGTCAAGGCCGATGACACCGCCGATCACGCGATGCATGCCGAATGGGGCCGGATCGATGCCGCCACCGCCGCCCGGCTCAACGCCGCCCGCGCGGCCGGAAATCGCGTCATCGCGGTCGGCACCACGTCGCTGCGCCTGCTCGAAAGCGCCACCGGCGAGGACCGCGTGATCCGTCCGTTCGAAGGCGATACCGCGATCTTCATCACGCCCGGCTACACCTTCCGCGCCATCGACGGGTTGATGACCAACTTCCACCTGCCGCGCTCAACCCTGTTCATGCTGGTCAGCGCCTTGATGGGCCGCGAGCGGATGCAGGCGGCCTATGCCCACGCGATCAGCGAGGGCTACCGCTTCTACAGCTATGGCGATGCCGGGCTGTTGCTGCCCTGATTCCGGGCTTCAGGCGGTAAACCACCCCCATACCAGCTTGGCCGTGAGGGCCAGGCTTGCCGTCACCAGAAGCGGCCGGATCAGGCGGGCTCCGAACCGCGTTGCGCTGTGCGCGCCAAGCCAGCCCCCCGCGATTGCGCCCGTCGCCATGCACAGGGCCAGCAGCCACAATACCTGACCGCCCAGCGCAAACACGATCACGCTCGCCAGATTGCTGGTGAGATTGAGCAGCTTGGTGAGTCCCGTCGCGCGGGTCAGCGCCTGGCCGCGCAGGCCAACCAGCGTAGTGACGAAAAACTGCCCGGTCCCGGGGCCGAAGAACCCATCGTAAAACCCGATGCCGCCGGCCACCGGCAGATAGCCGCGCTCGCTCAGCCGTGCCCGCCGGTCCTCGTCGTCCATTCGCGGGGAAAGGATCGTGTATAGCGCCACCGCCATCAGCAGGACCGGCACAACCAGCGCCAGCACTCGGGCATCGAAGCGCTGGATAACCAGCGCGCCCGCGGCGGCGCCCGTGAACGTCACCGCGACCAGCAATTTGTTGGGTCCGATGCGGAACAGGCCGGCGCGGCGATAGCGATAGGTCGCCATTGCCGTCCCGCACATTGATTGCGCCTTGTTCGTCCCCAGCACCAAGTGCGGTGACAGCCCCGCATAGAGCAACACCGGCACCATGATCAGACCGCCGCCGCCCGCGATCGCATCGACGAAGCCGGTCACCACGGCCACGGCCGTCAACGCGGGATAGAGCCACGGTTCAATCATTTGCGCGTCTTGAGGTTTCCTCCTAAGGGCGCGCAACACGTAAAATGACGCAGCGCTTCTCCTTCACCATCCACGCCACCGACGGCAAGGCGCGCACCGGCACGATTGCGATGCGCCGGGGGGAAATCCGCACGCCTGCCTTCATGCCGGTCGGCACGGCCGCCACGGTCAAGGCGATGAAGCCCGAGACGGTGCGCGCGACCGGTGCCGACATCATCCTCGGCAACACCTATCATCTGATGCTCCGCCCCGGCGCCGAACGCGTCGCCAAGCTGGGGGGGCTACACAAGTTCATGAACTGGTCGCGTCCGATCCTCACGGATTCAGGTGGTTATCAGGTGATGTCACTGTCTGACCTGAGGAAGATCACCGAGGAAGGCGTGACCTTTGCGAGCCACCTCGATGGCTCGCGCCACCTGCTCACCCCGGAACGCTCGATGGAAATCCAGCGGATGCTCGGCTCGGATATCGTCATGGCGTTTGACGAATGCCCGCGCGCCGATCGTCCGCGCGAAGAAATTGGGCGGTCGATGGAAATGTCGATGCGTTGGGCCAAGCGCAGCCGCGCTGCGTTTGACGCGGGCGCCGAACACGCTGAAAGCTCGGCGCTGTTCGGCATCCAGCAGGGCGCGCTTGACGAGGAACTGCGCTGCCGGTCGGCCGATGCGCTGGCCGATATCGGCTTCGATGGCTACGCGATCGGCGGTCTTGCCGTGGGCGAAGGGCAGGAGGCGATGTTCGCCACGCTCGATTTCGCGGCCGGACAGCTTCCCGCCGCCGCCCCGCGCTACCTGATGGGCGTGGGCAAGCCCGACGATCTGGTCGGCGCGGTCGAGCGCGGGGTCGACATGTTCGATTGCGTGCTGCCAAGCCGCTCGGGCCGCAACGGCCAGGGCTTTACCTGGAGCGGCCCGGTCAATTTGCGCAACGCCAGGCATGCCGAGGATACCGGCCCGCTTGATCCACGCTGCTCGTGCTATACCTGCGCCAATTACAGCCGCGCCTATCTGCATCACCTCCACAAATCGGGTGAAATTCTCGGCGCGATGCTGCTGACCGAGCACAACCTCGCGTTTTACCAGCAACTGATGCAGGCGATGCGCGATGCGATCGCGGCGGGGACTTTCGCCCGGTTCGCGGCCAACTTCCGGCGCGATTACCTCAAGCGCTGACAGCGAGCATTGCGCAAACGAAAAGGGCGGCCCCGCAGGACCGCCCCTCTTGTTTCGGGCCTGTGGCCAAAATCAGCGCGAGTAGAACTCGACGACCAGATTCGGTTCCATCTTCACCGGATAGGGCACTTCGTCGAGCGTCGGGACGCGGACGAAAGTTGCCTTGTCGGTGCCGTCCGGCGAGACATAGTCCGGAATCTCGCGTTCGGCGAGCGACTGGGCTTCCGCGATGAGGGCCATTTCCTTGGCCTTGTCACCCAGCGTGATCACGTCACCGGGGCGGATGCGGCGCGAGGCGATGTTGCACTTCACACCGTTCACCCGGATGTGGCCGTGCGAAACGATCTGGCGGGCTGAAAAGACGGTCGGCGCGAACTTGCAGCGATAGACCACCATGTCGAGCCGCTGTTCGAGCAGGCCGATCAGGTTCTGGCCGGTGTCGCCCTTGATCTTCGCGGCTTCCTGGTAGGTGCGCTTGAACTGCTTCTCGGTCACGTCGCCGTAGTAGCCCTTGAGCTTCTGCTTGGCGCGCAACTGGATGCCATAGTCAGACACCTTGCTCTTGCGGCGCTGGCCGTGCTGGCCGGGGCCATAGCTGCGGCGGTTGACCGAGCTTTTCGGGCGGCCCCAGATATTTTCACCAAGACGGCGATCAATTTTGTACTTCGATGCCTTACGCTTCGACATGCGTGAGGGCCTTTCAATTTGCGTGGGCAGACGCCATCCGTCCGCCTTCAAGTCCCGGAAATCGCACCGTCCGGCCAATTACCGGACGCGGCCACTGCTTCACCGGGAGTGCAGGGCCAATTGCGAAGGGGCGCCCATGAACAGGAAGTCCCGGAAAGTCAAGTGTGACAGCCCGCTCGACAGGCGGGCGATGGCGGGGCATTTCCCGCACATGATTCCCGAATCCCCTGATGATTGCACCACCATGGCCGACGTTCGGGCCGGAGTGGACGCCACCGACGCCGCGCTCGTGGCCCTGTTGGAACGCCGGTTCGGCTACATGCGCGCTGCCGCCCGGATCAAGCCAAGCCGCGAGGCGGTGCGTGATGAGGCCCGCAAGGCCGAAGTCATCGTCAACGTGCGCCGTCTGGCTGCCCGCGCCGGTTTGCCCGAAACCGCGCTCGCCGAGATGTGGGATTGCCTGGTCGAAGCCTCGATCGACTACGAGGCGGCACACTGGGACGAATTGCGCAAACCCTGAGCCTCAGGGCTCTATGCGCCGCCGCAATGCGGAAAGCGCGCCTCGCAGGGTGCGCACTTCCAGGTGGTTCCAGCCCGGCTTGGTCAGGATATTGCGCAAGGTGCGGCGCGTCGTTGCTGCCCGGCTCGGTGGCCGGAAATAGCCGAACGGCTCGAGCAGCGTTTCGAATTGAACGATCATTCCCTCCAGTTCATCCTGCGGGGCGGGGGGGAGAATTTCCTCAACGGTCGGTTGCACGAGGCTTGCCGACTTCGACCACTCGTAGGCGCACAGAATTACCGCCTGGGCCAGGTTGAGCGAGGCAAACTCAGGGTTGATCGGCACGGTCACGATCGCCCGCGCGAGAGCGACATCGTCGGTTTCCAGTCCGGAGCGTTCCGGCCCGAACACGAACGCCGAGCGCCCGACGTGGCCGTGAACCTCGCGCGCGGCCGCTTCGGGCGTCAGTACCGGCTTGGTCACGCCGCGCTTGCGCACGGTCGTCGCATAGACGTGGGCGCAATCCGCCACGGCTTCGGCCAGCGTTTCGTGAACGGTCGCGCGTTCGAGCACCAGATCGGCCCCTGCGGCAGCCGGCCCGGCGCTCGGATTGGGCCAGCCGTCGCGCGGGGCGACGAGGCGCAGTTCGGTCAATCCGAAATTGAGCATGGCCCGCGCCGCCTTCCCGATATTCTCCCCCAGTTGCGGCCGGACGAGCACGATCAGCGGTTGCTCAGCCTTGCCCGACATCGCGCACGCTGCTGGCGAATTCCTCGAAGTCCTTCGCCTCGCTGAAATCGCGATAGACGCTGGCGAACCGGATATAGGCCACGCTGTCGAGCTGGCGCAGGCCTTCCATGACCATTTCACCGATTGCCTTGGTCGGCACCTCGCTGTCGCCGAGCGTCTCGATCTGGCGCTGAATACCCGAGACGAGTTGGTCGATCCGTTCCTGCGAGACATTGCGCTTGCGGCAGGCGAGGGTGACGGACTGTTCGATCTTGCGCCGGTCGAACGGTTCGCGCCGCTCCGGCCCGCCGTCGACGCTGGATTTCATCACCATGATCTCGCGCAATTGCACGCGCTCGAACGTGGTGAAGCGCGCGCCGCAGCCCTCGCACTGGCGCCGCCGCCGGATCGCGGTGTTATCCTCGGTGGGGCGCGAGTCCTTCACCTGGCTGTTGTCATGCGCGCAGAACGGACAGCGCAAGCGTCAGCGGCCCGTGTAGGAGAGATCGGGATAGATCGGGAATTTCGCGCAGAGTTCCTCGACGCGGGCGCGGACAGACTGCTCCACCTGCGCGTCGCCTTCGTCGCCGTTCTTCCGCATTCCATCAACCACTTCTGCAATGAACTTGCCGATCAGCGTGAATTCAGCCGTGCCAAACCCGCGGGTCGTGGCGGCCGGGCTGCCGAGGCGTACGCCCGAAGTGACGAACGGCTTTTCCGGGTCATTAGGGATGGCGTTCTTGTTGCAGGTGATCGCGGCGCGATCGAGTGCCTTTTCGGCGTGCTTGCCCTTGGCCCCATAGGGGCGCAGGTCGACCAGCATCAGGTGGTTGTCCGTGCCGCCCGAAACGATGTCGAGGCCCTGCTCCTTGAGGCTGGCGGCGAGCGCCTTGGCGTTGTCTGCCACGGCCTGTGCATAGACCTTGAATTCGGGTTGCATCGCCTCTGCAAAGGCCACTGCCTTGGCGGCAATGACGTGCATCAGGGGGCCGCCCTGCATCCCCGGGAAGATCGCCGAGTTGACTTTCTTGGCGATCGCCTCGTCGTTGGTGAGGATGATGCCCGAGCGGGGGCCGCGCAGCGACTTGTGGGTGGTGGTCGTCGTCACATGGGCATGGGCGACCGGGGAGGGGTGCACGCCGCCTGCGACGAGGCCGGAGAAATGCGACATGTCGGCCAGCAGGTATGCGCCCACTTCGTCCGCAATCTCGCGGAAGCGTTTGAAATCCCAGAAGCGTGAATAGGCGGTAGCGCCGCAGATGATCAGCTTCGGCTTGTTCTCGCGCGCGATCCGGGCAACCTCGTCCATGTCGATCAGGTGATCGTCGGGGCGGACGGTGTAGGGGATCGGCTTGAACCACTTGCCGCTCATGTTGACCGGCGAACCGTGGGTGAGGTGTCCGCCCGCCGCGAGGTCCAGCCCCATGAAGCTGTCGCCCGGCTGCAGCAGGGCGAGGAACACCGCCTGGTTCATCTGGCTGCCGGAATTGGACTGAACGTTGGCTAACTGCGCGCCGAACAGCTTCTTGGCGCGTTCGATCGCCAGCGTCTCTATCTCTTCGACATATTCGCAGCCGCCATAATAGAGCTTGCCCGTATAGCCTTCGGCATATTTGTTGGTC
>VMTF01000026.1 GCA_013791705.1 Sphingomonadales bacterium | reverse complement strand
GGCGGGCAGCCGGCGGCGGTCTTTGAAGAGGCGTTGCGGGGGATGGCGGGGGAGGTCTTATCCTAGACCCTCGCCTCAGACGTCTCCAGGCGGGTGTCGTCTCCATCAAGCGGGCGGGTACGAAGGTCGTCCAAGTATGTCTTGACGCCCGGTTGACGGTGACCACAGGTGTGAACGAGAAATTCACTACGGCGTCCGATGGTGAGTTCGCGGCGCATACGGCTCAGCCCAGACAACCGATCAGGCAGCATCCCTCATCTCCCGAGCGAAGCAATCAAAGGTGCCGAAGGGTACTACCGCAACACCAGAGGACATCGAACTGAAGTTCGATGGCCCAACTGTGCGACGCCTGAACGGTGCACCAGCAGATGCCGTCATCGCCTCCCTCGGCGCCCTTCAGCGAATGGTGCTTATCCTTGGGATGCGCGAAGAAGGCCGCGTACTCGGGCAGCGGTTGAAGCCGACCGCTAAGGTTAAGCGGGATTTTGCCATCATATGTCGCGCTCCCGAGCACGGCAGTCACGTGCAGCCATTCAATGTGGCGTCATTGGCTGGCCAGTTCACGCCAGCTGCCTGTTCAGCACGAGAGCGCCTTCTGGCATCGCTGTCAGCTTTCGACAGCGGGAAGGAGGCCGAACTTCGCCGAATTCTTCCTAGGGCCAAGGAGCGCTGGTTTATGGCGCAAGCGGCTGCCGATCTTTTGCCTCCGGAAGGCGAAGACCTTCAAGTGTCCATTAGGGTGGGGCCGAGGGGCCGCTACAAGTTCAAGGCGGACAGAGCTCGCAAGCTGATCGACAAGGTTAGGTCAGGGCCGAAGCCGACAGAAGAGCCTGAAGATATTGTAGGTCGCCTGCAAGCGATCGACTATGGCCGGACAGTTTTGACCGTAAAGCCGAGTGGGTATCGGACTCTCCGTGTCGACTATCCTCTGCTGATTGAGCCATGGTTGCAGGCCAATGTAAGGAAGCGGGTGCGATTGACTGGCATTCCGAGCGCCAATACCGCTGGCGACGTCACGGGTTTTAAGAGCTTACAGGAAATCGCCGAACTTGAGCCCACGATTCCCAGGATCGAGGAGATCGTCGTTGGGAGACAACGTCTGCGGGCTGACCCTCCGTTATCGATCCGCGCGACATACGATCTGGAGGACCGGTTGTTCCGGTTCTCAGATGATAAACTCAGCATTGATGCCTGCGCTGAGACGTTAGATGGTTTGAAGGCAGCGATCTTAGAAGAAGTCGATGTTCTGTGGAGGCAATACGCCGACGCTCCTGACAATGAGTTGGCAGAGGATGCGTTAGTATTGGCTGGCTCGTTGCGAGACCGATTCCGGGTGATCGCCTGATGACCAGAGATCGGAGCACTGTAGAGGCTGCCTTGCTTAAAAAGGGCTTTCGCAAAGATGATTCACATCATCACTTCTATATTTACTGGAACCTAGACGGTAAGAAGACGGCCAAAAAGACGAAAACCAGCCATGGCTCATCCTACAAGACTTTAGGAGACCCGCTGCTCAAAGCAATGGCGAGGCAAGTCGGGTTGACCAAGCCCAAGTTTCTCGAGCTCGTCGACTGCTCAATGGATCAGAAGGCGTACGAGAAGGAACTAGGGTTCTCCTAGCCAAACTG